>PCAP01000070.1 GCA_002731215.1 Acidobacteriota bacterium | reverse complement strand
CAGGGTCGTCGTAATCACAGGGTCGTCTAGCGGCCTTGGCGCTGAAATGATCAAAGATTTTGCCGCGCGAGGCTTCGGTGTTTGCATCAACTACATCGTGGAAAAAGATGCCCAAGCTGTGTACAGCGAGGTTCTCGAAACAACCGACGAATCAAAAGCCATGATGTACAAAGCAAACGTCGCCGATCGTGACGAAGTCCGAGCGATGTTTGATGCCGTGATCGACAAGTTCGGCCGGGTCGATATCCTGGTTAATACTGCTGGCATCAATCGCGATGCACCGTTTAACGAGCTAACCGACGAGAATTGGCACGCTGTGATCTCAGCGCACTTGCACGGCCATTTCGTATGCAGCCAGGAGTACGTCTTTCACAACCCTGATCACGAGGGCGTTATCATCAATTTGGGTGCACCATGCGGGCAGGTCGGCCGGAAAAACGGGGCCAACTTTTGTGCAGCCAAGGGTGCCATCTTCGCGTTCACCAAGTGCATTGCACAGGAGCTCGCTCCTAGAATTCGCGTCAACTGTCTGGTGCCGGGGTCAGTCAAGACCCGCGAAGTCATTGAACGCTATGACCTCGACACGGAAGAAGGATTGGCAAAGGAAGTTGCAACTCTGCCCATGGGACGTCTTGGCGAATTCGAGGACATCATCAAGATGGTGCGCTGCATGGTCGAGGCGGAGTACACGACGGGTGCGAACTTCTACGCTAACGGCGGACAAACGATGCACTGATGAGTCGGGGCACTACATGGGGAGCCCCAGGCTCACTCTAAACAAGCGCCCATTTTGCCTTACTCAAATCCACCATCGGATAGAAGCCATTCCATTTCATCGGTCTGCCCCGTCATTTCCCAGCGGATCAATGAGAACGGAATGCGACCGGACTTTAGATAGTCATCAATGAAGCCGCGTAACTCGAATTCTTCACCACGCTGACGCACCAACTCGGCGAACAGCTTCATAAACTGGAACTTGCCAACCACCATCCCTGAGTGCCAACCGGGGAATCTGAGGTTGGTTTCCATCTCGTACCAGACATGATAGCCATCGGGCAACAACCATCCGTTAGGGGCGCACTCGTAACAGAAATCGATCGCTTCCTGGAGAGTGAAAATGTTCGCGTGCATGTTCATGTCGGCGATAGCACGACAGGTACGGAAAATTGACTGCCAGTAAACAACCTCGCGCGAGCGTGGTGACCGTTCGTCAAGATAGCCAACGTGCATCATGAGTTCCTCAAGGGAAAACGCCCATCCCTCTGAGCGCACCATATCTATGGCGTATAGGCGGTCAGTGCCACGAATCGGTCGATCATCACGACCAACGATCTGCCCATCCAGGTAATGGCCGATGAACTCATGGAACAACTCAGGCAAAGGCTCCCGATCGCCAGTTTGATCAAAAAAATCTGTTTCTGGGCGAGGCCATTGGGGAGCAGAAGCCAACGGGCCGCGACCGAGATAGCCTAGCGCCGACAGATAATCGGGAATTGTGACGACGTCGTTTTGCTCGAGGAACTGCATCGCGAACTCGAGACCTTCTCTCTTGCGACGCTGCCATTCCTCTCCCGTAGCGACCGGCTCAAGCTCGGGGAGTGCCCGATTGCGATTACGCTCAAGGGCGAGGAACGTTTGTAGCCGATCGTCGTCGCGGGTCACGATATCCATGAAATCTTCCATCGTGTACGGCACCAGTTGGACGTTCTTGAACCACCAGTTGTAGTTATCGACTCCGATGCCAGCGGGCGCCGTCATCCGTGAACGATTCGCCTCGAGCCACGCACCATAGTCGACCACCGCAGCGCTAGCGGCTTCAGCGAATGGCACAAGCTCGGGGTGATGCTCTTGCATTGCGACGCCGATATTCTCGAAATACCCAACTTCTGCCGGCAGATAGTGGAGAGCTAGCACCACAAGGTCCCCTGGCACATCGACCAGATTCCCACGTGCTTGTCCCAAAATTGTGGGGACCATTTCGAGATCTCGGCGAACCTGGACGATCCGCTCAGTATCCAGCGGCAGGTTGCGAATACGCACCGTTGCCCCTCGGACCGGGCCGGCGCCCGCCTGCGTCTGCAAGTAAAAACCAGGGTCCCGCGACCAGGGTCGGAGTACGCGATGGTAGAAATCGAGGCCATTCATCTCGGCGCGCACCAAGTGGTAATCCACCTGTTGATCAACGGGCCAATCAGTGATGTTCATGGCCGCCAGGCGCTCACGCATCCCATTGAGTTGATCACGTTGCCGCGACATCGCTGGGACAGTGTAATCGGGCAATCCAGTATTGGTTGTCGGCGTCTCGACACTACGAAACTCAAGAAACAGTTCGAGCAAGTCGCCATAGTTGGCTGTACCCACCGGCCCCGAATCCCCTATCGACGTTTCTCCAGATCCATTACAAGCGACACCGATCGTGCCTACCAGTACAGCAATGAGCACAGCCCAAGCGTGTTGCTTCATTTTGTTGGTCTCCAAAGCGTTTGGTTATTTCGTTCGTATGTACAAATCGTAGCTCACCGTTCCAGCAAGCCCTGTGGCGCGAATGTCGGATAGAGGTTCGATGTGCCTGTATTGGTGATTTTGGTCAGTCTGGTGCCATCTATGTCCATGACGAACAACTCGAAGGCTTCAGGCGGCGCACCCCGATCCGAACAAAAAACCACGCGTAAACCATCAGGAGAAATTGCAGGAGCCCGATCATCAGCGGGATTGTCGGTAAGTTGGGCGAGGTTCGAACCATCTGCAGCAGTCACATATATCTCGGAGTTGCCACTCATCCCCGACTCGAATGCCAGTTGCGTTCCGGAAGGCGACATCCGTGGATCACCAATGTGAGCTGTGAAATGGGTCAGCCTCGTCACCGCGAGGTCATTAATGTTGACCTGGTAAATCTCAGGAGAACCGTCACGGAAACTATCGAATACCAACTTGGTGCTGTCAGAGCTCCAGGACACGTAGCCTTCGTCGACATCGTTGTATGTCAGCCTTGTGACGTTGTCCCCATCGGAATTCATTATCCAAACCTGGGCGTTGGCTAAGCCGCGAGATGCATCAAAACCAATGTAGGTACCGTCGGGTGAAAGCTTGGGGAACGAATAGCCGGCACCGTCCGTCGTGATGCGGCGCACGTCGGTACCATCGGCACGCATTATGTAAACGTCACGAGCACGAACATCAGAGTCGCGGTCGGAAACAAAAAGGATCTCGTCACCTGCATATGACCAACTAGGCATGCCGTCGTAACCAGCCCGGTTAGTTACGTTTACCCGATCAGTACCGTCCTCGTTGATCAAGAACACTTCCGAGCCATTGTCGGTAATCGATTCATACAAAATGCGGCGGGGCAAAGGATCAAGGCTCAATGCATCACGGGTGGCAAAATCCGACACCGTGGACGGAGAGCAAGCCACACTTGCTAAGACAACTAGAAAATCCAAGGTCTTCATAATAGCGGCATGGTTGAACAGGTGAGAGTAACTCTTTGTCGGATGCTTGAAGTACCAATTCGCGGCCAGGATGTCCACCATTTAAAATTGTACAAGGTGAACAAAATGGACGGGATTCGACCTCTCCCAAGTTAGCTATAATGGGCGCTCCCGCATATCTTGGATTGAATCCATGCATAACCAACAAGGATCACCATTGAGTCAAGCACGGCAGCCTACTGATTACCGGTATGTGTCGAACTGGACGGCAATGTTCGCTGTCGTGCTGATCGTGGTTGCCGGTGCAGGCTGCACCACTGGAAGCGATACGGTCGTTCTAAAAGTCGCCCACAACGGTAGCGTTGAGCACCCCTACCAATTGGGTTTCGAAGTCTTTAAGGAAATTCTTGAGCGCGACACTGGGGGACGTGTTGAGGTTCAGATTTTTGAAAACGCACAGCTCGGTACCGAGGAAGAGGCCAGCCTGATGGTCAAACTGGGTGCGCTGGCCGGCTCCGCAGCAAGTGCCGGCGGCGGCCTGGCGCCATTTGCGCCCGAAGCCGAACTCCTCAACTTCCCGTTTATTTTTCGCGACCTTGATCATTTTTATGGAGTACTCGACGGAGCAACGGGAGAAAGAATCACGGCCGCGATCGAGCAGCGGCTTGAAGCCATCGTTCTCGGTTACTGGTTTTCCGGAGTACGCAACGTCTGGAACTCAAAGCATCCAGTGCGCACACCGGACGATTTCCGGGGTCTCAAGATTCGTGTGATGTCAAGCCCTGTTCTAGTCGAAACTTTTAATACGCTCGGCGCGCAGGCCACACCGATGTCATTCGGTGAGCTGTACTCTGGCCTGGAGCAAGGTGTGGTAGACGGCGCCGAGACCGATCACGTTGATCTTCTCTACGAACGGTTCCACGAGGTCACCAACTATGTTTCGTACACCGGCCATATGTACTTGGCGGCCGGGTTCATCTTCAGCCGCAAGCTTTACGATCAATTGTCACCGGATATTCAGCAAGTCGTGCTAAAAGCTGGGCGAGAATCCGTGGCCGCACAACGACTGGCGATGGAATCGATGACCACCGAGGCGCTCAACGAACTGAAAGAAAAGGGGCTTGAGTTTTTTGAAGTTGACCGCGACCTGTTTCGAGAACGAGTCGAAAGTGTCTACCGCAACAACGCAGAAAGTGTGGGTGGCATAAAGGTCATCGAAGAAATAACTGGCTCCCGATGAGCACCTCTCGATTTAAGCCACTAGAAGCAATCCTCTGCTTGATCCTAGTTTCAATTGTCGCCGTGACCTTCGCACAAGTCGTATCCCGCTATGTGCTGCAAGCCTCGCTGCCCTGGTCAGAAGAGCTCGCCCGTTTTCTGCTGATGTGGTTGGCGTCATTGAGTGCCGCCTACGCATTCAAAGTACGCTCGCACTTCGCGTTGCACTTTTTTGTCGACTATTTCGACGAGCGCACCCGACAGACAATCGGGACCATCGCCACTGCGTTAGTTTCTCTGTTTTTAGTGGTTTTTGCGTGGGAGTCAGCTAAATTCACTTTTGCAGTGCGTGATCAAATTGCTCCTGGCACGCGAATATCAATGGCCATCCCCTACTCCTCCGCCTTGGTTGGCAGCGTGTTGATGCTCTACTACGTCATAAAAAACTGGTGGGCTGGAACAGCTTCTGTTCACGTTGAAGAAGACCGGACAGAAGACCGGGCTCAATATGAGCACGCGCTTCTGGACACGGAAGAGTCAAACTCGAATTCGCCGACTCCTTCCGGGCCAGGGGTGTAGCTTATGGGTCTCGCCATTGTAGTTACTCTGGTTGTCACGCTCCTGTTGTCTGTACCTGTTGGAATTTCCCTAGGCATGTCAGCAATGGCTGGCTTGCTGTACAGCTCTCCCGAGTTTTTGGTCGTCCTGCCACAGAAATTCTTGGCTGGACTCGATTCATTCCCATTACTGGCGATCCCGCTATTCGTTCTGGCCGGCACCCTGATGTCGCACGGCGGCATGGCGCGGCGAATTATTGATATGGCCAATGTGTTTGTCGGTCGTATCCCCGGCGGCCTGGCACTAATGGTGATCTTTTCCACAATGTTCTTTTCAGGTATCTCCGGCTCCCCTAGTGCAAACACAGCGGCTATTGGTTCGGTCGCGCTGCCGGCGATGGAGCGCAAAAAGTACCCACGCGCCTACGCTACCGCCGTGTTCGCTGCCGCCGGTGGAGTCTCGACTCTGGTGCCACCTGCAATTGACTTGATCATCATCGGAGTAGTTGCAGGGATATCAATCGGCGGACTGTTTGCCGCAGGAATTGTTCCTGCCGCAATTAATGGCGTGGCGCTGATGACCCTCGCCTACTTCTTCGCCTTGAAAATGGAATTGCCGTTGGAACCTCCCATGCCCTGGGCTGAAAAGCTGCGTGTCATCCGCGCTGGCCTGCTGCCGTTGTTGATGGTCGTCATCATTTTAGGAGGTATTTACGGCGGCGTTTTTACACCTACTGAAGCATCAGCTGTAGCAGTGGTTTATGGATTTTTTGTGTCGTTGTTCGTCTATCGCGAGCTCAACATTGGAGACATTCCAAAAGTATTGCTTAAGACGGCATCCTTGACAGGGGTGGTGATGTTGGTTTTGGCAACGGCGTCGATGATGTCATTCGTGCTCGCGTTTGAGCGCATCCCCCACTTGCTGGCACAACTGATCACCGACTACGCCTACAACTGGATCGTGTTCATGCTGTTCGTCCACATCGTGTTTCTGGTCCTTGGGATGTTGATGGACGCACTTCCGCCTATCATCATCTTGATGCCAATCCTCGTGCCAGTAGCTGAGCAGTTCGGCATGGATCCGATTCACTTCGGGATACTGGTTGCTGCCAACGTGGGCATTGGAATGATCTCGCCTCCCGTAGGAATCTGCTTGTATGTCGCTTGCGGTATCGGGCGAACAGCGATCGAGGAGGTCGTGCCACGGCTCATTCCATTCCTGCTGATCCTCGTCGCCACTCTAATGATTATTACCTTCTTCCCCTCGATCACCCTGTTCCTCCCCCGTCTATTGGGATTCGCAGGCGGATAGTCGGTCTATCGACAACTGACCCAGCCTCCGCCAGTCAGGGAAGATCGGCGTGCAGCGTCAAGGATGCGCACGTTGGCAAGGCCGTCTGCGAACGTAGCAGCTTCCTTCAGCTGCGTTTGACCACCCGCAACAGCCTCGACCACGGCAGCCAGAAAAGGTGCCTCAAGGGCCGCAAACGGTCCACGCCCCTGGATGCCGTAATGCTCCGGTGGTAACCAAGCAACCTCGCTCTCAATCGGCAACAACTCTTCCCCGTGTTTAGCCCCAACCAAGCCCTGCTCACGGTTAAGGCAGAGGCTCCCTTCACTACCAGCAAGCTCGAACAACCAGCGGGAAACTCCTCGCAACGCCAAGCTCACCGTGAAATGTACGTGGGCTCCGCTCTCTAGTTTCAGCGACAGTTCGGCGAAATCATCGGAAGTGACATCGTGCTCCACTCCTTGGGCATCTTCACGTCGTTTTACAAAGGTCTCAAGTCGAGCACTCACATCTTTGATCGGCCCGAACATCCACTGAATGTTATCGATTAGGTGCGTACCAGTGGCGCCGAGCCCCCCGCCTCCACGGGGGGCTTGAGACCACCAACTATATGGCCGTGTCGCGAACCCTGGAGTGTCCAGCACAAGGTCAGCGCGCACATGCAGTAGCTTGCCGACAAAACCAGCTTGGCATAGCGAACGCATCTTGCGACGACAAGGGTTCCAACGCAGCTGATAATTGATCAGAGCCAGGCGACCCTGGGCAAGTTCCGTGAGTTCTTCCGCTTGTGAGACCTCCAGCGTGAAGGGTTTCTCGCATAACACAGAGGCACTTGTGTCTAGTGCCCCACGAACCATCTCATAGTGTAGGTCGACCGGCGTGGTGATTATCACAAGGTCAGGATCGAGTTCCAGAAGCTCTCGCCAGTTGGAAGTCGAACACTTGATTCCCCAACGTTCGGCGCTCGCCACTGCCTTTTCCGCGTCGTAGCCAGCGATGCCGATTACCTCGTTGCCACCAATGTGCGCCAGTGCCGGCAGCTGTACGGCTTCCGCGTGAGAATTACCGAAAAGAGCGATGCGCACTGGGGCGGCCATGATGGCACTCCTTACTCATTACGTGGGAACTGACGAGCGCTTGACCCGCAGGTCGGCTCTCGGACAAACTGAACCAACTTTGTCACGAACCCGGTCTGCTAATCGAGCCCACAAAGCTGCATGATTACCCAAAACCGGATACCGTCAAGGCTCAGAGTTCACAAGACACAAAAAAAGAGGATGACATGCTGTTAAAGGTCAATTGGGAGGGCGTTTTCCCCGCGATACCGACACAATTCAAAGAAGACCTGTCCATTGACATCGAGGCCACCCAGAAGCACACGGAAGCGCTATTGAACAATGGTATTCATGGAATCGTGATGCTGGGCACCATTGGGGAAGGCACGTCTCTCACGTTGTCCGAAAAAGTGGAAGTACTCCGTGCCACCGTTGAGGTTGCTGGTGGCAAGGTCCCCGTTCTCAGCGGAGTTGCCGAGTTCACCACTCAAGGTGCCTGTGACACGGTAAAGGCGGCAGGCGAAGCTGGAGTCGATGGAATCATGCTTTTACCGGCGATGGTTTATAACTCCGATCCTCGAGAAACCATTGCCCACTTCCGGACGGTAGCCAATTCCACACACCTCCCCATCATGTGCTACAACAACCCGCCCGTGTATCGCGTCGACATCACCCCCGAAATGTTCAAGGAGCTAATCGACGTCGAAAACATTGTCGTTATTAAGGAAGCCTCGGGCAACGTCCCCAGGATTACAGACCTCTTCAACGCTCTTAACGACCGCTTCTTGATCTTCGCCGGACTTGACGATGTGGCCTTGGAAAGCTTCATGCTCGGCTGCACAGGCTGGGTCTCCGGCCTCGTAGATGCCTTCCCTCAGGAGAATCGGGCGCTCTGGGATGCTGCCATGTCAGGAGATTATGAGCGGGCGCTGGAGATCTACCGCTGGTACATGCCCATGCTTCGCTTTGACTCTCATCCCAAGCTCGTGCAGTACATCAAGCTCACCTGCCAGGAGCTGGGCTACGGACACGAGCGAACCCGGCCCCCGCGCTTGCCATTGGTGGGTGATGAACGTGAACATGTTCTTGGAATCGTCCGCAACTGCATCGCTACCCGGCCGCAAGGAGCAGCCCCAGCGCACGCGTGAGAAGACTATTCCGACGCTGAATAAGCCATACTTGCAGCCACCAAGTCGGTTACTGCCTGACCAATCGCCTTGAACACGGTGATTTCTTTGTCGTTGGTTCGGAGCGTAGCTTTGCCTGAGCACATCTCGGCCAACTCAGCAACAACGTCTTCCTTACTAAAAACGCCTTCGCTAATGGGCACTAGAATTTCCCCGGCTTCCTTGAAGGCGTTAACGTAGCTGTCTGCGTAGACTCTCCCGTTCGTGATCACCTCGGTGTCACATTCCCTCTTGTCGGCGTGGTGGTTGCCGATCAAGTCGAGGTGGGTACCTTCTTTAATCCAAGCACCCTTGATCAATATGTCAGGGGAGGCAGTAGCGCACACAATAATGTCTGCTTCACCACAGGCATCTTCCAGATCGGTAGCCACCGAAAATTTGATCTCAGGAAGTTCCGCTGACACTTCGTCGATCACAGCTTGAGCTTCCGCCATTGGTGGAAGGCCATCGGGGTTCCCCCAGATCATTATCTTTTCTAGAGGTCGCACAGAGGCATTGGCGCGGATCATGTAGGTAGATAGATTGCCCGTGCCCAACAACAACATGGTCGAAGAATCCTCCCTGCTAAGCAAACGCGTGGCTAAACCCGAGACGCCACCCGTGCGCCAAAATGTGCATGTGGTGCCATCTACTAAAGCCAAAGGCTCCCCGTGGGAACGGTCAAATATCATGATCTTGGAGTAAAGACGCTCGTATGGTGCTGCGTTGCCCTCGAAATAGGTGAATGCTTTTACCGCAATAATCTTGTCGTTCCAGGCGGGTAACAATGCAAATGCGTCGTTATTGTCTGCGTCATCTAGCAAAAAAACCTGTCGCGGTGGCTGATTGAAGTTCTTGGCAAACGTCTCTTGCAGAGCATCCACCAAACCGGGATAGCTAAGAGCGGCGTGTACTTCGTCTGCGCTAATAATTTTCATAATTCAAACCTCTCTTGAAAGTTGTTTTTTAAGAGTTTTCTTTAGCTGTCATCTGGTGCCATCACATCAGCCTGTGTCCAGGCTCCATCGATCCTGCGCCAGAGATTTCCCGTCGGATTCTGGTCACGCAGTTCAACTGGCAGCCGGTGCTCCCTGACCTCGTCATAGCACTGCAGCATCGAGAAACGAAGAAGCGATGCCGGAATACCCACCGCGGTGAAGCCGGGGTGCCCAGTGGCCGGGTAGGGTCCACCGTGGTTCATCGAGGGAACCACCGAAACACCCGTCGGCATCTTGTCGTTCAATAAACGTCCCACCCGACGACGCAGATGAGGCGCGATGCGCTCGTAGAGCAAGTCGTCATCGCCGGCAGAATGCGTGTACAAACAACCAGTCAAATTTCCCGCGAAGCGACCGGCAATCTGCTCCAGTTCATCGTCGTCGGTAGCAACGACGAAGAGGTTAGCGTTGCCAAACGCCTCCTCCTGAAGCCCGTCAGGATCCGCCAGGAAGTCTTCGCCAGAAGCTTGTAACAATGTATTTTGGAAGCGACACGCACCACCTTCAATCGGGGCACCGCCGGTCACGAGTTCGGCGCCTGAGCTCTGCATCGACTGAACCGCGTCTCCCACCACCCGCACCCCACCAGGCCCGAGCAAGACGCCAGCATCCGCATCTTCGAAGCGACTGCGCATGGCGGCAATGAACTGTTCTGCTGCGTCACCGACCTGCAGCACGACGATGCCCGGGTTGGTGCAAAACTGACCTGTGGCTACCATGGCGGAGGCATGCAGCTCATCAACGATTTCTTCTCCCCGTTCGTGTAGCGCTCCCGGAAGAATGAACACCGGGTTGACGCTGCTCATCTCCAGGTAAATTGGCTTGCCAGCGGCATCCGCGGCTGCCTTAAGAGCCAAGCCCGCGTGGCGTGAACCAGTGTAACCAGTCGCTCCGATGAGCGAGTGTGACACTAGGTAAAACCCATCTTCAGGCGCCATGTGGTAGACCATCTGCAACGTGGCTGGAGGGAGGCCAGTGTCCTGAATCGCCTGAAAGGCAACCTCGGCGAGGAGTTGCGAAGTCCTCGGATGGCTTGGGTGTACCTTGGCAATGACCGGGCTTCGCACCGCAATCGCGGCAGCGAAGTCACCACCGGCGACGGCATTGTAGGCAAAGGGGAAATTGTTTGGGCCGAAGACAGCCACCGGGGCACCGAGCGGTCCATGCATCGATCGAATATTGGTGGCTGTGTCGATAGTGGGCATTGTCCAGCCGCGATCGCGGGCCGCCGTGGCCGCCTGGCAAAGCTGGTCGATGGTGCGCGGCAGCTCAATGTCAACGAAGCGCGGAGACACCGGCAACGCTGTTTCGAGGTTCGCTGCCTTAGAGAGCTCTGACGAACTCTCTCCGATGAGGTGAGCATAGTGCTTCAGAAAATCAGCGATCTTATCGACCGGGGTATGCAGTAGTTCGTTGGCGGCAGCGCTCCCCGCCTCAAGGGCAATATCGATGTCAGCTCTTCTACTAACTGGGTAGGACCACTCAAGAGTTTCCCCGGTCGCCGGATTAATTGGCCGAAATGTCCCTGCGGCGTCAGCATCGCGCCACTCACCAGCTATCAGAACTTTTTCATTGTTTGGCAACTTTGCCCCCTTGGGAATTGCAATGATGTCTCTTGGAAAGAGCCTCCGGACCAGAAGGAGATTCCACCCTTACTCTAGCTGAATACACCGGCGGCGACGTTCGCGCTCAACACCGTTCGATTGTACAAACTAAGTGACAGATAACCACCTACCGTTTGCAGAGCCCGGATCGATTCATCCGGTCGAATTAGCGGAAGAATTCCTGGACAAAACAGCACAGCTAAGTTGAAAGAGGCTGTGTAAACTGAGTCCTGCAACCTCACCGGTGCTGTCGATTGGTTCTGGGAAAAGCGAATTGGTTCGCTGTTAGTAGAGTCTTTATTTCTGCTTCAACGAAGCATGTAGCTGAAACCAATCTTCCCAATGAGCCCGGGCTGTGGGAACCCTATGAAGTGCTCGTAGTCAGTGTCTGTTAAGTTGTCGACACGGGCCAGAATTGTCCAGGTAGCATTCAGGTCCCAGCTTGCAGCGAGATCAATAAGCCCGTACCCATCAACCAACGTCCTGTCTGGAACAGCAAGCTGCACGTCGAAGCTTTCCGACGCGAAGCTTAATTCTACGCGAACCTTCAGCGGCTCAATCGGTTGAAATCCAACCCTGACGCTGCCCGCCCATTCGGGCAAGTTACGCAGTGGCTCCTCAGATACAGGGCTTTCAGCATTCTGGTACGTCAGGTCAGAAAACACCCTCACGTTCGGGCCAGGGTCCCAACGCAACGACAACTCAATACCCTTTGCGCTTACTTCGTCTCTGTTGATGTTCTGAAACAAATCGAAATCGAAGTCGATCAGGTCCTCGTAGAGAATCCAAAAAACCGTAAACGAGGCTGTTAAGTTCCAATCGGTGACACGGTGATCAATGCCAATATCAACCCCAACACTAGTTTCGGGGCGCAGCGCGGAGTTTCCACCAAGCTGCGGCGGGCTAGCTAAGGCAAAGAAGCTTGGTAACTTGAAAGAACGACTTGCCGTGCCGCGGACTTCCGTTCCACTCTGGCCTACTGGATAACGAGCACCAACCCTCGGGCTCCACTCAGTATCTCTGCCTTCAGGAAAGTCAGCTCGTAAACCAGCTTCGACAATTAGATCACCGACACTTGCGGTTGTCTCGGCAAACGCTCCTGGAGTCGTACGCGACAAAACATAGTCACCACTGACGTCACCACCGAAGAACGGCGGCAAAAACAACATGCTGTCGTTATTGCCGTTCTCGTGATCAACATCGAGGCCTGCACTTATTCGCGCCACTGTTGAAACATCGTAGGTGGTCAACCAACCGCTACGAAGGTGCCAGTATGAAGTGGCTTCAACCGACGGGGGAACGAAATAACCTACGCCTGGACTCTCGCGGTCCATACCACGACGATAATAGCTAGTGATAAAACGATTGCGCCAAACGTCGGTGTTCGACCAATGCAGATCGGCACCAACGTTAAGCTCTGAGACCTGAGCATGGCGTAGATCGCCGGAACCGAACATTGGGCCACCGGATGACTCTGGGTAATCGTCGGCCTCCGACAAGGCCGCGCGTGTGCTGAGCCGCAGCGTCCCCGTTTCACGCACCGGCACCGTAAAACTCCCTTGAAAGTTTGCTTGCTGAAACTCATCGTCCCCAACATGACCAGCTTGTTGCTCCCAATCGAAGCCCAGATAGTAATCACCACCACCGACCATACCCGCCACCGAGATGTCACCCCGAACCAGTGAGCTGCTGCCACCCTCAACGCTTGCTCGCACTTGAGGTTTTTCAGTCGTGCCACGACGCGTAGTAATGTTGACGATTCCGGACAGCGCGGTCGATCCATAAAAGTACGACAGCGGGCCACGCACCACCTCAATCTGCTCCACGCTAGAAGTGGGGAGACTCGACAGATTGACTGCACCACCTTCGACGTCCGTCGGGTCGTTGAGCGGTACACCGTCAAGAAGCACCAGGACGAAATTAGGGTCACCGCCCCGCAACTGTATCGTCGCCGAGCCACCGCGCGATCCGGAAGACAGGACTCGCGCGCCAACAACATACTCCAACAGCTCAGCCACGGTCCGTACGTTGGCCTCTTCTATAGTTTCTTCATCGATGACGGTCACTGACGCAGCCACCGAATCCAACGGCCGTGCTCGCACGACAACACGTTCCTTTACTTGAGCATCTTCTTGCTGGGAGGAGGTAGATTGCCCGTCACCCAACGCAGGCTGCGCGAGCACGCCGCTACAAACGAACAGGAAACAAAACGAGTGCAAAACTAAGAAGTTAGTTAAATTTCCCATTCTCGATCACCATCACTACCAGAATTACGGCGTAGCGTTAAAAACGACTCCCAGCTCAAACCTCAGGCCCGTTCGCTTGGCGTTTAATGGGGAAATGGCCCCAGCAATGCAAGCACCCTTCGCTCCTCATTTGAGGATTCAGTCCTCCAACTGTGCGGCGCCAATATACATCCATGACACCGGGGGGGCTGGCCAACTCGGCGTTCGTTCCCACGCGAATGTACTTCGCATTCGTCAACCATCCACCCTGCGAGTAAACTTTGCATGTTTGGGCATGGAACCGGCCTTGAGCCCTGAGTGCCCCACGTGCTTCACGCCAATCACCAGACACAACGAATGGACCATGCATCAACAAGCGGGCAACAAATACTGACAGGCCTGCATTCGGAAACCAACGATTTTCGTATTTTCGTCACGCCACAAGGAACAGAACTAGAGGACTACCCGTTATGAGCTCCCGCTGGAAAGACTTCGGCGACATTGCCGTGCGCCGCATGTCGGGAACAAAAGCCGGTGAGAGCGTGCTGATTCTGTCCGACACCAAGACTGATCCTGAGGTCGCCCAGGCATGTTTCGATGCTGGCATCGCGGCAGGTGCTCGCCCGTCGCTTCTGTTGATTCCATTCATGTCACCAACTGATGCCAGCGAGCTTGACGCAACCACGATCGCGGCAATAGCCGGAGCCGACGTGGTGATCGGCGTATGCGAAACCATGTTTATGTCAAAGGCATCCACGGACAAAGCGCTAGAAGCTGGCGTGCGAATCGCCGCGACTAACGTGAATGGAATGGAGGACTTTGCTATCGAGGGCATCCGTGACGTCGACTACGATCGGATGATAGAGGTCGGCACGTGCATCGGTGAATTATGGCAAGGCACCGAGGTTTGCCGCGTGACTTCACCATATGGCACGAGCATCACCTTCGACCTGCGCGACAGGCCTATTGATCTCGGGACCGGAATGGCTACGGAACCCGGACAAGCCGATTTTTTCCCCGGAGTCTCCGTGGCCAATGCTCCGGTCGAAAGCACGATCCAAGGAACCATCGTTGTTGACGGCAACATCCCGCCGGGCCGCTTGCCCAAGGCGCCAGTAACTCTGCAGATCAAAGACGGTGTCATTGTCAACTTTGAAGGCGGCGACGATGCCGATGCGCTGCGCGCGTACTTCGCTGAGAGTGGTGACCCGGTCGCCACCCACTTGTGCCATTTCACGCTCGGCCTCAACCCGCGCGCCCGCACCTCAGGTAGCGTGCACCAGGACGAGCACGTGCTCGGTGCAGTGACCTTCGGCTTTGGAT
>PCAP01000022.1 GCA_002731215.1 Acidobacteriota bacterium | reverse complement strand
TGAGTATGGCAATCGATGAAACCTGGCAGGACAACACCACCACCCGCATCAACGCGCACCGCGTCAGGCGCAACTCGAATCGTTGCTGGCAAACGGTTCGCTGGTCCAACATAGATCAAATCTTTTCCTCGCACCGCGATGGCTGCATCGAGAAGATCACCAACTTGCTCCTGAACTTCTCCAATTGCCGGGCCTCCCCCACCGGCTGCCATTGTCAGGCAAGTACGAATTCCGGTCACGACAAGCGTCGCCTGCGGCTTCTCGCCCGAGGCGCATTCCAGTCGGTCTTCCATCAACAACTCTCTAGATCCACCGATGGAAGTTTTACGCCATGTCGCACCGCTGTATCAATCGCCTCAACGTAACCAGCGTCGGCATGGCGTGCCACGCCCATACCAGGGTCAACGGTGAGCACCCGATCGAGTCTTTCAGCACGCGCATCAGTGCCATCAGCAACGATCACCATGCCAGCGTGCAGCGAGTAACCCATACCGACACCACCACCATGATGAAAAGAAACCCAGGATGCCCCAGAAATTGCATTCATCCCGAAGTTTAGCAATGGCCAATCTGCAACCGCGTCCGACCCGTCACGCATCGCCTCAGTCTCACGATTCGGGGAAGCAACTGAGCCACAATCAAGATGATCACGCCCAATAGCGATGGGTGCGCTGAGCTTCCCGTCAGCGATAAGGCGATTCATGGCAGCACCGAAGACTGCTCGATCTCCGTAGCCAAGCCAACAAATACGTGAAGGTAGACCAAGTTGGGGTACACGTTCGCGCGCGATACGCACCCAACGTTGTAACACTGGGTCGTCAGGAAACACACGGAGAAGCTCGTCATCCAACACTTTCAGGTCCGCGGGGTCGCCCGACAAACAAGCCCAACGAAAAGGCCCCTTGCCGTCGCAAAATAGCGGCCGAATGTAGGCTGGAACGAATCCTGGGTAGAGAAAATGGCCTTCGTCATCACGAACGGTAAGCCCACCAGCCTCAGCCTGGCCACGCAGATTATTGCCATAATCAAAGCAAATTGCCCCTTGCGCCTGCAAATCGAGAATTGATTGAACGTGACACATGATGGTCTCAATGCTGCGCCGTTTGTACTCGTCCGGGTTGTCGGTTCGCAGAGTATCGAGCTCGTCAAGGTCACCTACCGGAACATAGTCGAGCAAATCATGTGCAGAAGTCTGATCGGTCACCACATCGGGGACCACACCCCGTTTCGCGAGCGTAGCGAATACTTCAGCGGCGTTGCCAACGAGACCAACCGATAGGCCTCTACCGGCACTCCGAGCCTTGTCGATCCACTTTAGCGCCTCATCGAGATCGGCACTCATCCGGTCGCAGTAACCTTCTTTGACCTTCCGAGCAATGCGGTCGGCACGGACCTCGACAACCAAGATCGCTGCATCGTTCATCGTCCCGGCGAGCGGCTGGGCCCCACTCATTCCACCCATCCCAGCAGTAAGGATAAAGCGGCCAGCGAGACTATCGGCATCGAATTCCTGCTGGGCCAACGAAGCCAACGTCTCATAGGTCCCCTGGAGAATTCCTTGTGTGCCAATGTAAATCCAAGAGCCTGCAGTCATCTGTCCGTACATCATCAAGCCCAGTGCGTCGAGGCGATCGAATTCATCCTGCGTCGCCCACTGCGGCACCAAGTTGGAGTTGGCAATTATCACACGGGGTGCTTCAGGAAATGTCCGCGACACATATACAGGTTTACCGGATTGCACACACAATGTCTCGTCAGGCCCAAGCGACTCAAGTGCCGTGACAAGCTGCCGATAACATCGCCAGTTCCGTGCCGCTCTGCCACTACCGCCATAAACGACAAGATTCTTCCAATCGAGTGCTACTGAGGGGTCGAGGTTGTTCATCAGCATCCGCTTTGCCGCCTCGGCGTCCCAGGTAGCACAAGCTCGATCGACTCCGCGCGGCGCAGAAATCGGCTGCTTTGGCCGTTCGTCCTCAAACATTGGACGATTCGTTCTCTTCTTAGATTCTTCTACCATCAATCTCTTCTTCGCTTCCCTGCCAACATTGTTTACTTTAACCTTTGATCACACCAACGGGTTTGAGTCGAAACACCTTGTCGGAAACACCGGCACCCGCCATAACATCGACAACATCCGCAACGTTCTTATAAGCGTACGGCATCTCCTCCGCCACAGTACGTCGACCGGCGGCACGAACGGTGACACCGCGTTGCGCCATCTCACCGAAAAGATCACGGCCGCGGCTCTCGCGTTTTGCCTGCGCGCGGCTCATGACACGTCCGGCACCATGGCAGGTCGAACCGAAAGTGTGCTTCAAGGCGCCCGGTGCCCCTATTAGAACGTATGAGGCACGACCCATGTCTCCCGGAACCAACACCGGTTGTCCGATTGCACGCAGATCTGTGGCAATTCTCAAATCTCCAGCCGGAAAGGCTCGGGTCGCCCCCTTGCGGTGAACACACAAGGTTCGTAACTGACCATCAACGGTATGCTCTTCAAATTTGGCAACGTTGTGACACACATCGTAGATCAGCCTCATCCCAAGATCTTTGGGGCCGATGCTAAAGGTCTCCATAAAGCACTTTCGGGCGAGGTGCGTTATCACCTGGCGATTGGCCCAAGCATAGTTCGCCGCACAAGCCATAGCTCTAAGGTAGGCAGCTCCTTCTTTGGACTCGATCGGGGCGCAGCATAACTGCCGGTCCGGAAGTTCGATACCGTACTTGATAACCGCGCGATTCATCACAGACAGGTAGTCATCACAAACCTGGTAGCCGAGACCTCGCGAGCCACAGTGGATAAGAATGCACACTGTTCCCTTGTCGACTCCTAGTGTGGCAGCCGATCGGGAGTCGAAAATACGATCGGCAATACCAACTTCAAGAAAGTGGTTGCCAGAACCAAGTGTTCCGAGTTGACGGCGACCCCTCTCGATGGCGCGCTCCGACACATGGCCAGGATCAGCATCGGCCAAACAACCGTTCTCCTCGGTATGCTTTAAGTCTTCCTCGCTACCCATCCCGCGATCACGAACAACGTATTCAGCCCCTGCCGATAGCAGCTTCTGCATTTCGACAACTGATAACGGTTTAATCGCATTAGATGAGCCAATACCGGCCGGCACAGTGTCAAATAAAGCATCCATAAGCCGTGGAACGTGTCCTTCGATGTCTTCTTTCCGTAATTCGGTACGCAGAACACGAACCCCGCAGTTGATGTCATAACCAACACCTCCCGGCGATATGACGCCTCCCTTGGCTGGGTCAGTCGCAGCCACCCCGCCGATCGGAAACCCGTATCCCCAGTGAATATCGGGCATGGCAAGAGATGCCCCAACGATTCCCGGTAAATAGGCAACGTTGGCAACCTGTTCCACACTTTTGTCGGTCTTTATGTCACGAATCAACCGCTCACTGGCAAAGATTCGGCCTGGAACCCGCATCCCCGAGGATGGGGGAATCTCCCAGCAGTACTCGTCAATCTGATGCAATCGAACGGATCGCCGCCTAGACATCGACAACCACCGTAGTTCGCCACAAACCATGCTCGCGAACGATCTTCAGCCCATGATAGGTAATCGCCTTGATTTCCGAGTGAAGTGTATGTCGAGCGGGATCAATAGGTTCTCCATGCAAGATTCCCTTTACCATCTCACCCTTGACCACTACGTTCGTTGCCGCTGCAGTTAGCCACAGGCCGGATTCCAGCTGTAAGTACGTTTCCTGTAACCAGCGCACGAGCTGCTCCTCTGGATCAGTGCCTCGAACTTCCATGCTTCGTTCCTCAGCCCAAAGCACGGCAGTTCTCTCGTAGCAAACCTCGCTCAAGGCAAGGACAGCTTCCGCGAACAAACCCGGGATTGAGTCGGCCCAGATCTCGAACCCAACGTCTGCGGTGTGATCAATCTCCCGATAACCTGACGTTGTCACCGTGCGACGTCAGCGCCCAGATCAACTTGAACCGCCAACCGGTAAACGGTTATGCCGGAATGGAATGCTTCTTCCACCGGCATGTCTCGCAATGGTTCGAAGTATCCGCCCAACAACCGGTCCCATTTATTCAAAACACCGTCTCCCCCACCACCTGGACTGCGGTCTTGATAGAGAACGCCAACATGGTCTTCGATCGAAAGAAGGTCTCCAACCTGCACCTCATCGAAGGTCACTGGGCGAACGGGATCGTACGTGTAGTAGTAAATACCATCCTCTGCAAGGAACATTTCTTCGACCACGGTCGTACCCCATTCCCCCAGCTCCCCCCATCCAAAAAACTGCATGTCAGTTGCACCGAGGGCACGTTGGGTGGCGATCCAAAAGTCGAGAATCGTTCCCCCAATAAAACGGCCAGCTGGATGAGCAGAGGCAAGCAGGTCGTTGTTAACTGGAACATAAGGCAACCCAGCGTACCCCTGTATGATACCGAGAGCATCACCACTCGCTCGTACGGTCACCCGATGAGGTTGTTCGGCAATCATCGTGGCGTGAACTCCCTCTAGTCCAGGAGATGCAGCTTCATCGAGCACCCTGTCACGGACATCACGTACAACTGCCTGAGCTTTAAAGCGCATCGTGCCAACGTCAACGCGTGGAAAATCGTCGCCCGTCGGCATCGTATCGGCAGCGTGTTGGTCACGAAATCCCCAAGCCAGCATGAACGTCTCGTTATAGCGAATATCGCCCGGGTCAAAGTCGCTTTTGAAGTTTTCATTATCGAACCCATACACAGGCTCAACTTTGAACCAAAGAATTTCCAGGGCATTCCACCACGTGCTCCACGCTTCTACTTCAACAACCTCGGTGCCCGACTCCCCGAGCCGCATACGATCAACCGGCCCAAAAAATCGCCTGCGTCCATGCAGTGTCGTCTCCACGACGGCGTAAAGGTTTACCGGTTCCCCAGCGAACACCTCTTTCGGAGATATGGAGGCCATATCGTCCCCGAGACGGGACGACACAACCCAGACACGTTCCATTCTGGGTGTGCTCCAACTTTGCAACAGTGGTATGCCAAACCAGATCGTCAGCGCACCGGCGACCACCGTCGACCCGATGAGCAGAAGGCGAAAAGACTCGCGATTCAAGAGGCCCCAGGCTCACTCAGCACAACTGATCCGAACACCATCTTGGCGTGCTTAATATGAGTTACGGCCATTGTACTAAGGAGTAAGTGAACGGAGTTTTCCGTTTGAAACAGCTTCAGCAAAAAGCAACGCTTCCAGCTGGTGGACGCCAGTAACATGTTTCCCATCCGTGCAAGACGGCAAGACATTAGTCGAGACAGAACTAGCAGCATCGCTGGCCTCAACCCGCGGCATCAACCCCACATCCCCAATCAGACGCTGTGCCACGGCACGGGCGACATTAATAGGGATAGCGAAACCCACCCCCGAAAAGCTGCCATGGCCACGCTGTCCGTTCTTTCCCGCGATGATGGCTGTATTAATACCAATTACCTCACCACGCAGGCTGACGAGAGGCCCACCTGAGTTGCCTTGGTTAATTGGTGCATCAGTGACGATAAAGTCTTCATAGCGGGCAATGCCGAGTCCGCTGCGATGCAAGCCACTTACAATGCCGCTGGTTGCCGTTGCCACCAGACCAAATGGAGCCCCAACCGCGACGACGAACTCACCTACCCTCATTTGGTCGGAATCGCCTAAAGCCGCAGCCTTTAACCTGCCAGCTTTAACCTTGATTACGGCAAGATCGGTAGCCACATCAACGCCATGCACTTCAGCGTCGAACTCGGATCCATCAGTGAAACTTACAAGAACTGTCTGAGCATCTTCGACCACATGGGCATTGGTGAGAATGTAACCAGCTTCATGGACAACTACCCCAGAGCCACTGCGACGGGTCGAAGGAACCATCAAAAGGACCACAGTCGGCCCAACATGATCGAGTACCCGGGAAATCGTATTTTCTGGTGAGCCGGCATCTAGACCAACGGGACGCGCTCCACCAAGTTCAAGCATCACTCCCCCCGTCGTCTCCGGTTGCCAGTATATGGCGCCAAAGATAGAGACGAGAATCATCGCCACGATCAGCGCCACAACCAAAAGAATGTCCCTAATTCCCTGCCTGTGGGAGTTCGAGGCTAGCTCAGGGGTCGAGAAAGGATCCATAGAACCAGCTCCAGCTCTTCATGGGGAAGCAGTGCGGCCTAGCGCACCTTGGTTAGGTTGGATCTTAGCATGGGCATCCTATCGAACAGGATGCTCAAAAAGGTCACTGGGGATGCGTTCTTGACAGTCCCCGCAAAAGAACTGTGCAGGGGGACGGACAAGTACCTAGCTAGCTGACTGGAGTTACCTGGTATTCCCGAATGAGCGCCACAGGTGCATCATCACGGCTCATCGACCGGATGCCTTCGACCGCAGCAACAGCACCGGCAATGTTAGTGATACACGGCAGTCCGTGATCAAGTGCAGTGGCACGAATTGCTTTCTCGTCGAAACGAGACTCCGCTCCCAGCGGCGTGTTGATAATGATCTGGACTTCCCCATTAACAATGTAATCGGCGATACTCGGCCGCCCCTCATTGACCTTATAGACTGCCTCTGCTTCGACTCCATTTTTAGCCAGGAAAGCCTGCGTACCCTTAGTTGCCAGCAGTCGAAAACCACATTCTCTCAAGGTCGCCGCAATCGGCACAGCAGCCGGCTTGTCGCCATCCTGCACCGAAATAAATGCGGTGCCCTCAGAAGGAAGGGGCATTCCGGCGCCAGCGGATGCCTTAGCGAAAGCGACACCGAAAGTTGAAGCAGCACCCATAACCTCACCGGTGGAACGCATCTCCGGACTCAGGAGCGGGTCGTATCCTGGGAATCTATCAAAGGGAAACACCGGTGCCTTCACAAACACCGAGTGCACCGGTGGGTCCTCGGTGAGACCGAGTTCAGGTAGCGTCGAACCAAGTAGCAGCCGTGTAGCAATCCCCGCCAACGGCACACCAGTTGCTTTGGCGACGAACGGCACCGTTCGGCTCGCACGGGGATTAACCTCAAGGACGTAAACCTCGTCGTCGACGACCGCAAACTGAATGTTCATCAGACCAACGACACCGAGGTCGATTGCCAACCTCCGAGTCCAATCGCGAATCGTCACCAGCGCAGCTTCAGCAACACCGATCGGCGGCAACACACAAGCTGAATCGCCTGAATGCACACCAGCCTCTTCGATATGCT
>PCAP01000069.1 GCA_002731215.1 Acidobacteriota bacterium | reverse complement strand
GTGGAGCCGACGGTACCATGGAAGATTCGGATTATGTTCCATGGCGATCGACCTTATGCGGTGAGGGACAGGGAGGCAAGCTGCCGAGAGCGTTCAGCCGCAGTGCGCTTCAGCGTCCTGAGCACTTCCGCGCGAACGATCACGTCCCCCTCCATCGGGTGCTCCCCGCGTTACAGAAAGCTACGAATCGCTCAGCGGTGCGTCGACAAAGAGTCACGCTGGCGTCCACGAAGATGGGCCGATGCAATGCCTGCGCCATGAGGAGATAGAAGCGGGAGACGCCAGCAGCCGACGGAGCCCCCAAGTACGTTCACGACGCGCGCTTCTTCCTTCTTCGCTTCTCGCGCCGTTCATTCAGCGAGATAGCCTTCAAAACAGCTTCGGTAATTCGCTTCTCGACCTTTTCCTCACTCTGCTTTTCGACGATCGTAATCTCGGAAATAATCAGAAACTTGGCTTTATCGTGCATCTGCTTCTCACGATACGAGAGCGCTTTCCGCTTCGCGAGAAGCTCAAGGTTCTTGAGTACGTCGGCCATGTCAAAAAGGTGGCCGGAAGACATTTTTTCTGCGTTTTCTTTGTAGCGACCTTTCCAATTCGAGTAGCTATCGATATCACCGCTTCTGAGGTGATCGAAGAGTTCGGCGATTTGCCGCTTAGCAAATAGCTTGCGCAGACCCACCGCCTTCGAATTGCCCACGGGCACCATCACCGTGGTGTTATTAGCGTAAATCTCGAGGTGATAGAAGTCTTGTGTGGAACCCGCGAGGTCTCGCGTTCGAACTTCCTTTATTTCGCCGACCCCATGATTCGGGTAGACGACTTTATCGCCTGGCTTGAAACGCAAGGCGCCCCCTTGAGTTGACAAACATAGGAAATATGTACCTATTCAACACGCTATTCTAGCATCTCCTCAACCTGTTGGCTGTTACTGAACCTGCCTGCAGGCAGAAGCAATAAGGCAAGATTGAAAGGCTGCCAGCACCAACTCATAGAGGTGATTAGGACACAAAGAGAGTCGGTGTTCAGCTACGAATTCTTCTCGTCCTCAACAACTAGGTCGACGCGATTCGAGCTAATTTTAACGCGGAGAGCTATGCACCCTGCCAGCAGCCGCATCACGTCTTCGCCAGCCACTTCACGTCGCCAACCATCAAGAAGCCTGACCTCCGGGTTGCCCTGACTGCTGGTCCCCTCTTCAAGTGGCCTACCACCATTCTCAGCCATCATACGCACGATTAACTCTAGATCCTTGCGGTTAGCAAGCAGTTGTGGAGCCAGTCCTAGCTCGCGTGCGCGAGTCTTCATGTAGGTGTCGGCCAGCGACGCCACAACGCCGACAGCAGGGTCATTCTTAAGATACAAACGACGGCGCGGCGCAGGCAAAGAAGAATCAGGAGCCGCTAGGCCAGCCTCAACCGCGGCAATGATTGCCATACCGGAGCGCTTATGCTCGCGTGGATGGAGCCCGCGCATGTTCTTGAGTTCAGAAACAGACCGCGGTGTGCTTTGGCTAATCTCACGCAAAACCCGGTCCGGAACGATGTGCTGGCGTGGGCGGTCGCGGCGTCTCGCTTCTTCCTCACGCCAAGCCACCAACTCGCGTAGCACCAATAGCTGTCGTCGGCGTGCCCCCCGCACCCCTGACAAACGGCGCCATTGTTCGCGTGGATCGGGATCATTCAACGCTAGGTTGCGCGCCAGACTGCACTCTTCTTCCACCCATCCCAGTCGCCCCTGTTTCAATAGACTCTTCGACAAGTGTTCATAGACCCGCATTAAGTAACGGACATCGTCGAGCGCGTACTTCAACTGATCATCGGCAAGTGGACGCTGGGCCCAATCGGTATACGCTCGAGACCGGCTCAACTTCACCCCACAGCATGATTCGACCAAGCGCGAATAGCTGATCGAATGCCCAAAACCAAGGAAAGCGGCAGCAATTTGCGTATCAAATACTTTACTGGGCAAGTAACCAAGCCGACGCCTTAGAATGGTGAGGTCTTGGGCTCCAGCATGGAGCAACAAGACAGTAGGGTCGGCGAGCAACTCAGCAAGTGGCGAGAGGTCTTCACAAGCTAGCGGGTCCACAGTAGCCAAAACCTTTGGTGTGCCAATTTGAACAAGGCAAAGGCGTGGATAAAAGTAACGCTCGGTGAGAAATTCGGTGTCCAAGGCGATGATCCGTTCACCACCGAGGTCCTGCGCTAGCTGCCGCAAGCTCGAATTATCGGTGATGAATCGCGTTTCCCTCAAAATGCATGCTCCCCTTTTTTGAGTATGGCGACGTGCAAAGCTTACCTGTCTTCGTCATAGGAGTTGGGTAATTACTAGCGACCTAGTAGAACGTGAGACGACGATCTGCCCAAGTACTCGTTACCCGGTCCCACCGTCGCGAAGCTTACAAGGTCGGCGAGGGCTTCGTTTGTCGGGTACGATTTCGCCACCGGCCGAAAATGTCATTTTCCAGAGTGTTCTAGTATCCACTTATTATGAGCAACGACACGCTGTCACCTAGTCAGCAGGCGCTCCTGGACTCTGTCTATAGACTCGAGGATGCAGAACTCGGGGCTGCGGAGCCGGCGGCAACGTTTCGGCCCACGTCTTGGGCAAGCTCCGAGTCACCCGCTTTCGATCTTGCTTCCATCGCAGCGGCCAGCTCGAACGATACAACGGCAACAACGCAGGCCGATGACAAGCCGGTCTCACCAGCGGAACTGCCACCCGCGTGCCCGACGGCAGCGGAGGTGGTGGCTGGAATCACTACCGGCGAGACTACTGCCCAAGAAGTCCTTTCAGCTGCACAGGCGCGGATAGAAGCCTGCAACCCAGTGGTGAACGCTATCGTGACCTTAAGCCTCGATCGGGCTGCCGAGGAAGCACGGACTGTTGACGATGTGATCGACAGCGGGGAACGCCCGCGCCCACTGTCAGGGCTACCGTTGGTGCACAAAGACATCATCGCTACTCGGAATATCCGCACGGCCGCCGGCTCAGAATTACTGCACGACTACGTACCTACCAATGATGCCACAGTGGTCAGCCGCTTAAGCAACGCTGGTACTCTGCTGGTAGGTAAATCGAATACTCACGAGTTTGCCACCGGTACAACTGGTACCGTCTCGCACTTCGGGACCGTGCGAAACCCGTGGAACCTCAACCATATGGCCGGTGGCTCTAGCTCGGGGTCTGCCGCGGCCCTTGCAGCCGGCATGGTCTGTGTCGCAACCGGAACAGACACTGGGGGATCCATTCGAATCCCTGCAGCATGCTGCGGCATCGTCGGGCTCAAGCCCACATACGGCCGTGTCGGGCGCACCGGTGTGATGCCATTCGCGTGGGGTCTTGATCACGTCGGGCCAATGGGCCGACGGGTCGCTGACGTCGCGACCTTACTAACCGCAATGACCGGGCCTGACCCTTCCGACCGTGCCAATTCCGCCGAACCTACGGCCGACTTTTCCGCTTCGATCAGCCAGGGGGTGAAGGGGCTACGTTTCGTGGTACCAGACTTTTGCTTCCTTGAAATCACCACGGAGCCGGTTGCCAAGGCGGTGCGCGAAGCGGCCAATATGCTTGAAGAACTCGGCGCTCAACGTGTGGACGTAACAATGCCATCGGAGCTCGATCTGGTAGGCCCAGCGGCAATCACCTTGTTCCTCGCCGAGGGGGGTACCGTGCATCGTGATACGTTAGCGTCACATCCTGAAATGTACTGTCAAGAAACTCGTTCGTTCCTGTCGCTCGCTGAAAACATAAGTGCCCACGCCTACTTGCAAGCCCAAAGAATTCGCACCCGACTTACTGACGAGTTTGCCCGAGTCTTTCAATCTGTCGACTTGATGGTAACGCCCACCTTGGCGATGACAGCGCCACACCTAGATGCTCAGGAAATAGAAGGGGCCCAAGGTCCGCTGGACGTTCGCGCCGCAATGACGCTGTTCACCCGACCGTTCAACTTGACTGGCATTCCAGCCTTGAGCCTGCCGTGTGGTTTTGTCGACGGCATGCCAATCGGTTTGCAGCTCGTGGGACGCCCCTTTGAAGAAACAACCTTATTGCGCGCCGCTTATGCTTACGAGAAAGCAACCGAATGGCATACGCTAAAACCGCCAATTTTCCCTTGAACCCTAGGTTGTCAAGCTCCACCATTGTCGACTTATGATGCTTTCTCCTGTTGCACTCGCTATCACCGCCGCCGTCATTTGGGGTGCCGCCATCTTCGTCATCGGCGCCATAAACGCTCTTGTCCCCGGTTACGGGGACACAGTGCTTACGCTAGTAGCGTCGATATACCCAGGCTACGCTGCCAGTGGCACTCTCGGTGATCTTCTACAAGGAACCGCGTACGCGGTTTTTGATGGTTTGGTCGCTGGTTTCATTTTTGCGCTTTTGTACAACGTGGTAGTCCGTTTCACTTTGCCCACCGCGAAGATAACGACGGAAACTACACCTGTGGCGCCGAAAAACACTGAGAATCCGGAGCAGGCAACGTCTGAGTAGAAACCTGCACTATGGTTGGCCCTGAAAAGGCCTCGCCACGGTGCAAGGGGAAGAATAGAAGGGTGGTGTACCAAGCAACGCGGGCTCATCACTCTTTAAGTGCAGCCTGCTAGGTTTCCATTTCCAATTCCCGCCGGAATACGGAGTCCGAATTTGCGCATTCTTCTCGTTTCCCCTTACCACGGAGGCAGTCATGCCTCGTGGGCTTACGGTCTGAAGCGCCATAGCCAGCACAACATTGAGTTACTGACCCTGCCCGACCGGTTCTGGAAATGGCGAATGCACGGTGGCGCAGCAACTCTCGCCCAACGTTTCCTAGCGGACAATCAGCAACCTAACGTAATCCTAGCAACGGACATGCTAGACCTGACCACGTTCCTCGCACTGACTAGGCAAATTACTGCGGATGTTCCTGCAGTCCTATACATGCACGAAAATCAACTTACCTACCCTCTTCCGAACGACGATGTTACGGGACCGATGCGTCGACAGGGTGGAGAACGAGATCACCATTATGCGTTCGTGAATTTTTCCTCAATGCTTGCTGCGACCCAAGTAGCATTCAACTCACGTTTCCACTACGAGGCCTGGTTCGAAGCATTACCAAGGTTTCTTCGGCATTTCCCAGAATACAATCTGCTCGACTCAGTCGATGAGGTACGTCAAAAAAGCTGCATCCTACCGGTCGGCATTGAGACTGACGATTTTCAACCCGCCGAAGCTAAGTCTCGCCGATCAGATCCACCCTTGATCATCTGGAATCAGCGATGGGAGTATGACAAGAACCCAGCTGAACTATTTGATGCTCTGGGTGATATTGCAGATCGTGGCATAGAGTTCCAGCTAGCCATTTGTGGACAGGGGTTCGGTAAAATTCCCTCTGAGTTCGAAGGTATCGAAGAAGCATTCGGTAACCGGTTGATTCACTTAGGGTTTGCTGACTACGAGCAGTATAGATATCTACTCGGGCAAGCCACTCTTACAGTGTCTACCGCCAATCACGAATTCTTTGGTGTCGGGGTGCTGGAAGCCATGGCCTCCGGCGCGTTTGCGGTATTACCGCACCGATTGAGCTATCCAGAGCTCCTTGCGGGACCAGAGGTCAGTGCCGAAGCGCGAGAGAGGTGTTTGTATACATCGTACGAGCAGATGGTAGAGACCATCGTCTGGGCGCTTGAAAATCGAAAAGAAGCGACGCTCCTAGGTAAGCAGTTAACCCGTAATGCTCAATGCTTTGACTGGCGAAAGGTAGCCCGAGCCTGTGACGCCATCTTTGAGTCCATTTTGTAGCCCGAGCGATCTTCTGCTGCCGATCACAGCTGATTCGGTGACTCTAAAGCCAATCCTGTGGAAACTTTCTTGCTTAAGCCGATTAACTTGTCGTTAATATATATGGCTTGACGTTTCTATCAATTTTCAATTGTTATAGACATCGTATATTGACGCTTACATATTATAACTTGACGGTACAGGGAGAACCGCGTACTTTTGGCTTGGTTACATTACGTTTTATACGTCGAAAGGCTGAAAGCAATCATGTCCCCACGACCTTCGCGCATCCGCCCGGTAATAGACGATCTGCTGGCCGAATGGGGTAGCATCGCCAATCGAAATGTCGTGGAAGCAACCGGGACTTCGCGCCAGGCAGTTCATGCGCAACTTCGATCGATGGTGGATGCCGGTGACCTCATCGTAGAAGGCTCCGGACGTGGTGTCCGGTACCGCAGCGTGCATCCGCGACAACGCTTTCGCTACCGACTCCAAGGCCTCGCTGAAGACCTCGTCTGGAACGACGTTAGCATTGAGGTTCTTGAGCTTTCCGATTTGCCCGATCCCGCTGACCGAGCCCTACACACCGCTGTAGTCGAATTGGTTAACAATGCAATCTCCCATTCAAACGGTCGTTACGTCGAGGTTTCATTCCGGAAGGCACACGACCGACTGGTTCTCGAAGTCAGCGACGATGGCGAGGGCATTTTTGATCATCTGGCACAGGAGAATGGGCTGCCGGATGGCATGGAGGCGTTACGGCAACTCACCAAAGGAAAGTTGACCACCATGCCCGCGGAACACACCGGCGAAGGAATTTTCTTGCTATCACGGATTGCTGATTTCTTTGAAATCGAAAGTGGTGGCCTTCTATGGATGGTCGACAACGAAATTGATGACGTCGGCATCGCTGCCGTGCATGTCGCTCCGGGGACAAAAATTCGATTTGAGATCGACGTGTCGACTACCACTTCTCTTGAGTCGGTAATGGCAGAATCATCCGAGGGATTCGAACTTGCTCGGCGCCGTGTGGTAGTCAAGCTATTCGAGACGGGGAATCGTTTTTTGTCACGCTCCGAGGCCAAAAAACTGCTCGAGGGCCTCAATCGCTTTCGTAACGTGGTGGTCGATTTCAAAGGTGTTGAGGCAGTCGGCCAGGGTTTCGTCGACGAGATGTTTCGCGTCTGGACAAGCCGCCATCCTGACATCCGGCTACATCCGATCAACATGGAACCGCCGATCGCTTTTATTGTGGAGCATGGTCGGCGAGCCAGCGAATCGTCTGGCACTGAGCCCCAAGGTACGTAGAAGAACCTCTTCGACATCAACCAACAGTGAACGCCCGAGGCGTTGCTCAGCTACAGCCGGGTCCCCTCACCTCGGCATTCGCAGTTCCCTCCGGCAACAACGAAGCTACAAACCCTTCAGGATCAATAGCATACGCATCGAGCAATTGCTGAATGTCTTCCACTACACGTTCACGAGTCGCGAGACCATAACTGAAATATGTGATTGGACCTACCAGCTTCAGATAGAAATGATTCGCCGGATCGTGACCCGTGGAACAATTGCTTGGCTTCTGGGCCACGGCTAGCAAGTCGCCGAATGTGGTCGCGAACTCCACTAACGTTGGCTCATCACAGAGCTCTAGAGAAATCTCCGGGAAACGTGTGCACAGTTCGTTGACGGTCATGAGTGTGATCTTATCAACTGACAGAATAGGCTATTGCATTTCTTTTGAGTGACGGTTCCGCGACACAACTAAAAGTTCTGGTCCCACCTTAGGGCAACCATCGCAACCCCTGATATTGTCGAGTTCCTTGAAACAGTTACTAGCCCGCCCTTTGTTCACTTAACCGGGTGATGCTGCAAAGGTTAAAGGCTTCTCGAATTGGGAAAGCTGCCTATGCTCCACGACGGCCCCGCAGACAGTGATACCACCCTTATCCTGGCCCACGGTGCGGGCGCCGGCATGGACTCCCCCGTTATGGAGGCATTTGCTGCCGGACTGGCTAGTAACGGGGTTCGAGTTATACGTTTTGAATTCCCTTACATGCAGCAACGGAGGCGAACGGGTAAATTTCGCGGACCCGATCGCCTTCCGGTGCTGATGGAAAGTTGGCGCAATGTGGTGGCATTAGCTGGCAGCCGTCGGCTAATAATTGGTGGCAAATCTATGGGGGGGCGCATTGCCAGTATGCTTGCCGACGACGTGGGCGCTCACGGACTGATTTGTCTAGGGTATCCCTTCCATCCAGTTGGGAAACCGGAGAATCTCCGCACCGCACATCTTGCAGAACTGAAAATCCCAACTCTCATTGTCCAAGGAACGCGGGACCCGTTTGGCAGACCTGATGAAGTCTCTACTTATCAACTATCACCTGCCATCAAGATCTTGTGGTTGGAAGATGGTGACCATTCCTTCAAACCAACCAAGGCTTCCGGAAGAACGCTGGAGCAAAACATCGCCGAGGCGATTGTGGCAATTCGGGAGTTCATCCTATGAAAGCTTTGGAGGGGACAGACTTGTTCAAGCGGCCCGTAGTCCACTCGACAACCCTATCGCTTCTTCTGTAGTACGAATTTCATGAGTCGTTCTATGGCCCAAGGCCCCCAGAAGTAGACCACCAACTCGAGTCATGCAAGAGTTTGCTGGGGGGCTAGACTCAAAATGAAAGCCAGAATCTCTTCGGACGACAACATGCAGGCAAACAACGCCGCATCGAAAACACCACGCCACGTCACGACCAAGATTGTTGTGCTGGCAGTAATTCTTGTCACCTTGTTCATCAAGGGTGACCAACTGTCAGCCCTCGGCCCAGCATTTGCGATCTGGGTTGATAGCATTGGTATTTGGGGCCCTTTCGCCTTTGCCGCTGGATACGCGATTGCCACCGTGGCGATGGTTCCCGGATCGTTGTTGAGCTTGGTCGCTGGTGCCATCTTCGGGCTTGGAACCGGCGTAGCCACGGTATTTATCGGCGCTTCGGTGGGCGCGACGCTAGCTTTCCTAATATCTCGTTACGGTGCCCGCTCTTGGGTCGAACAGAAGCTGGAAGGTTACGAAAAGTTCGCGTCCATCGACCGCGCAATTGGCGATGAAGGACTAAAGATCGTTATCTTGCTCCGCTTGTCCCCACTGTTTCCCTTCAATCTGCTGAACTACGCCCTTGGCCTGACTAGCGTTCGACTGCGTGAATATGTTTTTGCCCATCTTGCAATGCTCCCGGCGACGTTTCTGTACGTCTACTACGGTCGTTTGGCGGGTGCAGTAGCCGAAATCGCAAGCAACTCCGGAACACCACGAGATGGTGGATACTATGCTCTTCTCGGGCTCGGTCTGGTTGCGACACTCATCGTGATCACCATCGTCACGAAGATATCTACCCAGGTGCTAAATGGGATTACAGATGACCGATAAGCAGCAAAACCTCGTCATACCAGATGATGAGTACAACCGGAAACTCGTCGACAACGTACATCCGAGAGACTGGGTTAACCCCGTACCCGCTTCCCGTTATCACTTGGTCGTCATAGGCGCTGGCACGGCAGGGTTAGTTTCAGCAGCAGGTGCGGCGGGGCTAGGTGCCAAGGTAGCCCTCATTGAGCGCCAGTTGATGGGGGGCGACTGTCTCAATGTCGGCTGCGTGCCGTCGAAGGGGATTATTGCAGCGGCGCGCGCTTGGCATGCGGCACGGAAAGCACATGATTTTGGCGGGCCCGTCACCTCAGACCCTGGCAATTTCGGCGCCGCAATGACCCGGATGCGTCGTATCCGTGCCGACATAAGCCCACACGATAGTGCTGCGCGGTTCCGAGACCTGGGGATTGACGTTTTCATCGGCTCGGGGTGCTTCACCAGTAACAATCAGATTGAGGTTGACGGCAAGCAACTTAGCTTCCGCCGGGCTGTAATTGCTACTGGAGCGCGTGCCTCTACTCCGATGATCCCGGGGCTTGAAAACGTTACTTATCTAACCAACGAAACCATATTTACTCTAACTGCGCTGCCAAGTCGGCTTGGCATAATCGGGGCCGGCCCAATCGGGTCTGAGATGTCCCAAGCATTTGCTCGACTTGGCAGTTGCGTGTCCCTCTTTGAGATGGCTGAGCATGTCCTGCCCCGTGAAGATCCGGATGCTGCTGAGATCGTGCAAAAATCCATGGAAGCCGATGGGATTGATCTCCAGCTTGCCACCAACGTGCTTAGGGTCGAACAGAATGACACCAAGATCTCAGTCCATTTCGAGCGACTCGGAGAAATATATGAGGAAACGTTCGATCAGTTACTGGTTACGGTTGGTCGTACTCCGAACATTGAAAATCTTGGACTGGAAGCCGCTGGAGTACAGTACGGACCTGAAGGGATTACGATCAATGATCGGTTGCAGACAACAAACTCTAAGGTTTTCGCCTGCGGTGACGTAGCTTCCGCTGATAAGTTTACCCACGTTGCCGATGCCCAAGCTCGCATAGTGATCAAAAACGCGTTGTTCTTCGGCCGTGCCCGAAGCTCCCTGCTCGTAGTTCCCTGGTGCACACACACTAGCCCTGAGGTTGCTCACGTCGGGTTATACGAAAAAGATGCCCTCGATCTCGGTTACAAAGTGGATACTTTGACTGTACCGTTCTCTGAGGTGGACCGGGCACTTCTTGAGGGGGAAGAAGCTGGTTTCCTGAGAGTCCATTTAAAGAAGGGGAGTGACAGAATCCTCGGGGCCACGATGGTCGCAACTCATGCTGGCGACATGATTGGCGAGCTATGCTTGGCAATCACAGCCAAAGTCGGTCTGTCCAAGATCGCTGGAACAATCCACCCTTATCCGACCCAGGCCGAGGTGATCAAGAAGGCCGCCGACAAGTGGCAGCGCACGAAGCTAACACCGACCGTTAAGCAACTGTTTGAGTTCTGGTTTCGGATTTTTTCTTGAGCAGTTAGACGCGCCCGGCAATGTAGTTTTCAAGTTGCTGAATCATCATCTCTTGGTCCGACATGATTGACTTGACCACGTCACCAATCGAGATTAAGCCGATTAGTCGATCATCTTCTAGAACCGGTAAATGCCGCACTCTTTGGTTAGTCATGCGCTCCATGCAATCCTTCATCGAATCAGCCTGACTAATCGTGGCGACCACATCAGTCATGATCTCGCGCACCGGCGTATCACGAGAGCGCTTACCCTCCAACGCCAACCGGCGAGCATAGTCCCGCTCGGAAAAAATTCCGACAAGACGATCCTTGTCAACTACCACCAGCGCCCCGACATCCTTGTCGGCCATCAATTCCAACGCCTCAAAAACCGTGGTGGTCGGCGTTGCCGTATAGACGGCACGTCCTTTAGCGTTTAAAACGTCGTCGACATATTGCATAAGAAAAAATTTTTACACCTCAATGCCACCGGGTCGCAACATAGCGAAGCAACTCAGCCTCGGTTTCCAGAGACACACCCGCTATTATCCTCCCCATAGAACGTAATGCAAGAAATGGTGGTTTTGACATTGGGGCGTTTTTTGCGCAGTGCCTAGGCGTGCAGAACTCATCGCTGACTACAACGTTAATATGCCGAGGTGGCGGAATTGGCAGACGCGCCGGACTCAAAATCCGGTGCCCGCAAGGGCGTGAGGGTTCGAGTCC
>PCAP01000068.1 GCA_002731215.1 Acidobacteriota bacterium | reverse complement strand
ACTCCTCAATGACAAGGGGCTGAGTACAGGCGTGGGGGATGAAGGCGGCTTCGCTCCTGAATTAGCAACCGCACGCGAATCCCTTGATTTGCTCATGGCTTCCATAGAAACCGCAGGATTCAGACCGGGAGACCAGGTCTACGTAGCACTCGATGTTGCCGCCGGTGAAGTCGGCACCCCCGAAGGACCACCGTATCGTTTGCCAGGCGAAGGTCTCGAGGATGCCTCATCTGAACAACTTACTGACTGGTACGCCAGTCTGTTGGCTTCTTATCCACTCGTCTCGATCGAGGATGGACTGGGTGATGAAGACTGGAACGGCTGGAAGAAACTTACCGAGGCACTTGGAGAAAAGGTGCAGCTTGTTGGCGACGATCTATTCGTGACTAACACTGACCGCATAGAACGAGGTCTAAGCGAAGGCATCGCTAACGCTGTTCTAATCAAACCGAACCAAATCGGTACGCTGAGCGAAACTCTGGAAGCGATTAAACTAGCTAGTAGCAGTTCTTATGGTGTGATGGTCTCCCATCGTTCTGGGGAAACCTGTGATACGACTATCTCCGATCTCGCTGTGGCATCCGGATGTGGTCAAATTAAAGCTGGTTCGGCCTCGCGCGGTGAGCGTGTTGCTAAGTACAATCGTTTACTTCGGATAGAAGAATCGTTGGGCGAAATGGCTTCTTTTGCGGGAGCAACGACATTCCGTCAGACTGTGGGGAACTGACATGCATGTCCGAATTCGAATTCCACGCCGAAAGCTACGCAAACTAGTATCGCGCAATCAGAGGAAGCGGTCCGGACGAACGGTGTTAATCATCACACTGGGCGCAGTATTCGGCAGCATCTATGCGTTGCTCGGTGAAAGCGGGATAGTCTCGATCATGAAGATGCGTGCACGTACCACCCAGTTACGCTACGAAATCTCCGCCAAGGCGCAAGACAATCGCGAGTTGCGCGGCGTGATCCGTCCATTGCGTGAGGCTGATCCTGAGGCCATCGAACGCATCGCCAGAGAGAAGCTTTACATGGTGCGTCCCGACGATATCTTATACATATTACCCCCGGAATCCCGGCCTGCCCCCCCGGTGCTAAACGAGCCCGGATCACCAACGGCACCGCCCGTGCCATCTAAGCGCTGAACGGGTCAATGGCACGCTTTGGCATCTTCGGGTGGGGCATCGTCGCTCCCAATAGCCCGAATATAGACTCCTTTGCTCGCAACCTCTCGTCGGGCAAATCCTGGCTCAAGGCTTTTGACGGATTCGGCCCATCAACTTTTTTGGTTGGCAACCCTGATTTCGACTTCAACGATTACCGAAACTGGATCGATCAACGCTTTCCGCCAAGCAAGTTTCCCCAATTAACGCAGAAGATGGGCTGTACGACACTTTACGCCCTCGGTGCATTCATCCAATCGCTGGAACAAAACCCTGGGATTGAAGACACCCTGAAGGATTTGGGCTCCGCGGCCCAAGTGTTGATTGGCTCCGGTGTCGGCGATCTCCCAACTCAGTACAACATCAGTATCGAACTTCGAGACGCACAACGACGTTGGAACCGATTCTGGGCAAGCCCCGAGCAAAATGTCGATCGCGAAGCCTACGAAAAAGCCGGCGAAACTGGCCGTGTGAAACTTTCGGAAGAATGGAACATTCCACCGGATCCTCGTCCTTTGCCTGCCGATAGCTTTGAACGGGAGGTCGCCTACGCCAACTGGGATGAGTTTTGGATGCAGCGATCGAAAAAACTGCGACAGTATCTCGCCGAGTTCAAAGAGATCGAATCCATGGCGATAGAAGGCAAAATCGAAACAGGAAAGCTTCCTCTAATCCGTAAAAAAAGGGGGGGGCTTCGACGTCTTCAAATGAAATGGGGATGCCCAGAGGCGCCGTGGCTATCGGTTTCCCCCAAGTTGATCTGGAACATCGTCAATACACCCGCAGCGCAGATCTCGATGATAGGTGGCCTAACCGGCGCAACGTACGCACCAGTTGCCGCTTGCTCTTCGTTTGGTGTCGCTCTCAAAGTCGCCATGCAAACTATCAACTCAGGCGATGCGAAGGCGGTCGTCGTCGGCATGTCGGACCCGGCGCCCCATCCCCTCCTCGTTGGTGCGTTCTACCGAGCGCACGTTGCCGCCGCCAACGGCGCGCCGTCACTTCCATTAACCAACATGCTGGGTACTCACATCTCTGGTGGGTCCATAGTTTGGATCGTCGGAGACTACGATTACATGACAACGCAGGGCTACAAACCCTTGGGGCTGGAGATTCTAGGAATCGGTGTCACTTCCGATGCTCGACACATCATCACGCCTTCTAAGGAAGGGCCGCTGAACGCTATCCGCATGGCCATAGACAACGCCAACGTCTCGGGCCATCGTTTCGGTACCTGGGACTTACACGCGACTGCGACACCTGGAGACTCTCAAGAGGTCAACACCTTGCGAGAAGTGTTTCCAAACAGCCTACTGGTCACGGCTCGCAAGGGAGTGTTTGGCCATGGCATGGCAGCGTCCGGCGGCTGGGAGTTAACGGCACAGTATCTGGGTCTGGCGAACGGCCGGCTAGATCCAACCCCGCTAACTGCAGACACAATTAATCCAGAGATAGAAGAAGCGCCTTACGAATATGTCTACGACAAACCCCGGGAGGCCCCTCCTGGGCTCGCCGGCAAGCTTTCGATGGGTATTGGTGGCGTTAATGCTTGCGTGGTTTCCCGACCTTGGGACGAAACTCCTGCAGACTAATTCACTCTGGCAATAATTCAGTTAGTTTCCAAGTTTCGTCGTGCATGCAATCACCGATCGCGTTCTTCTGGCTATTGTTGATTGACGGACTCGGTGCATTGGCGTACCTTCGAACTCCTGGTTGCGGGGTGGAGCAGTCAGGTAGCTCGTCGGGCTCATAACCCGAAGGTCGGCAGTTCGAATCTGCCCCCCGCTACTCGGCGAAAGCCGCCACAGAAAAGGGGTCCAGCCGTTTTGGCTGAACCCCTTTTTTTATGGGAAGTCGGAAATAATCGACTGACCAGGTGTGCCGCTTGTTTCTCTCTTAGGAGCCTTTCAACAACGACCCATGCAAAAGAACCCAGACAACATTAAGTCCTAACGAACTGTAATGTTGGGGGCCATAGGCGTCAGCACCCTGCCAAGAGAAATAAATTGCGATTAATGAAACGACGATAGCGGCCATACTCATCTGACGAGCAGCATCCCCGCCCGAGTCACGATTGACTACATAGACTGCACCCAAACCAAACAAAAAGAGCCCGCACCACTTCAATATGAACGAGAGACCGTCCATGTTGGCCTGACCCTCCCCCATATAAAGCGTTGTGGCGTGGACTGGTGCAAAGAGAAACCACACGCCATAACCAATCATCACAACACCGTAAAGCATGAAAATGTTCGTGCGATTGAGCAAACTGTCCTCCTGCTATTGGCAAAAAAGACCGCAATTACTACGTTTCGACAGACTGCCACCTATTTGAGTATCACAAGATTCCCACTCTGGCTACAATCGGCTCTCATTCGGCCCCTGGATCGAAGTCTGGAAAGGTACGATCCCTCTCGGAGATGACCTTGGGCTCAATTGGCCACCGAAAGTCGAAAGTCGGATCGTTATAGCGAATTCCACGGGCTGCCTCCGGAGCAAACATCTCACTCATATAGTAGTGAATCATCGTATTCGGCGAAGTCGTCACCCACCCGTTGGGACAACCAGCCGGCACATGGAGACTCAACCGGTCCTCCGACGAAATTTCCACGGATACCCACTGCATGAAAGTCGGAGATTCCGGTCGAAGGTCGAGGATTATGTCGTAGAGGGATCCAGTCATGCAGGAAAGCGTTTTCGCCTCTGCGTCGGGGCCAATCTGGTAGTGAAGCCCACGGAGAGTACCGTAGTGCAGGTTCTCAGAGAGATTCCCTTGGACTGTCATCGGTGCCATCCCATGCGCAGCGAATTCCTCCGTACAGAAATGACGCCGGAACGCCCCCCTTTCGTCAGTAAAGACTTCAGGCTCAATAAGCCAGACTCCGGGTAGCTCTAGCTCAATGAACTTCATAAAACGATAATCACCTGTCTACGGGAGGAAGGAACACTCATGCCTTCCCGCCGACTTGCCCGGTGCGAATATGCCCGAGAATTTCATCAAAAGTCCGGAATGATGTGAGGCGTTGGGAAGGGCACGATGAAGCGCCCCCCGGCTTCGATATAGTCCTGCTGCTGGTTCACAATCTCGTCCGTGAAATTCCAGGCAAGAATCAACGCGTAGTCCGGGCGATCTTCCACTAAACGATCAACTGGCAGAACCGGCAAGTGCATGCCTGGTGAAAAGGTTCCCTGCTTAAGAGGGCTCTTATCGACGAGGTAAGAGACCACGTCGGGGCCTATCTCCATGAAGTTAAGGAGAGTATTGCCCTTGGCCGAGCTACCGTAGGCAACAATTCGTTTACCTTTACCCCGCAGACTATTCAAGAGATCCATTAACGAAGAGCGCAGCTCGTACACCCTAGTAGCGAACGCCTCATAGGTCTCGAAATCGCATAACCCAGAATCCCTTTCCTCTGCACAAAAGCGGGCCGGTGCGTCAGTTACCACGTGACCGGCCCCCTGACGCTGAACAAACACCCGGAGCGAACCTCCATGAACCGGCTGATGCTGGACATCAAAGATTTCCATTCCGTGCCGTTCGAAAAGCGCCGACAGGGCAGTCACCGAAAAGTAGGAAAGATGCTCGTGATAGACGGAATCAAACTCCAGATGGTCGATCATGTCCCGAACATAGGAATTCTCAAATATAAAGATGCCTTCGTGGTCGAGGGCCTCGAGAAGTCCCCGTACAAACCCGTTCATGTCATCAAGATGCGCGAAAACATTTGTCGCAAGAATACATGCAGCCGATCCATATTCCGTGCGTATCCGTTCTCCAACTTCTTCGCTGAAAAACTCGTTAATAGTCTCGATTCCACGCTCTGTGGCAATCTCCGCAATGTTCACCGCCGGCTCTACTCCAAGAAGACGTAAGCCGCGATCTTCGAAGTTGCTCAGGAATGTGCCGTCATTAGACGCCACTTCGACCACGAGCTGGTCTGGCTCGAAGGCAAAACGTTTTGTTACCTCGTCGGCAAAAGACGAAAAATGTGCTCGCATCGTATCCGAGGTTCCAGACACATAGATGTAGTCACGAAACAAAAACGCCGGATCAACGATTTCAAGCAGTTGAACTAGGGAGCAGTCAGCGCAAAGGAAAACATCGAGGGGGAACCTCGGCTCTTCATCATCGAGCTGCTCCTGTCGAAGAAACCTATTTGCCAGTGGGGACAAGCCAAGGTCGAGGAAGCGCGAAAGCCGGCGGCTTTCACAGATCCGGCACTCTTCACGTCTCGTTGCGAGTTGTCCCATAGAAACTAGTCCTGAATCAGAGATAGTGCGGTTCAGGAATTGGGTGCAGAAACCTGACGCCTCGCTCCCGCATCTCCTGTTCCTGTTCCAATATTTCGCGCGCAAAGTTCCAAGCAAATACCACCACGACGTCGACGGGATCAGAGCGCATCTGCTCCGGACTCACAATCGGAATGTGCGACCCCGGAGCAAGAGTGCCTATTTTCATGGTGCTTTTATCTGCCACATACGCGACTAATCCCTCATCAAGTTCACAGAATTGGATCATCGACTGTCCTTTGGCAGACGCCCCATATCCAACTACCATTTTCCCCTCCTCACGAAGCGAGGACAGTTCGGCGCGCAGTAGTCTTTTTTGGGTCTTCGCTCTATCGCCGAATTGCTGCCAAACCTCAAGTCCGAGGATACCGGCAGACTGCTCCTCGGCGAGCATTTCAGCCACCGCCGGTGTAGGAGAACGGCCTCCGGCAGCTTGCGTCACGTACGCACGTACGGTGCCCCCATGTATCCAAATGTGCTCAACATCGAAAACAGCGAGTTCGTGCATGGCGCACAACCGTATGATGCTGTCCAGACTGTGGTATCCGATGTGTTCGTGAAAGACTTGGTCGTACTGTAATTCGTGGTACATGTTCAAGAGGTGTGGAACCTCTATCACAGCGGTTCCTTGTGGCCCGAGTAACAATCCAAGGCCAGCGATTAACCCATGCAAATCTGCTACGTGGGCCAGCACGTTGCGGGCGATTACGATGTCCCACTCACCGTGCTGGGCGAGCACCTCACGCGCAACTTCCTCCCCGAAGAAGTCTACACGCGTCGGAATTCCAGATGCATTTGCCTTCTCTGCGATGTTACGCGCTGGATCTACACCCAAAACTTCGCTGCCACGAGACTTGAATTCTTTGAGCATCGTGCCGTCATTACTAGCAATCTCGAAGATCGAGGGCATCTCTGGGTTGCCCGCACGCACTAAAACGGCGTCAGCGAACTCTTGACAGTAGCGACGAATAGACGCAGGGATACCTGTTTCCCACACGTACTCCGAAAACAGCATCGCCGGATCCAAAACCTCTCTAGTCTGGAGGTGCCGGCACTCCTTGCAGATCACAAGTGTCAGGGGAAGTCGTTGCTCATTCTCGATGGCCTTTGAGGACAGTAGGAACGCATCTGCAGGCACAACGGAACCATAATCCAGAACAATTTCGTAATCGGGCGAATGGCAAATGCGACAGGCGTAAGAACTCACAATGACACTTCCCGGTTAAGAAGCTCCTCGAATGCATCGAGTTGGCTCATCGAATATTCACGCATGGATGCATCCCCGCTGGTGTGCTGATGTTTGTACCAATCTGTGGTGAGTTGCATCGTCTCACTAAAATCAACAACAGAGCGCCACCCTAGGTAGCGGCGAGCTTTGGTCGAATCAAGCTGAAGCAGCATGCTCTCGTGAAATGGCGCAGTCGGCAGGCGCTCGATCGTGCCTTCACCCCATGCTTCGACCGTCGCTTGAGCTCCATGCTCTACTGTCTTTGTGTTATCAACCGGCGGGCCGAAGTTCCAAGCCCCCTGAAAAACCTTGCCTTCTTCGGCAAGCCGCTTGCCAAGGAGGAGGTATCCCGCAAGTGGTTCGAGAACAAATTGCCAAGGCCGTGTCGCCTGCGGGCTGCGCAACTTGACCGGAACTTCGTCGCGCAGGCTACGCACACAGTCTGGAATCAATCGAAACTCTGACCAATCGCCACCACCAACTACATTGCCTGCGCGTGCGCTCGCCACCCAGGCAGTCTCTTCTTCTTCAAAGAAACTGCGGGTAAAAGATGAGATTGCGATTTCTGCCCCCGCCTTGCTTGCACTGTAAGGATCGACTCCTCCGAGGCGATCGTGCTCACGATACCCCCATACCTGTTCCACGTTTTCGTAGCATTTATCTGAGGTGATCATCACTGCAGCAGCCACAGACGGATGCGAGCGCACGCAATCAAGAATGTTTGCGGTTCCCATTACGTTCGTCTCAAAAGTCCCGAGTGGGTCTCGGTAGGCAACACCTACGATGGCCTGGGCCGCCAGATGAAAAACGATCTCCGGCTTAAATTCCTCGAAAACATTGGATAGCGCTTTCGCAGTTCGTACGTCACAAAATTGATCGCCATCCGATGCAAGTTCTGCTGAACTGAACATGGACAGAGGTGAAGTCGGCGGCAACGCAACTCCGACAGTTGTTGCGCCCATTTTCCGGAGCCAAAGGGTGAGCCAGGAGCCTTTGAAACCTGTGTGCCCCGTCACCAAGATGCGGCGACCAGTGTAAAAAGAAGTTAATGCCTCGGCGAGACCTGTCAATTTATTATTACTCCCGGTGTCCCCGAAAGAAGAATACTCCGCGACATCCAGAACCTGTCTTGAGAATGCCTCATACTCTGCTCACACCTTCCTGTCGCACCTAAAATAGCCCTTATCAGCCAAACGAACCTCACTAAGTCAGCGTGGCTCCAGTTTACCGCCACAAATAGAAACCGTGACCATGAGACGACAACTGGACCCGTCCTCGGGCTCAGACCAGGAATTATACTTCTGTATCTGCTTTTTGCTTTCACATGCTCAGTCCACAACTTGAATTCATTGGAGCTAGCCATGAAATCTGCATCAGTTTCGAGACTTGTTCTCCTGCCTTTCTTATTCCTACTTATCGGGTGTAGCCCCGATACCTCAAGACAGGAGAGCGGTGAGTATGTAGACCTCTTGAATCTTTTTGAAGAGTTTCGCGACTTCGCGGGGGTTGATTATCAGCAACCTAATTTCACTGCAGCTATGGAGAACAAGTTTAGCGAACTGCGGGAGTTCCAAAGCCTCTTAGGTAACTTCGACATAAGCAGTTGGCCCGTCTCCGAACAAATCGATTTTCACCTGGTCCGTGCCGAAATGAACGGCCTTGAGTTCCAGCTGCGGGTTCTCCGCCCCTGGGTTCGTGATCCGGCGTTCTACATTGAGGGAAGAGGCGGGCTGGGAAGGTTTCCAGAACTGCCCATCGGAGAAGATTACCTAAGCGAGTTTCAATCTCGCCTAATAGCAATCCCTAGTCACTACGAACAAGCAAGAACGAACCTTGGTGGAGGCAACATCTCCGAGATACCTGGTGACCTTGCGATCTTAGCTATTCGCAGACTCAAGGAAAATGACGATTCCTTCGGGGAGTTCTTCAGACAACTTAGCGAACATCATCCTGCTCTTGTGGCGGATGCCCAAAGGGCTCAGGCAGCAATTGACGGTTACCTTGCCTGGCTTCAGGAAAACAGAAGCCAGATGACTGCTCCAGCCGGTGTTGGCATCGAGAATTACAACTGGCTGATGAAAAACGTTTATCTTTTTCCTTATACCTGGGAACAAATCCGAACAATCGTGGAGCTTGAAGATAATCGGGTCATAACGTTTCAAAAGCTCGAAGAAAACAGGAGCCGTAATCTT
>PCAP01000067.1 GCA_002731215.1 Acidobacteriota bacterium | reverse complement strand
TAATGCGCAAAGAATCTCCTGGCTGAATACGGTCGACGATTCGGCGCCCCTCGACGACGTGACCGAGAACAGGGTGAATACCCGTCAGGTGCGGCTCCAAGGAATGGACAATGAAGAATTGACTGCCCCCAGTATCCCGGCCAGCCAGAGCTAACCCGACCGTCCCACGGGTATACGGGATCGGGGTTTCTTCGCTCCTTAGACTCCCCGGAGCCCCTCCATATCCCACGGCCGTCGGGTCACCCGCCTGAATAACGAAACCGGGCACTACTCGATGGAACACCATGTCGCTGAAAAAGCCTTCTTTTGCCCACTCTAGGTAGGCATTTGCAGTAAGCGGCGCCCAAGCTGCTTGGAGTTCCCAGACGATCGCACCGCGCGATGTTTCAACCACCAACCGTGGCGGCGCCTGCTGTAAGACAAGTAAATCTTCGGCAAGTTTCCGGTAGTCGTCCAGTGTCCGCCCGGTATCGACTGGCCCGGCAGCTTGTTTCATTAACTCTTCAGCCCTTGAACCTGCCTCAGGGGGCGCGTTACGTAAGGACCAAAGGCGGACATTACGGTCGGGGTCGGGAAGCAAAGCCGACGCACGTAAGCGCATCGTCATGGGGTCAATGCTGTGCGCTGCGCCAAGCAAGATCAAACGTGGTTCAAGTGAACCGGTGCCCGCTAGATCACGCTGAGCGTCCCATATCGCGTTGGTCCATTGCGCCTGTGAACCTTCCCCCAGAAGCTCACTTGCCGCCCACAACCGAGCAATAACCTCGCCTGCCACTGCCTGCAGAACTGGGCTCCCATCCCGTAGGAGTTGCGCAGCTGCTATTCCCGCTTGTTCCGGATCAAATTTCTCAATCTGCCGAAGTGCCTCCGCACGAGCTGCTTCCGGCCCATAAGTAGCCAGGGCCGAGAACCAACCATCGGCATCAGCATCACCAGCAGCAACTAGGGCTCGAACTACTTCAGCTGCCTCCAACGGAGCAGCACTAAGAATGGCGGGGACTTTATAGGAGCCAGATCCCCCTGGAGATGCCTCAATGCCGTAAACATCGCGTACTGCATCAAGACCCTTCTCAGCTAGGCTTCCATCAGCCACGGAAAGCGCCGAAACCGCCGACGAACGCTTGGCAGCATCGTCGCTATGAATGTCCATAACGACACGGTCTTCCGGGACCGAGAACCTCCCCGGAGCCCAGGCAAGTGTTTTCAGGGCCAGGCGTTGCACATGGCGATCGCGATTCGCTGACGCTCTTAAAACAGCCGTGAACACCTGGTCATCTACTTCAGCTTCCCTCTGCCATAAGGCAATAATCCAGTTCAGTGCTGCGCAAACCACACGCCAATCATCGTCGTCAAGGAATGTGGTTAAGAACCGATTTGCTACTCCTACAGGAGCGTCATAGAGACCCCTCATCGCCGCAATGCGAACTAAGGGGTTTGTATCCTCTAAAGCTGTGGCCAGTGCCGGCATAGCATCTGGGTCAGCAAGACGCCGTAACGTCGTGGCGGCCGCTAACCGCACCGACCCTTCCTCCGATGCTAGATGTGGAACCGCGATTTGCGTTGAAGCACCCGGAAGCCGCCACCAAGCTCCTAGAGCTGCTTCGAGCACATGTGGTGGGCGGGATGTGTCTTCCAGAATCAGCGTGATCGCTGGTATCGCCAAAGGATCTTTCTGAATACCTAATGCCCATAAGGCTTGGACGACCACCAAGTGCTCGGGGTCGTTCAGCAACGTAACAAGACGCTGAGCTATCCGGGTCCGGATGGCAACGCTCAGTGTTGGTTCGAGGTCAAGCTCGAGCAAACCCAGGCCGAACGCCGCCAGTGCCCGTACCGAGGGTACTGGGTCCCTGGCCATCTCTATCAATCGAAGGTAGCCGGCCGGCAGACCAACCCGGCCAATCGCCAAGGCCGTGCGCCCGCGGACCAGCGGTTCTGGTGACTCGGATAACCGCAGTAATGCTTCGGTAAGGTCGCGACGATCTTCCGCCTGGAGAATTGTAGAAGCAGCGTTAAGGTCAGCAGGAAGTCCGAGAGGAAGTATGGCGGCCGTTAGTTGCTCACTCTTCTGGGCAGGATAAGCCGCCACACCCATCGTAGAAACTGGAGTAAAGCCTCCGGAACCGACAACACATAACATGCCTATCGCCAGGGTCGAGCAAGGAGATTTCATCGTTTTGCTACCCATCTGGTCTGGGCGAAATGGCGAGAGTGGCACTCGAGGCACACAGCTGGAGGAGAAGCGGAGATTTTCGTTGGCAGGCCAATCGTGGCGAGCACCCGGGCCACTTCTTTGTCCACTTGCCGCGTTTTCTCCTCAATGGTCCAACAGAACCTCGACCTGCTCTCTTAGCCGAATTTCTTCACCTGGCAAGTATCCGTAGCGCCGCCAAAGAATACGACCGTCCTCATCAACCAGGTAGGTCGTTGGTGTTGCACTAACCCCATATCGAGCCACCGCAATGTTTTGGGTGTCAAAAACGTTAGGAATTTCGAAGCCGAACTCCTTGTAGAAAGCGTCCGTGCCCGGCCGGTCGTCACGCACATCGACGGCAACGACGGAAAAACCATCGTCTTTCAACTCCCGGTATAGAGCATCGAGGTGAGGAAACTCCTCACGGCAGGCTGGTCACGTCGGCGTCCAAAAGTTAATTAACGTGAGGCTCGCATCGACATCCGACAACCGCAAAGAGTCAAAACCGTAACCGGGAAGTTCGAAATCTGGGGCTTGCACAGCAGTATTTAGTCGGTTTGTTGAAAACCATTCATCAAAACCAACGCCTGGAGAGCCAAGCTCCGCGTAGACAAATCGCAGGCCCTGCTCAAGTTGCACTCTGTCACTAATAAAAGTCGCTCGAGTAAGCCATTCCGCACCGATTATCGGGTTACCAGCTTCAGTGTGAGCCCAGCCAATCTGATAAGGAAGATCTATGTTCATTTGCGGTAGGCCCAGAATGTCGTTTGGTGGCTGGGATGTCTCCAGTGCCTTCTCCCACGCTTCTGCCGCCAATTCAGGCTCCGCAAGTTCAGCGTAAGCATCGCCCATCAGCTCGTGGAGCTTCGCGATAACTCTGGCCATCGGATATTCGCGGAGGAACGTGGTCGCGAGCTCAAGGCGATCTTCGCCACGAGCACCCATAATCTCGCGGACTCTTCGCTGAGCAATTTCTTCAGTCAGCCGTGCTCCACTGCCGTAGTCGGGGGCTGTCGTCGTGCCGAGAATTGTTCCCCGGCCATCGGAGTCGGAAGCAACAACGATAGGGTCTGGCTCAAGCCGGTCCATATCTTGGCAAGCCAGGGTGAACATGGCCACAACCAGAATCGCCGAGCTCCGTTTAAGATTGTTGCTGGCTGGCTTCTCACACATAGAGCGATGCAAACACGGGCGCTCCGAGGGTGCAAGGCAGAATAAACGGTGAACAACTCACAGCAGGAGCTTGCTACTTAGTCGAGTTCCGCCATGACTTGAGTCAGCGAACAAGGCTCCGCAACTTCGATAGCTACTGGAGGCGCGTTGCTCCCGGAGCCAGTCAACAGCAAAACCACCGAGTCTTCACACTTCACAACGTTATCGTTCCGCAGACGCTCAAGTGCGGCAAGACAGGCCGCCGAAGCAGGTTGGACGAAACGGCCCGATTTTGAGGCAAACCGGAACTGTGCTGCTTCGATATCGCGGTCGGACACGGCAATTGCGCACCCGTTGGTCTGACGCAACCAACGCAATACCCGCGCTCCACTAGGTGGGGAAGGATTCGAAATGGCTCCCGCAATGGTGGTCGACGGCGGGACTTTGATTGGCTTGTTCGATCCTTCCTTCCAACCTCTGGAAATCGGCGCGCATTCGGCCGCCTGAACCGCTACCAACCGACAGTGGCCACCAAGCCACCCACCGTCCGATGCCTCCTGCAAGCCCTTAGCTATAGCAGAGAAGTTGCCGCCGCTACTGGTAGGCACTATAAGCCAATCAGGGGCACGCCCCCCAAGCTGCTCGACGATCTCGTAAGCGATGGTTTTTTGACCCTCCACCCGAAGCGCCGAATCGGAATTGATGAACGGTACGTTAGTGCGCCGGCTCCACTCAATACTCGCGTTATAGATTTCCCCGTAGGATGCATCGATCCGGAGGAGCAAAGCACCGTGGACCGCAACCGGAGCAAGCTTTTGAATCGGGGTGGAAGCTCCGACCCAGATCGTGGCTTCCATGCCTGCCCTTGCAGCATAGGCGGCTACGGATTTCGCCATATTGCCGGTGCTCACCGTCCCCAGAGCGGAAAACCCTAGACGTGCCAACACCGCTACGCCCAAGGCCGTTCCACGGTCCTTGAACGAGCCAGTGGGGTTACAAGTTTCGTCCTTAAGCCATACTTCTCGACATCCCAAATCCCGTTCGATGCGCCGAGCACGGAGGCAAGGAGTTCCTCCCTCTCCCATAAACACGCGCTGCCTGACCAACTTCCGGTCAGTCTTGGGAAGCAACGCTTGATAGCGCCACATTCCCTCATCAGTGCCAAAGTTTGGCATTCGAGATTTACCCTTAGGCAACACCGAAGACATCTCTGTCGTTGCGAGTACAAATTCCAGGGCTTCGCCGCAATTGGTGCATCGAGGAGAAAAAGGGTCGTACACTGCTGCCCGCTTACACGCTGAGCAACGCAGCGCCTCCTCAGTCGTCAATCGCCGGACGACAGGTTGGCATCTTCACCCAACTCGAGAGCCTTGTGGGCTTCGCTGGTCTTGGAACAATCCTGACAATAGCCGAACACCTGCAAGCTGTGGCGAGCGGGCGAGAAGCTTTGCTCAGCACAGTTACGGAATACCAATCGGGTAAGCTCCGCGTCCAGCCATTCGATGATGCGATCGCAACCGAGGCAAACCATGTGCTCGTGTGCTTCACGGCCGAGAATGTGTTCGTAATAAGAGTGATCCTTGCCCAGGCTGATACGGCGTGCTAACCCCGCTTGCACTAGAAGATCAAGCGTCCGATAGATTGTGGCGCGCGACACCCGCACTCCAGCACGGCGCAAATGAAACATCAGTTCGTCAGCTTCGATGTGTTCGTGGATACGATAGAACTCCTGGAGAATCTCCCGGCGTTCCGGTGTCAGCTTCAGGTCATGCTCGCTGAGGTAACGACCAAAGCGTTCTTCGGCAAGCTTGCGACTACGGCGCTCAGCCGCGGCCGGTAGCCTGTAGCGATCATCCTTAGGTTTAGCTCTCGTAGCCATATAAATTTTGGAGCCTAAGATTTTAGGCTGATAATTTCCGCTAAAGTTCCCCGTTCTTCGCCAATTCAGCGTAAATGTACAACGCTACCAGGCCACGTAGATTTTCCCATTGCTCAGCCCATACCTCGATCGCCGAGAGATCAACGTTGTCGCTGCCATAAACATTTCGAGCAATCCAGCGCTGCAACAGGGTATCGGCGATCGGAAAACACTCCAAGCGACCGTAACCGCAAAGAACCGTTAGCTGTGCACCCAATGTGCTGACACCACTGATCGATTTTAATGTAGCAAGAAGCTCGTCGGTGGGCCGGCGGCGCAGAGCCTTCAGGTCGATGTCACCGTGCGTCACCACTGCCGCGAGACTTTGTAGCTGCTCAGCCTGGATACTATCTACCGGATCGTGCGTGAGCTCTTTCACCTCATGCCCAGCAAAGGTAGCAACGTTTGGAAATGAACAAAACAGTTCCCCTGCACAGTTGACAGTGTAGGAGTGAACCGTGGCTATCGATGATAGGGTCGCACGGAACATATGCTTTTTTTGCCCTTCGCTGGCAATCGCCAACGCCAGCGACTCGAACGGCCGCAAACGTTGTATCGGCTTAAGACCATAGTGGTCACGACTGAGAGCGTAGAGCTGTTGGTCACGCTGACACAACTCGTAGAAGGGGCCGAGATCAAAATCCAGCCCTAGCATGCGATTCAGAACCCGCCCAGTCGGACGCTCGTCTTTTTCCGCGCCGTTCATCAGAGTGATAATCAGTTCCGGGCGCTGTTCCGACCCAAGGCTGCTTACAAGCGCAAGGCGCGATGAGCTGTCCAACTCAAGTAATCGCATGTATCGCTTGCCGTCGAAAACGTCGACCTGGTCCGTGGGACCAGGTGACAAGAAAGAAGCCGTCAGCTCAAAGTTGAACGGTGGCGTGGGCTTGACGCGATACTCATGCATACATAGCTACGACTTTTCGTCGAAAAGTTACGGGGCGACAGCTCAACTGATGCTATCGCCTTTGCCTCCAGAGCGCACACAATTCTTCGAGATCACACTTTAAAGACCTGGCAATAGACCATTGGAGACAGTATGAAACTTGTTACAATCTGTGGCGTCAGGCGTCCACCCACCCCCCCTGGCAATGAAAAACGAGTGGTAAGGTCGCGCTCCACGTAATCTGCCAACGGAGGGGGCATGAACCATAGAGCAACGAGAGTGGTGAGCCAGGCATTTCTTTGCCTGCTTGGCATGAGCATGTGGACGGCGGTAGCAGCACCCAAGGCTCATGCGGCCCAGTTATCAGGGACTGATACAGTGGAGGTCAATAGGCACCAGGAACCACAACCTCCTGAATTACAGGATTCCCGTATCGGCTGGATCTCTGGGTGGTCGTATGGTGGGCGTGGAATCTTAAGCAGGTCAGGCCAGGAAAATCTTGACTCAGGTTTGGGTTTCACGGTGTTCTCAGTACGTCGGCTTATTGCTGATTTAGAGCTTGAAACCGAGATCGGTCGGCTCATCATGAGTCCGAAGACTGACGGCCTCCTGCCCTTAGGTCATATGTCAATGTTCCCGCTCCGGGCGACCTTACGGGTCCAACTCTGGAGGTTTGGGGGCGCGAAGCCCTATGCTGGAGGTGGAATCGGCGTATACCTCAACAGATTTGACGTCGACGAGTCGGTTGCAGCGGAACTCGCAACCACTGGCTTCGCAACAGCCGTAAACGTCAATCCGGCGTTTGGGTTTCACGGCGCTGGCGGGGTGGAGTGGCAGCGTGGCCCCGCTAACTTCAATGTCGATGTTAAGTACATGGTCGCTAAAGCAAACGTCGTTTCAACTTTAGTCGACCAACTGAATGAAAAGGTGTCTCGCGAAATCTCGTCGCTCGATCTCGGCGGATTTTGGCTTGCTGCAGGCATCCGCTTCAACTTCTGACAAAGTCACCTATTGGCGGCAGCGTGATCTCAGAATAACTGCGTTTAGGAGGTTGCCGGCGTGTTGAAGCTCTCGACAGCCTTGGTTTCGTCACTGAAGTACTCAAACACGCTGATGAGCTGTGTGGAGTGAAGCAAGTCGTGAATTTGCCGGGGCAGCTTAAGGAGCTTAAGTTCGGCTCCACGGGTAGAAGCCGTGGTGTAACTAACAATGAGTTCCGCAATGCCAACACTATCCATATAGGACGTTTTGTCGAAGTTGAGGAGGATCTTTTTTTCATCGCGGTCCAACAAATTGAGAATGATCGAACGCAGTTGAACGTCTCTGGACTCAGGTTTGAACTCGCCCATCAAATCAATGACAACGACGTCTTTGTTTCTACGCTCTACCCACTTCATCGACCTAGAGGCCAAGAGTAAATACTTCTCCTGTCGCGCTCAGACGTGCCAAAGACTCATAGACTATCGTAACGAGAGATAATGAATCATCGGTCAGGACTTATTACGAATGAACAAACTTCCACGAATTTGCGTATGGCATACTCAGGGTGATACCTATCGTGATGCTCTCCGGGAACGTTTGCCTGATACCCCTATCGAGGCAATCAACGCAGCGACGCATGAAACCGGCGAAGCGGTGCTTGGTGCTCCGGATTCTGGGCCAGTGGCGAGCCACGGCACATCCTTGATAGCCGATGCCATAAGCTCAGCAGAAATCTTACTCGCGTGGAAGGTTCCACCCAGAACCCTAACGAGCATGCCAGCTCTTCGTTGGGTGCAGGTCACCGGCGCCGGGGTGGATCATTTCCTGGAGAGCACAGAGCTCTCTGCTGCAGTTACTGTGACTCGTTCTCTTGGTCGATTCGGCATACAGATCTCCGAGTACATAATCGGCTACCTGTTACACCATCTCATCGGGATAGACACTTATCGCGAGAAGCAAATGTCACACGAGTGGGCTCGAAACAATCGGCCGCTGTTGGCAGATCGAACGGTCGGAATTATCGGCCTCGGTTCGCTTGGCCTTCCAACGGCCAAAGCACTGACAGCGCTTGGCGCGCGTGTCCTCGGCGCTAGCCATTCCGGTCTCGCGGTCCCAGGCATCGACAATGTCTTCTCTGCCAGCAGCTGGCGAAACATGCTGTCAGAATGTAATGCATTAGTAATCGCCGCGCCCAAGACCGTCGAAACTGTTGGTATGATTGATCAGAGCGCTCTCGACGCCTTACCCAAAGGCGCCATTGTTATTAACATTTCTCGAGGCGAGCTAATCGACGAAGATGCATTGCTTGAGGCTCTTGAACGTGGCCACTTAGGCGCCGCAGTGCTCGACGTGTTCGCTGCCGAGCCACTTCCAGAAGACCACCCATTGTGGGATCAATCCCGAGCCTGGATCACACCGCACATTGCTGCTCCCAGCGAGATCGAAGTTATAGCCGATGAGTTCACCAAAAACTATCGGCGGTACGTGGCAGGTGATTCCCTGCTGAATGAGGTGGATCGTAGGCGCGGCTACTGAGCCAACCCGGCCCTAGCCTGCAACAATCTCAGAAATCGTCTCAATCGCGTGATCCATTTCGTCGTTCGTAGTGTAAAAATGTGGCGACAAACGGATCCCGGCGCCGGGCCGGAAGTCGATCAAGATATCTCGTGCTAGAAGTTCACGACTAACATTTTCGCAATCAGGAACCATAATTGAAACGGTGCCACCACGTGTTCCATCATCCCGTGGAGTATTAACCTTCCAACCGTGCTTATCGGAAGCATCGATCAGGTGCTGTGTCTGCCGTATCGAGTTCGAACGAATTGCTTCCACGCCAATTTCATTGATAATTTTGAGGCCCGGACCGCAAGCAAATAACGCCGGGATCGCTGGGGTACCGTTCATGAATCGCCCGGCGCCTGTGCTACGTTCGATGGGGCTCGGGTCGAAAGCAAACGGTTTAGTATGAGACATCCAGCCCGTAAGTGTCGGCTCAAGGGTGTCAGCGAGCTCGGGCTTTACATAAAGGTAGGAAACCCCCGGGCCCCCACAGAGCCACTTCAGTGTTCCGCCGACAACGAAGTCGACTTCCAAACGGGTCACATCGATAGGGACTACGCCGGCGGACTGGTAAACATCGAGCACGACCTTAGCCCCAACTTCGTGGGCACGCTGGACAACAGCTTGGACGTCCTGGATAAAGGCGCTCTTGAATATTATATGGGAGATTGGTACCAGGACGGTGCGCTCATCGATGGCCTCAAGCAACGCTTCTAGTGGCACGTGGACACCGTCGGGCGAATCCACGAGATGTAACCTTGCTCCCTGTTTCTCTTGCTGTCGATATAGATAGATTAATGATGGAAAGTTGAGTGACGAGCATACGATCTTGTTCCGTTTGAGAGAAAAATCGAAGCACGAGGCCGCGACTGCCGAAGCCAGGGTGACGTTAGCGTGGGTCGAGACACTCCCTGCCGGAGCTCCGAGTAGCGAGGCGACCTGATTACCGATTTTCAACGGCAGATTCAACCAGTCACGAGTTTCCCAGGATCTGACACCCTCGTTGGCCCAGTCGTCTGTGTAATTACCCAAGGCCTCAGGCACACCACGCGGCATAGCCCCCAACGAATTAGAGATGAGATAGGTCGTGCGAGACAATATCGGAAATTGGTCCCGCCAAATTAGAAGATCGTTACTCATGGAAAAGCTAAACTACACCTCCATTCACTGAGTGCCAATCGCCGGGATTGGCAAAAGTTAGACCCTTTTGACACCCATCTAGATCAGGGGCCCACAATATTGAGTCACACTACAAATATCCCAACGGTAATGATCGGCCAAAGTGCGGACCCTGATGACGCCTTCATGGCATGGGGACTGGCGAGCGGCACAGTCGATCTCGAAGGCATCCATACGGAATGCATCTTTGACGACATAGAGACGCTTAACGAATGGGCTATGGAGGCACGACTAGATCTAACCGCGTTGTCGGCCGGTACGTATCCATCTGTTGCATCCGAGTATCGCCTGCTCCGTGCTGGTGCAAGTTTCGGGGAAAACTATGGACCACTCGTAGTCAGTCGGGAACCAACCGAAAAGCGGGGAGCGGCCGCCATTTCCGGTATGCGGGTCGCCGTCCCAGGCTTGCTGACCACCGCCTACTTGCTACTCCGAACCTACGCAGGGAACAGCTTCGAACCAGTGCCAATGCGTTTCGACACGATCATTGACGCCGTGTCAAAAGGCTATGTGGACGCCGGTTTAGTTATCCATGAAGCACAGCTGACCTACCGCGACCACGGCTTACACGCAATTTTCGAGCCAGCGCGAGCATGGCATAAAGACAGGGGTTTGCCGGTACCTCTCGGTGTCGTCGCAGTGAAACGCTCTCTTGGCGACCGGCTTTGCGGCAAGCTTGCGGCCGCGTTTGAATCCAGCATTGAGGCTGCCCGAGCCAATCCAGAGGCCGCTCTTGCCTTCGCGACAACCCACGGGCGTGGCCTTGATAAAGACATCTTGCGTACCTTCATCGATCAATACGTTGACGACATCACGACCGACATGGGCAACATAGGGGTCGAAGCCCTGACGAAACTATACGAAGGTGCCGTAAACAAGGGACTGCTCCAAACCATGCCTCCTTTGGACCTGCTCTGACGACGATCGATCGGCACCTAAGCAAATCCGGGCTGCTTTGGGTACCTAGCTCGGCACGCAATGGACGGCGCAACAGCTAGGAAACTAGCCAGAAACGCTCGCTAGAGCTTTGGCCGGGCTCTCCTTTGGAGAGATTTTCGCTTGCGCATCAACAATTATGCCCGCTTCATCGATGACGAAATGACTGCGGGTTACTCCCATATAACTTCGCCCATACATCTTTTTCTCACCCCACACTCCGTAGGCATCAGCAATCGCATGATCTTCGTCCACCAGAAGAGTGAACGGCAGGTCATACTTGGCACGGAATCTAGCGTGGCTCTCTTTACCCTGCGGACTGACGCCAAAGACCAAGGCTCCGTGGGCCTCGAAGTCCGCGTAACTGTCGCGAAACCCACAGGCCTGCTTGGTACAGCCAGGCGTATCGTCCTTCGGATAGAAGTACAGCACTACCTTCTTACCACGCAAGTCCGAGAGGCTGACGATCTCGCCAGTATCGGTAGTGGTAGTGAAATCGGGTGCGGCCTCGCCAGTGGAGAGGTCATTATTCATGGTGAAAATCCACTTTGCCGAATGGCTCGAAAATACGAGCGTTATTGCCAAAAATACAGAGACTTCTCAAGGTTTCTTGGGTGGTAGAAACCCTTGACCACAACAAATGTACAAGTGCGACTCATAATACTGGAGTTCGGCAAAGATCGTCTGCCGCTTCGCTATAATCAGAGTCTTGGCAAGCTTCCCTGATCGCGTTTTTCGACTTGATTAAACTCCGGAGATAACCATGCTGCCCTCGCCCAGTTTGACAGCCACCCGCTACGCCATCCTGTTCTTTGTAATGACGATGATTACAAACCTAACCGCCTTGGGCGTTCAGATTGCTCTGCCTGCGTCCGGTGATGACGCCAGGTCCCGTCTCGCGAATTCACCACGACACACCGAATGGGTCACTATCGAGTCTCGAGGAGACAAAATCGAAGCCTATGTCGTGTATCCCGAGCGTTCCAGCAACGCACCCATCGTGGTCGTCATCCACGAGATCTATGGCCTCAATGATTGGGCGCGTAGTGTCGCCGACCAGCTTGCTGCAGAAGGGTTCATTGCCATAGCTCCTGACATGCTGTCTGGAAAAGGGCCGAACAACACAGGCTCAACGCAGCTCGACCGACAGTCAGCGGTGAGCTTAATGCGCTCGTTGCAGCCCACCGAAGTGATCCGGCGTATCAACATGAGCGTCGAGTACGCCACAATGCTGCCAGCAGCTACCCAACGATTCGGCATCATAGGTTTTTGCTGGGGGGGTAGTGCGAGTTTCAACTTTGCAACTACTCGTGATGACCTGGGAGCCGCCGTCGTCTACTACGGAACATCGCCACCGAAGGAATCTCTACGCCGTGTACAAGCTCCTATACAGGGTTTCTACGGGGGTGATGACCAGCGAGTCAACGCAACGATCGAGCCTGCTCAGGCTGAGATGGAGAGACTAGGTAAGCTTTACGAAGCCAACATCTACGAAGGCGCCGGGCACGGCTTCCTGAGAGCGCAAGCTGACCGTGACGGGGCCAATATGGCCGCCTCAGAAATAGCTTGGCCGGCAACAGTGGCATTTCTGCGGGAAGAACTGGAAGCTCGCTAGAAGATATCTCCCCAGAACCAGGATCAGCGCTGAAGACGAACCGACAAGATCAACACATCTTCCACTGGAGTCGCCGGTTCAGGAAAAGGCCGGATCCGATGGGTCTCGACGGCAGCAATTGCGTCAACGACGTCCATGCCCTCCTGCACTACCCCGAACACCGCATAGCCGATCTCGATGTCGGAGCGGTCAAGGAACTGGTTGTGATCCAAGTTAATAAAAAACTGGTCTGAAGCGCTGTCAGGCATCTGTGTGCGGGCCATTGAAACAGCACCTCGGTAATTCTTTAAGCCGTTATTTGATTCCAAGATGATCGGTGGATCAACGTCGTTGCGTACAAACTGACTACCTTGATGAACAAAACCTCCACCCTGGATCATGAACCCAGGGATCACCCTGTGGAACACCGTACGATCGAAATGTTGAGCATTGACGTAAGACAGGAAATTCGTGACCGTGACCGGCGAATGCTCTTCGTACAAGCCGATAATGAAGCTGCCAAGACTAGTCTTAACAACAACGCGCGCGGCGCCTTCAGGCGGCTGGGGATTTTCGGTCATCGTTGTCTCCGAGGTGCAGGCCGACACTATCAATAGCAGCAGCGTCAGTAACGCGAGCGTCTCAATATGTTTCGACGACATCGTAAAGAGGGTTTCGCCTGCGCGCGGGCGTGAAACCAGCCTCGCGAATGATCTCAATTGTCTCGTCGGGCGTCGTTGATACGTCGTGATCAGCCTCGTAAAGCACATTTTCTTCAATCAACGTCCCACCAAAATCATCGCAACCAAAGTGAAGAGCAGCCTGCCCCGCCTTTTTCCCGTCGGAAAACCACGACGCCTGGACGTGGGCGAAGTTGTCCAGATAAACGCGGGACAAGGCAAGCATGCGAAGGTAAACCGTTGGACCCGGGTACTCTGGGAACTGCCTCTGCATAGGTGTGTGTCCGGGCTTATAAGACCAGGGAATGAAGGCTGTGAAACCGCCGGTATCGTCTTGTAGGGCCCGTAAACATTCGAGGTGTTCGATAATGTCGGGGGGCTGTTCAGCGTGGCCATACATCATCGTGCCAGTGGTCTTGAGGCCCTGGCGGTGAGCTGCACGGTGAATGTCGAGCCACTCCGCAGAGCTTTGCTTTTTAGGTGAAATGCGAGCACGTACCCGATCAGATAGAAGCTCTGCACCACCACCGGGCATAGTTCGCTGTCCTGCTTCGTATAGCTGGGCAAAAATCTCGTTGTAAGTCAGGCTGGAGACTTCGCGCATTTTACCGATCTCGGGCGCCGACCACAGATGCGGATGTACACCCGGGTAACGCTCAACAAAGGCACGAATAACGTCGAGGTAATAGTCCATTGACAGATCATCGTGCAAACCACCTTGCAGTAGGACCGTGGTTGCCCCCCGGTCCACAGAGCGACCAACAAGTTCCATGAGTTCGTCGACGCTGTGTGAATAGCCCTCTTCGGTGTCACCGGGCTTCCGGTAGAAAGCGCAAAACAGGCAGTCAGCGTCACAGAAGTTTGTGTAATTCGGGTTGGTATCAATAACGAATGTCACCCGCGGTTCAGGATTGTGCCGTCGCTGCCATATTCGCGCCATTTCGCCCAGCATCAGTAGCGGTGCATCGGTCAGCAACCAGAGTCCTTCTTCCGGAGTTATACGCCCACCGGCATCAACTTTGTCAACGATTGTCTTCAATTCGACGCCGTTCGTCGCCGCCGGATCCAGTAGGCGCTCCAACACCAATCCGGGAACGGCATTCTCTCCACCTTCGGACCGTGCCAGCCGTACTCGATCACGCGCCTTTTCCACCAGATCCGGTGAGCTCATGTCCCCTCCCTTTCGAGGGCGATGGGTGGCGCCGTTTCCCACCAGTGGGTCGACTCTAGTAATTCTCGAAAACTTTCAATCGCTTCCTCTCCATGGTCCCCGAAGCGATAAATGAACCCCATGAGGTAGGCATATGCAGCATCAGCTGAGATGCCCGCACGATCAGCATTATCTGCTGCCAATTTTTCTAGACGGCGCATGTTGGCATCAAAGCTGGATAGCAATGCCCCCAACAGCGTGATCCGATCTTCCCGCGCAACTTCGCGGCGGACCATCCAACGAGCAAAGACAAATGGCATCCCTTGCCACTCGCGCCAGGCTGCCGAGAGATCGAGCACGTGCTTGTAGGGCTCCTCGAAGCGGCTAGCCTCAAGCTCCAATATGCCAGCAGTGTAGTCACGGAGGCCAGGCTCCTGCCCACTCCGCGCCGCACGCCTTAAGGCTGAATCCCCAATCAAGAGGAGCGCGTCATCGGAAACCTCCGGACCGTTCGGTCTCCGGACATAGGCGGCGGGATTCACCCCGAAGTAACCATTGAGTAACAATCGCAACAGCGGATACGAAGTACTCGTCTCACCCGTAATACCGATCGTCGCCCCATTAAGTTTTTGCACTGGTCTATTAGAGAAGAGCAACACCGAGTGAGAAGCACCGTAAAGAGCTATACCCAGATCTCCGAGCGGCTCGAACTGCAGGTTACGGAATGTGTCCACGATTGACATCAGACCAGCATCAACTTCACCCTGCTCAGCTGCTTGGCCCAATGCCCGCGGATCCATTTCGACCATCTCAAAGATCTCGTCTCCCATGCCGGTAAAAAATGGGGCCGAGTTCAAATAGGAAATGTGGGCGATGCGCAGACGACTCATCGAGAAGCTTCGCTCTCGGCTATGGCAGGGGGCACGGTCGGCAAACTTGCGCCTGTAGCATCGTAAGCGGCAAGAGCGTCTCCACGGGCAAGCGTTCCTCGCTCCGCCAATTGGTCAGGGCTTATTCCAGCTAGGTCCCACGAGTAAAGCTCCTCATTTTCAAGACTCACCGCGCCAGTGTCTGCGATCATCGGATCAATTTTCGACGGAATCATCGCGGTAACGTCCCGGGCACCCCGTTGTGACCAGTGTGTAGGTGATGGCGGCGGTGGAAACAATGTTAAAGCACGGTAACGTGCGTCACGCTGTACCGGAACGCGTCCTGCCTCCCGCATCAACTTCAGCATGTTATGTGCCGTCAAGCCGAGCGGACTCGAGGCGAGAGCAGCACGGGCGATTTTTTCTTCCCCAATGGTCCCATCGAGGTCATCAGCTCCCCACTGCAGCGCCATCGATGCCGTCTCCTCACCGAGCATGACCCAGTAGGCCTTGATATGCGGAAAGTTGTCGAGGAGTAAGCGGGAAGCGGCGATTGTTTTCAAGCCATCAAGGGCTGAGGCTTGGCGAGCTACAAGGTTCGTGTAACCAAGCTGAAACTCGAGCGGGATAAACGACAAAAAGCCGCCGGTTTCGTCCTGTAGGTCGCGCAACAACATCAAGTGTTCTACGCGTTCCTCATGGGTCTCGATGTGACCGTACAACAATGTTGCGTTGGTAGGAATCCCCTTGGAGTGTGCTATTCGGTGAATCTCAAGCCACTGTTCGGCACCCATTTTCTCTCGGTACAACGCATCATGGACCCTGTCCGAGAAAACCTCTGCCCCACCACCTGGCATCGTATCGAGTCCAGCAGCAACCAATCGATTGAGAACGTCCTCAATGGAAATCTTGGCAAGCTTAGAGAAAAACTCGATTTCAACAGCCGTGAACGCCTTGATCTGAACCGTCGGATTGGCACGGCGAATGGCACGAAGCATTTCTTCGTAGTATTCAAACGGCCAAGTTGGGTGCAAGCCCCCAACCAGATGCACCTCGTGGATCGGCTCCCGGACCTTTTCAAGGATCTCGCCCATTGTCATTTCATAGGCATCATCGTCCCCCGCTTTAGCGGCAAAATCACAGAACTTGCACGAAATCACGCAAATATTCGTCGGGTTAATCTGACGATTCAGCACGAAGAAGGCATAGGGACCCGATCGCATTTCCTTAACTGCGTTGGCGAGACGGCCCACACCGATCAAGTCCTGCGAATTAAGTATCGCAAGTCCGTCGACACGATCGAGCCGCTCACCAGCTTCCAATTTGGCGACGATTTGCTCAAGCGCCGGGTCAGTTAAATTGCGTAAACCGCTTGTGTCGATACTTGCAGGGCTGCCCATGCCACTAGTCTATCCCGTATTCAGCCCATCGTCTGTCCACCTTCTCAACGATATCTGGGTCCATATCTAACGGTTTTGGATAGCCGGGCTTGAAGGTCGCATCGATTCCCATTACACCGTGACAGGTGGTCCACGCACCACGTCGTTGTACTTCGGTAAAGACAATGTCGCGGGCGCAGTCGAAGCGAGTAAAGATCCCCCAGAGCAAAAGATCTCGGTTATCCAATGGCACATCTGGGCTCACTGTGGCAACCATCTTGACCGAGCCAAGAGGGGCCTGAACTAAGCGTTCGACAACCTCTCGTCCTCCGACTTCAACTTGAACAACAAGAAGAGAATCCTGAAGAATTATGTGAGAGAGGATCCGGGAATCGATTTCACAAGGATCTTCTACACAGAGATGACTTGCCAGTTCACTGTTTTGTTCATCCCTTGAACTCGACTTAATGGCCTCATCGCCGAAATCAGCTGAACTGAATCCAGGGACGACCAGACCCGAGAAATTGCCTTCAATACTTGGGATGTCACCACCGGCTGCATAAGCGACCGCGGCTGCGTCGGAACCGGGCGTCCCGTGCAGCGTGCCCTTCGCACCCGAGGTTGCGTCGAGCACCATCTTGCTACCAAGGTTCATCTTGAAACTGGTGAAGTCGAGGGTGTCTTGCGGCACTCCCGGTAGTAACAGGAAATCACTAGCAGGGTCAAAGTTGTCACGAATCTCCCGCAACACAGCATCGAAATCGCTAACGTTGACGTTGCCATCCACCAACACACCGCACTTTGTAAGCGACAACTGTCCGGTGCCCATCAATGCCAGCGCGGTGCGCATTGATTCCTTGTAATAACGCTCATCCATCGACATCACCAAAAGGTTATGGAAACCAGTTTCGTAGTAGGCCCACAGGTCCTTGATCTCGGGATGGATTAACTTGATGAGTGGCCCAATCATTTCCTGCACCGTGTTACCGATATGCTTATCTTCTTGGGGTGGTTTACCGACCGTTGCTGACAGATATAAGGGAGCCCGTCTTCGGGTAAAGCGCTTGACGTGGAAGACGGGGAAGTCGCTAGCGTGACTATAATGGCCAAAGTGATCACCAAACGGGCCTTCCAGACGCCGCTCTCGGGGTGGGACAACGCCTTCAAGAACTATCTCTGCCTCGGCGGGAACCTCAAGATCAATAGTCTTGCAGCGAACCAGCTTGCATGGTGCTCGGCGCATGAGGCCTGAGAAGGCAATCTCGTCTATGCCCTCGGGCAGCGAAGTGATTGCCGCGATCAATAAGTAGGGATCGGCACCTATAACTACAGCAACTTCAAGCGGAATTCCCAAACGTTCAGCCTTGTTGTAATGGAACCCTCCCCCCTTCTGGATCTGCCAATGCATGCCCGCGGTTGTGGCGTCATACACCTGAATTCGATAGAGACCAACATTACGCTGGCGGGTCTCCGGATCCTTGGTAATTACCAGTCCAAAGGTGATAAATGGACCGCCGTCCTCAGGCCAACATGTCTGCACGGGGAGCCGTGACAAATCCGGATTCTCTATCACTTGATGGACTGGCGCCCGACGGACGCGCGATACGCGCATGTTCCAGAGCACCTCTCGTATCGTCGATCGATGTTTCCACAATTTTCGCGGCTGTGGCGGCTGTGCCGCCTGTGCCAATTCGAGCAACGACGCACCAATTTCGCTGGGGTGGCGCCCAAGAGCCAACTCGATACGTCGAGCGCTTCCGAGGGGATTGATCAGCAACGGATAGTCAGAGCCACGCACGTTTTCAAAAAGAAGAGCCGGCCCTTCCTGTTTAACCACTCGATCGTATATCTCCGCGATCTCGAGATACGGATCAACTAAGGCGTCAATGCGGCGAAGTTCATTGGCCGATTCCAACGCCGAGACAAAGCTCTGTAGGTTGCTATAAGGCATCTTCCCGCCATTTCTTGCGCGGCTCGAAACCAAGCACCCCGACTACCTTGTCCACGAACTGCTCAACCAATTCGTCGAGGGTTCCAGGAGAGTGGTAGAAGGGAGGCGACGCTGGTATGACAATGACACCATCACGAGACAAACGGGCCGCATTTTCGAACGCAGTCGTCGGCCAGGGTGCTTCCCGCACAACCATCACGAGTCTACGTCGCTCCTTGAGAGCGACGATGGCGGAGCGCGTAATCAACGTGTCTCCAATCCCAGAAGCAATCTTGGCCATGGTTGTCAAAGAACACGGAATGATCACCATCGCATCGAAGGTATTGGATCCAGACGAAAACGGATTGGCGAGATCCTTGTCAGAGAAAATTTTCTGAACCAGTGGCCGCAAGTCATCTTCCTGTAGCCCCGTTTCCTCAAGCATTACCATACGACCCCAATTCGACAGCGCCAGATAGACATCTCCGAGCTGCCGCCGAAGAAACGCCACCGCGTAGGGTGCCCCAGAGGCCCCAGTCACCCCGACCAATATCCGCTTACTGTTAGCTGTTGTATCGCTCATCGTCCGCTCACCAACCCTGCTTGCCTGCGAATACGATACCGAACACCAAAAATCCGACGATGATGTTCAGTTGAAAAAACGCCAGGTTGACCCGCTCAGCGAGCCAATGCTCAGCGGCCAGCACGACACCAGTCGCCATGATTCCCGTGATTGCTATCACACCACTAAGATCCTCGACAAACAATCCTACTAAACACCCTATAGCAAGCAGGTGCGTGAACATCGAAACCCCCAGTGCCGTGTGGCGACCGAGCCACACTGGAAGGCTTCGCAACCCTTCCGTGCGATCGAACTCGATGTCTAGAGTGGCGTAAATAATGTCGAACCCAGCCACCCAAAAAAGGGTGAAAGCAGCGAGCCAGAGAACGGCGGCAGAATCAGCAATGCTCCCAGTAACGGCAATGAAACCACTTAGCGGCGCAAACGCCAGAGCAGTGCCTACACCAAAATGGGCCAGCGACGTGAAACGTTTCATATACGGATAGACTACAAAGACGATCAGCGGCACCGGTGACAAAGACAACGCAAACGGCGAAAGCATGAAGCAAGAGAAAAGATAGAGAGCTAGCCCCGCTGCCACAATTCCCCAGGCTTCGGCTAAATTCATAGTTTTGCGCGGCAACTCCCGATCCTCGGTCCGCGAATTCCGTGCGTCGATATTACGATCGATGATCCGGTTAAGACCCATTGCTGCCGTTCGAGCCCCGGTCCCCCCACCAAGAATCCACAGTGCGGTGCGTAGGTCGGGAAAAGCCCCCGCCGCGATCACCGCGCCTGCATACAGCAAGGGTAACGAAAACAGCGTGTGTTCAAACTTTACAAAGGAAACCCACGTATAGACGCGGGAGAAAGTAACTGTCATTGGGCAGAGCTTTGGGGGATCGTCGGAGTACTTTGAGGTTTACAGACCATGTCAATATTCGGCTAACGACTGTCAATATCAAGAACGATCTTGCCGAACTGCTCGGCAGTCTCCAAATGTTCAAGGGCGGCGCGTCCCTCAGCAAGCGGAAACACCTGGTCGGTAACCGGCACAATCTCACCTGACTCAATGACGGCAAGCATGGAGCGAAACTCTTCAGAATCACCCATTGTTGACCCCATGATCGACACTTGTCGCCAAAAAATCCGGCGCACATCAATCAGGATTTTCGGCCCTGACGTGGCACCGCAGGTGATGATGCGGCCGCCCTTGCGACATGCACGGATACTAGTATCAAATGTCGCTTCGCCAACATTGTCGATCACGACATCAGCCCCAACCCCCTCGGTACAAGCTCGGACCGCTGCAACCACATCGTCATGGTTATAGTCAACGGCATTTTCCGCACCGAACTCACGAGCTCGCTGACGTTTGGTCTCACTATGGCTGGTTACGATGGCACGGGCGCCGAGATGGCGGACGATCTGAAGGGCTGCAAGGCTAACCCCGCCACCAATACCGTGGATCAAAACCCACTCCCCTGCCTGCAAGCTCGCCTTAGACACGATCATGCGCCAGGCTGTCAACATGACGAGTGGAAACGCCGCCGCAGCGGGCCAAGACAGCGAAGCTGGTTTGGGGTAGCAGTTCTCGGCTGGGACCACGATCTGCTCGGCAAAAGTTCCGGGCACCATTTCGCCCAACAGTGAATAGCCAGTTTCGTCAGGAGAGCCGAGACCGGGATCAAGTACGACCTCATCACCAACAGACACACTGTTGACATCATCGGCTACTTCGCTCACCACTCCGGCGCCATCAGCCCCCAGTACATGGGGCATCGACACCTCTATCCCAGGAATCCCCGCAATTACAAAGAGGTCAAGGTGATTAAGTGCCGCAGCTCGAAGCTCGACCCGTACGCTACCCCTGGCCAGCTCGGGAGGAGGAACATCGAGCACTGCAACCTGGTCAAGCGCACCATGCTGTCGGATCGCTAAGGCTTTCATGCGGACCTCGTGCCCGGATTGACGCAAACAAGAGTAATAAGTGATGGGTGACTAAGTTTACTAACTTCCTACATAACCGCGGCGGGCGCGAACGTTAACGTGTTTTCGATCGACCTTCACTTGAATACGGTAAAACTTGTCCGGGTTCGCGTTATCAGCCCGTTCTGGTGGCGCATAACCAAGGACGTAGCGGAAAGCCGTATCGTGATCGATCCGCTCAAAGGCACCAAAGAAATTAGCCGAGTTGTGAAATGCTAGACCGCCCGTGCCACGCGACAATATCTCCAGGCCTGCTTCTTCGTCACGATAAGCAATCGACGAAATACCTGGGGTGAGATTGCTACGAAATCTGTCCGTTACATCGTCGAACGCACCAATCATCGTTCCCCGTGCTCCGATAGTGTAGAGCGTGTAGTTCATGCGGTTGAGGTGGCCAATTGCTCGTAGCAAGTAAGTATCAATCGTTTGAGCGTGTGGCTGGCGGAAAGCAACTGGATGTTCGGCAGCCATCGGTGCATCTACTCGCGCCTCCGCGGACGCTTGGTCGAGACGAGCATCGAGAATGTAGTAGTAAACACTACCGGGATTTTCTGAGATCCCGCCCGACACCATGATCATCGTCTTGGGGCCTGGAACATCAAACGTGCGACTAAGATGTTCGGCCAACGACGTCATCGAATTCAGTGTGTAAAGGATCTCGTCTTTGCGCTGACCAGCAAATACCTCCGCCAAATTGGCCCCCTGGCGGAGAATATTGGCCTCGTTGGCTACGTTCCCTTGCGCGTCGGAACCAATGCTTTCCCCGGCAACATTGAGGGCCGAAAGCTGATTCGAGTCGTCATACAGAAGCGTCAACAGGTCCTGCTTATTCTGCCTCTCACGCTCCTTAATCGATGGATCAGTTGCAAGTTGGTTAATGAGCCGCTTAAGACTATTGACGTCTCGGGTGAATTCCGGCCCCACGAGAAGCTTCCGGGTCGGGGTTAGCGTCGCTAATAGGAGACGGTCGTTTTCCTGAACGTGTTTATCCAAATAGTCGTTAAGAGCGTAGCGAACATTGTCCCAATCAGGTGGCGACGTATTAAATCCGTCGACAAACAAAACCATATAGCGCGGTAAAAGCGCCGCCTCCGCGAGCTCCGGTGGCATCTGGTCCTCTTTCGACACTGCACCGTTTTCCGTCGGCCGAACAGGGAGTGCTTTGCGGAATTTTTCAAGAGCAAAAAAGCTGAGGTCAACGGGCCGGCCTTCTTCAAGGATCTCGAAATCGTCGATAGTCAGGTCGGGAACAAATCGACCTTTCTTGTCAAATACCGTAACGTCGACGAGAACACGTTTGACGGCGGCTTCGAACTGCGGAGGGACGTCTTTCTGTTGCGAAATGGCGCCAGTAAACACAAGCACTGCACCCGCAGCAATAGCCACGCTGATGACTAATGAGGATGTGCGAGCATTGTCCATTCCCTGTCATCATAGGGAGAGACAACTTGTGTCTCAAGACCAGGGAGGGGTGCTCACATGACTTGTGTGTCTGAGGAGACACCTACTGAATTCGAATCCCCCAGGTCTCGACGATTGAACCCGTGACGCGCGCCAGTAAAGCCTGTGCATTTCGGTAGTCGATCATGGCACGAAGCTCTTGTGCTTCTGCACGCCTCAACTCGTCCTGAAACGCCAACACCTCGAAGTTCGTTGACATCCCGACATCGAAGCGATCCTGTTCGATTGTCAGTTGTTGTTTTGCCAATTCGAGCGTTTTTGCCATCGAGGTCACAAGTTCACCGGCTGCAGAGACAGCACGCACTGCTTGTCGGACCTCAAGAATCGCTTGTTGTTCTGTACGCTCCAGCTCAGTCCGCGCCTTGTCTTCGTTAAGTGTCGCCTGCGCGTAATTTCCTCTTGCAGTGCTATTGCCAATCGGCATGCTGAAGTTAAATCCAACTCTCCAAGTGCTAAAACCAAACCCGTACAAAGCACTGAGAGCATCGCCATAACCACCGGGAAGAATTTCGATAATCTTTTGACCGGGGAAGGGTTCGCGGACAATCGTATCGCCACCGATACCAACGAACGTAACCCCACCGACCACATCGAGTGCTGGCAACATTGAGTTTCGTGTGACGTTAACCTCAACTTGTCTGGCGGCAATTTGGGCCCGCGCAGTGGCGATTTCGGGCCGATTGGCAAGTGCCGACTGGATCTCTTCATCAATGTCAGCTTGGCGTGGTGTGATCTCCGGTGCATCAGTAAGGTCAATCACAGTTTCCCAGCCACCCGGCAAAGACTCAGCTTTGAGTAACACCTTTAGGTTGTCGGTAGCGTCCTCAAGCCCGTTTCGTGCGATGATCAGTTCGTTGCGACGTTGCGCCACGGCAACTTCTGCCTGAGTCTCTTCAATCGGGGCCAGCATGCCTACCTCAACTTGTACCTGTGTTCGTCCAAGCTGTTCCTGCGCAAGCTGCAGCGATCGTTGGGAGACTTCCAAGTTGCGGTGTGCGAACACCAGTTCCCAATAGGTTTGCACGACACTGAACAAGATAGTTTCCACCTGGGTGCGGAACACGTGGTCACTAACCTCTGCGTTGCGCTTCGCTAAAAGTAGCTGCGCACCGCTCGCTTCCTTTCCACGACCGCGCAACAGCGGCTGAGCGAAAGCAAACCCTAGGGTGTTATTCCACGACGGATTCAGGTTCGTAAATGTACTGTTGCTGGTGCTACGACCAATGTTGTAGCCAAATTGGTAGTTGAACCCAAAATCAAACTGATGGGTAAAACGAACCTGCGTATTGAAACCCTGGCTTTCGCTAACAGGAGCACCAGCGAGCGCTGTCGTCGACGGACTCTCCGATGACGAAAACCCAACGCCTCCAACCGGCGGAGCTGTTTGACCAAAACCACCAGCGACAGTTCCAACAACTGCCGGCGTACCAGGGGTGCCAACACCAACGACCGGATCAAATAAACCTTCCGCCGTAATTATGCTCTGATGAGCAATGTCACGGTCATAGTCAATAAACGCTATATCTAGGTTTTGTCGGAGAGCCAATTTCACCGCATCATCAAGGCTAAGTTGAAGCTTGGGGAATTGTTGCTGTCCTTGCTGCGCCGCGGGTGACGCCAAACCAACAGCCGGAACAACTATGAAACCAATCGCTGCTGCCACAAGAATCAGTGGATAAAAACTGACTAGAAATTGTCGCATACGCATGTGCCGCTCTTTCTTTTGACCAGTCAAAGACATGCTGGGGCCCAATGACTTCAGGGGAGGAACGGCCTCACGGCCGGGAGGGCCAATTCTTGATTACAGTACCACCACGTCGAGTCCAAGTCAGGACGGATGAATCGCCCCAAAACCTTGTGTCTGCATGTATACGAGCCTATTCTAATTCTACGAGCTGACGTCTTGCCCGTCTCGTTTCAGAAGATCTTGGAAACGATGTGACCACCGCAACGGCCATGCAGTACCACAGCGCCTTGCTGAAGCTTCAGTAACTCACATTTAAGCTTAACGTGGGGGAATGACACAGGAATGCGCGACCGTACGGGGGTATTGCTCATCGCAGGAGCCGTTCTGATTCTTGATCAAATTACCAAGTTTATGGTGAGCGCCTGGATTCCCTTCCAGATCCGTATCGACTTAATCGACAACTTTCTTGCGCTAACACATGTAAGGAACACAGGGGCTGCCTTCGGTTTGCTTGCGGATGCACCGGTGGCTCCCGTTCGGGCGGGACTGATTGGTGTGTCAGTGTTGGCTATCGGTTTAATTTGGACCTACGCTCGCCAGAGTTGGCACGAACCCCGGGTCATGGCTACATTCGGCCTCATTCTCGGTGGTGCGTTGGGTAACCTAATCGACCGGCTACGTCTCCACTATGTCGTCGACTTCATTGACGTGCACTGGGGGCGTTACCATTGGCCATCCTTTAACGTCGCCGATATGGCAATTACCGTTGGCGCGATATCCTTGTTCATCGTCATGGCTCAACAAGGCGAAGTCGAAAAAGCTTCGCTCACGATGAGCGAAACGCCCAGTGAAGAATGCGACAACTTATCGGCAGACAATAATCCCGTGGAGAAAACGGCTGCCGATGACATGGCTCCGTTGAATTAGCAGAAACAATCCGAGGCTAGTCAATGTTTCCTACCCTGTTTGAATTACCGATCCCGGTCTTAGGGCCGATCACTATCCACACGTATGGTGTACTACTTGTCTTCTCGTTCCTCATAGCCATCTTGGTGGCACGACGATTAGCACAACGGGAAGAGATTGATGGGGACGTGATCGTCGACATGGGTGTCTACATCATTCTCGCCGCGCTAGTTGGGGCGAAGATCCTCTTGTTAGTGGTTGACTGGGAAGTCTATTCGAGACAGTTCCGAGCACTTGTAATAGAAGGTGGAGGCGCAGTAGGTCAAGCCCTCGGCTTCCTCGGCTCAACTAGTGCGTACATTGGCGCCCTCGCACAGATGGGCATGAGCTTGCTGCAGGCAGGAGGCGTTTTCTACGGTGGTTTCGCCGCCGCCATTTTGGCTACTTTTTGGTATACCCGTCGCTACCAGCTAGTCGTATGGAAAGTTGCCGACATCAGCGCACCTGCTGTGGCGATCGGCCATGGTATTGGTCGTCTGGGCTGTTTCGCAGCCGGCTGTTGCTACGGAATTGCTACGGACCTGCCATGGGGTGTCACTTTCACGGACACGTACAGCGGTTCTCTGGTTGGCGTACCTTTGAACATCCCACTCCACCCGACGCAGCTGTACGAAGCTACTACAAACCTTCTGCTCGGAGGCTTCTTAATTTGGATGCTCCGTCGCAAGCAATACGACGGACAGATCTTCTGGTCATACGTGCTCGCCTACGCCACGGCCCGCTTCTTCCATGAATTCTTGCGGGCTGACCCACGGGGCTTTTTATTCGGCGGGGCACTATCGACCTCCCAATTCATTGCCATCGTGGGGGTCACTATCGCCCTCGGCATGCTGGCCCGTTTGAAGGGTAAACACGAGCCAATGGATCCGGCCGAGAGCACGTCCTGATCGCTGAGCGACAATCGATGCAGCCAAAGCTGCCGAACAATGGTCCCAACCACCGAGTGACCGTACCGGACCACCTCACCCATCAGCGTATTGATCGTGTCCTTGCCGCTCTGTTGCCGGATCTCTCCCGTTCCGAGATTCAGCGCCTCATTGCTAACGGCTATGTCGCTATCGACACAGTGCCGGCAGCAAAACCGAGTTTGTCAGTCGAAGAGGGCCAACAAATCACCGTTTTGCTGCCTAGAAAGACCCCTTCTGATGAGCCTCGGCCACAAGCTCTCGACCTTGACGTCATCTATGAAGACGATGATCTCGCCGTCATCAACAAGCCTGCAGGGCTCGTGGTACACAGGGGCGCGGGACGACACAAAGAAACGTTGGTCAATGGCTTACTACACCGCTATGGGAAAACTCTTTCACAGTGCGGTGGCAGCGATCGCCCAGGGATAGTGCATCGTCTCGACAAGGGAACCTCTGGCATCATGGCTTTGGCGAGGAATGATAAGGCCCACGCCGCACTCGCACACCAGTTCGCCGCTCGAACGGTCAAAAAACAATATGCCGCAGTGGTTTATGGTTGCCCACGAGCATCATCTGGGGACATCGATTTGGCCATTGGCCGTGACCGGAACAATCGAACAAAGATTTCATCGAACACCGACCGGCCGCGCGATGCTTTCACTCGATGGGAGTTCGTCGAAGACCTGGGCGGTTTTGCGTTGCTCAACGTTTGGCCTAAAACCGGCCGCATGCACCAGGTGCGGGCCCATCTCGAGGAGATACATCACCCTTGCGTGGGCGACCTGAAGTACGTTGGAGCACAGTGGAAAAGTGTGCCTGACGGCCAGGCAAGACGCGCCATTCGTGACTTCCCCAGGCCGGGGCTCCATTCCTCCCGCTTGCACCTCGACCATCCCATCAGTGGCGTGCGGCTAGAATTTATCGCACCACTACCATCGGACCTCGAAGAGCTGCTCCGCACGCTGCGACGTGCCCGGGACGAACCGTGATATTCTCGCTGGACTAGACGGCGATTCTAGGGTCGCAGCCCGCGCCGGCTTGTTATCGGACGGTTCTGAAGATCTCAGGGGAGGCAATGGCTAAAGTCACAACCGCTGATCTGCGCAACGTCGCTGTGGTAGGTCACGGAGACACCGGGAAAACAACGATTGTTTCAGCGTGCCTGTACACCACGGGCGCCGTCAATCGAATGGGGCTCGTAGATCAAGGTACCGCGACGACCGACTACGATCCTGAAGAGGTTGAACGACAGATTTCAATCCAGGCAGCACTTGCCCATTGCAACTTCGAGGGCAAACACGTCACCTTTATCGACACACCTGGCTACAGTGTGTTTCGACCGGACACGAAGGCTTCCGTCCGTGTAGCGGACAGCTTCGCGCTTTTAGTCGACGCTGTCTCCGGCCCTCAGGTAATGAGCGACAAGTCTTGGCAGTACTCGCGCGAATACAACACGCCGGGGTTCATCGTCATCAACCGCCTGGATCGTGAGAACTCCTCCTACCAACGCACCCTTGAAGCCATACAGGCACGCTTCGGGCGCGAAGCGGTAGCTCTACAAATTCCCATCGGGAAGGAGCACGATTTCAGTGGCATCGTTGACCTCGTTGAGATGAAAGCTTTTAGCTACAAACGTGGTGGTGACGGGAGAGCCTCGGCCGAAGACATTCCTGAGGAACTGCAGGCTACCGCTGAGAGCCAGCGTGAAGCGCTAGTCGAGATGGTCGCCGAAGGTGACGAAACCCTTATGGAAGTTTTCTTCGAAGAAGGCGACTTGACCCCTGAGCAACTCGCAACGGGCATCCGTGCTGCGGTGCGCGAGCGTTTGCTGTTTCCGGTTCTTTGTACGTCAGCATTACACGGCATAGGCACCGACCGGGTGCTCGCGGCAACCGCTAACTATCTTCCCTCCCCCGATGAGCGCGCCAACTTTACCGGGGTAAATCCCAAGGATAAAGAAGAGGTCTCGTGGCCGATTGACTCAGAAGGCCCGTTTGCAGCGTTGGTCTTCAAGACGGTGGCCGACCCCTATGCGGGCCGCATCTCATTAATGAAGGTGTTCTCGGGTTCGGCCAGCGCCGATGCGCCAATGCTCAACCCGGGCACCAACACCACTGAAAAGCTTTCGAACTTGGCACTTGTTCAAGGCAAGCAATATAAACCCACACAGGGTGTCGTTGCCGGGCAGCTGTGCGCCGTGGCCAAGCTCAGAGATATCCACACCAGCGATACGCTCTGCGACAAATCTCAACCGATAATTATCGATCCTGTTCAATTTCCTAAGGCGGCAATATCGTTCGCGGTTGCACCTCAAACTCAGGCGGATGAAGAAAAAATCAGTGAGGCGCTCGCACGTCTCTGCGAGGAAGACGCAACGATCGTCGTCGACCGCGACCCGCAGACCCACGAGTTACTCGTTTCCGGGCTCGGCCAACTCCACGTAGAAGTGACCGTGGCAAAGCTCGAGAAACGTTTCGGCGTGAAAACGACATTGAAACCACCCACTGTTCCCTATCGGGAGACAATTCGTGGAACAGCCCGGGCAGAAGGACGGCACAAGAAGCAGAGCGGCGGCCGCGGCCAATTCGGCGTCTGTGTAATCGAACTGTCCCCGAATAACGCTGGCGAAGGCTTCGAGTTCGAGGACAAGATCTTCGGCGGTTCTATCCCACAGCAGTTCAGGCCCGCGGTTCAGAAGGGTGTCGTGGAGGCCGCTGCGCGGGGGGTACTCTGTGGCTTTCCGGTCGAAGATTTTAAGTGTGCCTTGCTCGACGGCAAGTTCCACGCCGTCGACTCTTCCGAGATCGCCTTCAAGATCGCCGGGTCGATGGCTTTCAAAGAAGCCGCTTTACAGGCTCAGCCGACGTTGATGGAACCGCTGATGGACATTGAGATCAGCATTCCCGATGAAGCGATGGGCGATGTAATGGGGGACCTCAATAGCCGCCGTGGGCGTGTCCAGGGGATGGAACCGGCTGGTGGTGACCAACAAATGATCAAGGCACAGGTTCCACTCGCTGAAGTGCTTACTTATGCTCCCGATTTAAACTCGCTCACCGGCGGCCGAGGCACGTACACGATGGAATTCTCACACTATGACGAGGTGCCAGCACACCTCTCACAAAAGATCATCGACGATATCAAAGCCAAGCGCGAGGCAGACACGGGGTGACAATAGAGGCCAGCGAATTGAGATGAGTCAATCGCACCGCACCTTAGCAGTAAGTGCCCGAAAGAAGCACGACGCTATAAAAAAACATCGGCGATTTCTCACCGGTTATCGTGGAAAAGGGGCCCGTTCAATTAGGGGCGAGGAAACCTCCCGGCTTTGGCCCACGTCTGCAACCATCATAATCGGCATGTTGATCGAGGTGTCAGTGGGTGCAAAGCAAGCTTCATCGTTACACGCCTGATAATCGAGCATGACCTGAAGCTCGCGGCCGCCTGTCGGGATGTCTTCGGCGATAGCCAGGACCAAGCCGAGTACAAAAGTACCCTCGTACACTAGATAGGGTTCGTCGTCGTAAGGGAACTTGACGCTTACAGGCTCCGGGTAAAATGCCTCGACCAGACTAACTCCCTCGACCCCCTTTACCGAGACCTCCACAGGTATCATCCAATCAAACGTCGGCGGATTTGCGTTGACGTGCATACCGGGCAACATCTCAACTTCGATCGCTACGCGAACCGTTTGGTCCAGCGCAAACGGTTCATGGTCCGCAGCAATGCCCGTGATCTTGGCGCGGTCGACGCCATACAACAATTGTCTCGGGGCGACTTCATGGGCGGCGGCAAGGGTCGAGAACACTGAAGCGACAGCCAACATTGCGAGCCCTATTTTTCTTATGTGTCTTATCATTATTGCCTTAAGCTACGAACGACAAGCGGTTGGTTTAGTTCCGTTGTGCAGCGCGACTGTACCAAAGCTCATCATACGATAACGAACATCTGCAAATCCAACTGCACGAAGTATTTCGGCAAATTCTTCGGGCGAATACCATTCTTGGATACTGCGGTATAGGTAATCGAATGGCTCCACCGTGCCGGTCACAAAACGACCTACCCGCGGCATCAGTAAGCGAGTGTAAACACTGTGCCCCCATCGAATGGGAACCATCCGCGGCCGACTGAATTCTAGAATCGCTACGCGGCCACCCGGTTCAAGCACCCGAAAAGCCTCCGCGAGCACGTCCTCAAGTATCGGTTTGACATTGCGCATAGCGAATGCTGAGGCGACACCCTGGAAACGCTCGTCACCGTATGGCAAACACTCAGCGCAGCCTACGTGAAACCAAGTGCCATCGCCGGAACGGATTTTAGCGCGCGCGCGGCGAATCATCTCGACAGCAAAGTCGCAGCCAACTGTCCCACGAGCCACTCGCGTAGTAGCGAACGCCAAGTCCCCTGTTCCGGTGGCGACATCGAGTACTAGATCACTCTTCGTTAGCTTTAGTGAACGAACTGTGGCACGGCGCCATCCATAGTCGAGCCCAAGCGATGAGCAATGATTGAAGCTGTCGTAGCTCGGTGCCAGAGCATTGAACATTGTGCGCACAGCACTGCTGAACGAACCATCACCATTGCCAACCTCATCGGGAGCAGCCATCTGGGCCGCTTTTTGACCAATAGAATCACCCATGACAAAATCCGCGAGTTGCACAACCCAGAAGGAGGAGCATTAGAATGTCCGATTTTACATGGGCTGCAAAGGCCAACGACATTCCTTCAGGCGAAGGCCGAGTTTGCGAAGTGAATGGAGTGGCCATCGCTCTGTTCAACGTCGACGGTACTTTTCACGCGCTCGACAACACTTGCATTCACCGTGGTGGCCCACTCGGTGACGGCATTTGCACCGACGGCACCGTCACCTGCCCATGGCACGGCTGGGAATACAGCATGACCACTGGCGAATGTAAAGGCATGCCTGGACAAAGCGTCGATACCTACGAAGTTCGCATCGAGGGCGAAGACATCCACATAAAGCTCTGATTGAACGCTGACGAACTCGTAACCTACGTTGAGAAGGAGTGTCCGCAACCACAGGTACCAGTAGCGTTCGGGTTGCTTACCTTGAAGCCACTGCCCGCAAAGTCTTCGTAGTAGTCAATGGTGCAACTCTGGAGAAACGGCAAACTGAACGGATCAACGAGAACCTCGATGCTCTCTTCTCCATGGCCTTGCGGCAGAACATAGTCACCTTCCTTGCGCTCGTCGAATTTAAAACCGTACTCGAAGCCCGAGCACCCGCCCCCCTGCACATAGAGGCGAAGCTGTTTGCCCTCGGCCTCGGGGCTGGTCTGTGCAAAACTAATGACCTTTCCCACCGCTGCAGGCGTGAAAATGATGAGCTGGTTGGGTGAAAGCTGCGGCCCAGGCGCCGTTTCAGGTGCCTGTGCCTCGGTGCTGGAACCCATGGATTGACTCCTTCGAAAACTAATCAGGGCGTCCTCTAGACCCTACTCTAAAGAGTACTTTATCGTGCCCTGAGGTCGCTAGCCATCTTATTGGTGACACCCGGCTGAAAGTACTCCCCTGCGCCCGTTTAGCTCCAGATCGAGGGTTTATGGACAGCGTGTTACGCTCGCCTCATGATTATTGGTGGCACAGCCTGGTTGGTTCTGGAAGACGGTACCGCTTACCCTGGTCGTAGTTTTGGGGCTACCGATCAGGCTGCAGGTGAAGTTGTTTTCCACACCGGGATGACAGGCTATCAGGAAATCCTCACCGATCCTTCATACAAGGGTCAAATCGTCACGATGACGACGCCACAGATTGGCAACTACGGCATAAACGCGGCCGATGCAGAAAGCAACGCAATCCATGCCGAAGGTTTCATCGTGCGCGAACTCACGGGGCAACCGAGCAATTGGCGATCCGAAGCTTCGCTTAGTGACTACCTGGCTGAAGCAGGCGTCCCAGGGATCGAGGGCATCGACACACGTGACTTGACCACTAGGCTACGCCAGGAAGGCGTTATGCGTGGCGTTATCGTCCAAGGTGAAGTGGATCTAGGCGCCGCTGTCAAACGAGCACAGCAGATTTCGTCGATGGAAGGGCAGGATTTGGTGCCGTCGGTAACCTGCGATGGTCCTTACGAATGGAACGGAACGCCTGGCGTAGAAGATGACCCCGCTGCATTTCGCCCACAACCTGCAGACGGAACCGACGGAGATATCCTTTCGGTCGTAGTCTACGACTTCGGTGTTAAGTGGAACATCCTACGATCTCTACGGGCGCGAAGATGTCAGGTCACAGTTGTTCCGGCCAACACACCTCCCGAAGAAGTACTCGAGCGCCAACCGGATGGGGTCTTACTGTCAAACGGCCCGGGGGACCCAGCAACCGTCGACTATGGTATCGAGGCAGCTAAGCACCTGTTCGGCAAACTACCAATGCTTGGGATATGTTTGGGCCACCAAATCATTGGTCAGGCAGCCGGCGGAACAACTTTCAAGCTAAAGTTCGGCCACCATGGAGCCAATCATCCAGTCCGCGTCCTAGCCACCAGTGCAGTCGAGATCACCTCTCAAAACCATGGCTTTGCCGTCAATCCCGACAGCCTTGAGAAAAGCGGCTTTGTAGTCACGCGGTTGAACCTCAACGACGGGACACTTGAAGGGATCAGGCACAAGGACTGGCCAATTCTTGCGGTCCAATATCACCCCGAGGCAGCCCCGGGACCACATGATGCGGCGCCTCTCTTCGATCGCTTCATTGATATGATGAGGGGCGCTCCACCCGAGATCGCTGCCGACGCGTAAGAAGCGTACATAGCAACTCGCCACGTTGCTCAACAGCAGAGCGAAAATCTTAGTAGGTGGAATGTTAGGTCAACACGACGCCAAGATCCTCTGCCTCCGCTGCAACTGCAGCTGCAGACAAGCCTGCAACATCGGAGAGTGCGGTTCCTACAGTCTTGAATAGGGTAATTTCTTCTTCATTGGTGCGTGGTACAGCTTTGCCGAGGACCAGCCCTTGAAGGTCGCCAGTGATGCCACCAGCGCCTGGTGGAATCAGCCCTTCCGACGCAGCTAAGATGAATTCACCAGCTTCTTCCATAGCATTGTTAATGTCGTCAACATAGCGGGTGGACGCGGCGACTACTGCGCCGGGGATCTCACGACCAGTGGGCGAAAAGTTTCCGACCGCGTTGATGTGTGTGCCGGGCTGCACCGTCCCTGCCGAGATAGCCGGATCGGTCGCCGACGTAGCAGTAATTAGTATGTCCGATCGTGAAGCGAGTTCGTCGTTGTCATTGACAACTTGAGCATCAAACGGGATCTGTTCCGCAAAGGTAGCAGCAACAATGGGGCGAATATCATTGACGAGTACCCGGTCGATCCCCCGCACGGCGGCAACCCCTTTGACCAGGTCGGCAGCAATTCCACCGGTACCGATGATCCCAAGCACATTGCATGACGATCGAGCGAGAAAACGGGTTGCTAGACCGACCACAGCCCCAGTTCGAATCGTGGTTAACGTGGCGGCGTCTACTATGAGACTCGGCGAACCGGTCTCGACATCAAACATCACCGCTACCCCCTGAACAGTGGCACGATTTTCGAGGGGATTGTCGGGTACGTTAGAGACGATCTTAGCTGCTGCAGCTTGGCGCCCTCTCCATACGCTTGGCATAACAACAAAGACAAAGTCTTCTTTGCCAGGCCGCATGACCGATTGCATGGTACGGACGGGAGCCTCAGCATCTCCGTTCCCCGCCGCATGCATCACGGCCTCGATGGCGTCGATAGCAACATCCATGGGCAACGCGCACCGCAAGGCGTGAGCATCCAAATAACGTAGAGGCTTCACTAGCATTAGCGGTTGTTCGTACTTCCAAGAGCAATAAGGCGGGCTCGCACCATCGGGGCGAGAAAAAGCCCATCGTTGGTTAAGTAGCGGGCATCAGGCTGGCTCAGAGAGCGCTCAAAAGCAGCCCGGGCGCCGTCGAGGTCCCCAATCTCACTAAGTGCTACACCAAGCCAGTACTGCGCCAACCCATACCCAACGCCGGTAACCTCGGGCGCTTGCAGATTGGTTAGCATTCGAACAGCAGCCTCCCAATCGCTCACGTGCATAAAAACTGCCGCCTGATTAAGTTCCACCAGCCAAGCTGGAACCGCAACGTCCCGCTGTCCCGCAGCCGCAGCGCTCATTGCCCAAACCACTGAGTAGAACCGATCGCCCTCCGACGGGTTTACCACGGTGGGCGTAGCTCCCATTCTTAACTCGACTGTGCGTTCGCCATTCGGCCCGGCCATGCCAAGCGCAACCATAGAGCTCGGGGGAAAAGTGGCAAACCAATTTCCCGCCCCTTCAGCTGTTGCGACTTTGTTACCGGCAACGGTAACAAGTTGGTCACCGGTCCTCACTCCAGCCTCTGCAGCAGGTCCATTTCGTACAACTGCTGCAACTACCGGAGACATAGCGATTCCACTGTCAATAAGATCTATTCCAGTCCACGACCGTTGAAACGTCATAGTTCCTGACAAGTTAGTGGATAACGCTTCAAGCATGTCCCCATCAGCCAACGAGACTCGCACACGCTCAGCAACCGCGGGGCCCGGAGCTGAAGGCCATATCCAAAGGTCAGCGTCGGCCGCCAATTCGCTATCATCAAGCACGCCGAGAACAAATATCGACCCGGGAAGCTCCCGGCTGACTGTTGTTTGAAGCCGCTGCCAATCGAACGGGCTTGGGCTAGTCGTTCCTTCTCCCACCGCTGCCCGCAGTCGATCCTCCGTGGCACCTGTCCGTTGCAAAATCCCCTCTGCATCATCGGTGCGATCTAGAAAGGCCCAATAATTCAACTCTGTGAACGAACCACGCAGCGTGGTCTCGAGTGTTTCCGCCCCTAGCCGGTCAGAGCCCAAAACACCAAGAAAAGTCAGGGCTGGGCGAAGGCGGACGCTAAGCGCTACACTGCGCCGATCGGCGACCGTCACCATTTCTTCGAACACTCCAGCATCAGCCCGGCTAACGGTGATGCGATATTCCCCGGGTTCCAATGAAAGCCGATAGGCATTTGAATTCAGCGTTTCTTCATCACCTGAACGTAGAGGTGCTTCGGGCTGAGTTCGGCGCCCATCGACCCAAACCTCGGAATCAGACGCAAGGTCCCGCAGCAACACGAGGCCAAGATTGGCAGTCATGATGATGCTCCCGACCTGATAATCGGCCAGATCAGGGATAGTCAATGGCGCGCTGAAAGTCCGGTATCCATCGAGGATGACTTCCACCTCATGTTGCCCTGGCATGAGGCCCTCGACTTCCATAACCGAGGAAAATTCCCCACGCGGATATCTCACTGCGTCACCCGTTGGTACCCAATCGCGCGGTGGCATCCCAGAGGTTTCGCCCACAACCTTGCCATCGATCAGGACGGTCGCACCAACAGGACGCGTCATCAGCCTGACCACCGCTGAGATTCGCTCGAGTACAATTTCGGCCTCGGTGGACCGGTCTGCTCGAATTTCCACTTCCTGCACCTGGCGAGTAAAACCTGGAAGCGACGCTTCTATGAAGTGGGTACCGGCAAGCAAGTCGTAGCTGGTAATACCCTCTGGTAGCTGCTCTCCATCAACGAAAATACGTGCACTTAACGGTGCTGCTGAAAGCGTCAGTGTTCCTACCAACCGAGCCTCAGCACGCTGGAAGCGGTCTGCACCAACGTCTGAAAGGCGAAATCCTTCAATTGAAACCCGCGGATATAAAGTCAGCAATTGCTCAAGATCAGATTCAGCAACGTCGCGTTCTCCTGCAAAAATCAGGGCATCGGCCCGATAGGCAAGGCTCCTGACCAAAAGTGCTTGGCCCTCATCATCTATGTCCCCGCTCATCGCATTGGATAACAACGCCTCAATGACATCTGTAAGCGGTTCGATCGCCTGATCCGGCTCGGCCGTCCGGTAAAGCATCTCAGCCCGTGCAAAGGTTGAGCGCATGCGCTCATTTACCTGTTGGGCTTCCGCAGGAACCACTGCCAAAAAAATAGACAACAGGACAAGCACGTAGGAATTGGAAACTACACTGAGCCCCACCCTGAGCACATCTAGGCAGACATCCTCAACAAAGTTCCTCATTCAACCACCAGTACGGTTCTTAGCCCTCGGTCCGCAATCAAGATACGGCCCGTACTGTCAACCGTGAGGTCGCGCGGGTCATCAAGTTCTATTCCGCCCGGCAAGACCGGCCCGAGGTTCCACAAAAAGCCGCCATCCTGGTCGAATACGTCAATCCTTTTAAGGCTACGATCGAGCACATAGACATAGCCAATCGAATCAACCGCCAGAGCATATGGTTCGCGCCAATCGTGATACGCAAAACCTGCCGACAGAACACCGTCAGCGTCAAAAATCAAGACTTCACGCCTTCGTTCTTCAATAACGAATAGGCGACCACGAGGACCGCGGTCCAGGTCAACCGGTTCACTGTTGGCACCCGTATCGAGAATGCGGTCGTACGTGCCATCCCGCTCAAAGCGCATCACGCCCCGGTATTCGCTATCGACTAAGTACCAACCACCATCCGGCATGCCTGCACCGGCACGGATGTCATCGAGCGGTCGCTGTCGAGAACTTTCAGAATAGACAAATTGGAACGACTTGGTCCTTAATGGAGCGCTCACCATCGATCCCGCTGCTATAAAGCCGTTCGCGGATGTCCCCCACCATGGCCGTTGTGGGTCAGCAACACGGAAAGAAGCAGCGGTGCCAACGGAATCAAAAAAGACAGCTGAATCATTCCCTTCATCAGTCACCAGCACTCCATTAATGCCAGCAGCGATCCCTATCGGGCGATCAAACGTGAAATCAACTGGGTAACGACCAGCCTGCTGCCAAGGTCTCTCGCCCGCCTCAGCACGCAACCACAGACGATGCAAGAGGGTGAGCCGGTCCTCGGCGTCGCGGTAGGCAATAATGTCGGATTCTGGGCCGCTTGTTCCCGAAACATCGACAATAGTTTGCAGCAAGCGTGCAGCAGCCTGCCACTCGCGGTTCCATAGCAAAGTCTTGGCTAGGCCTAGCCGTGCTCTTGTCGTCCAAACAGAGGGGGGTTCACCGTCAATCACGTCGACGAAGCGAGCTGTACCGGCATCGACACGGCCCAGATCAATCTCGATCTGCCCGGCACGCAGGTTGGCTGCCGCACGCCAGGAAAGCAACGGGTATTGAGTCCTCGGGAAGTTGTCGACAATCGCAGCAAAAAGTTGGAGCGCTTCTTCAGCGTCTCCATCCGCAAGCATAGCCTCAGCAGCGTTGTAATGCTCTTCAGCATATTGGCGGGGCGACTCAACAACCCCCCCGTCGGCAGTCGAACCCACAATGAGCCCCGCGACTGCCAGAAAACCGACAATCAGAGAACGTATCGTTGTGCATGAATGGCTCAAGTAGTTACTCCCAACTACGATTTTAATCAAGTAACCATAAAGGTTATACGCTACTCACCTAGAGGCACTCAATAGCGGGGTATATAACTCTGCAATCTAGACTGCCGAGCGTCCGCACGAACGTAGCTTGAATGCTATGCTTCCTGTCTCTTGAGTCACAGCTACGATAACGACTGTCTGCTTTAACCGTTTACCGAAATGCTGTGAAACTCGGAGATGGCGACTGACAACGCGCCAACGGACGCCACCGAGATCGAGTGAAGCCAGCCAAAGAAACCCTCTAGGAAAACCCCGCGAATCCATGGAACTCGAATCTCGAGAGCTACGCGACCACCGTTACCGCGCCCAGAAAGCGCTTAACCTCCTGAAGGATGAGAACCAAGTAGAGGAACGAAATGCGCTTGAAGCGGAGATCTCTCACTACCAGGAAATCTGCTTACACGAGCATGTCGAAGAGGTAGACGGCGAGTGGCGCTGTAAGGACTGCGACCTGCAGAAGACGACTGCAGATTCGGAGCCCGAGTTCGAAGAGGAAACACGGGCAGTTGCCGAGACTGAAGCACCCGCAGTCGAAGAGGCCACTGAAGCGCCCGAGACTAAAGCGCCCGCAGCAGAAGAGGCCGTCGAAGCTCCTGCAACTAATGCTAAGTCGGACGGCGAGGAACCGGAACCTGAGCCTGCCTTCGACCCCAACTCGTGCCAAGCGATCGCAATAGGTCTGACGGCCTTCTGGGAAGCAGTATTGAATGGTGAGTTTGAGGAAACGGATTTTCAGTACTACCTAGAGCCAGCAGCCGTTTTAGATGGACCACTTGTCTGCACCCGGGCACCAGAGAATGAGCCTGAGAATGCAGGGCTTCTTATGACCCGAGCAGGGTGGCAAGCCAAAAAGGTCTGCCTTGATGACGAGGTCAACCCGGAGATATACGAACTTTCGTTCCCCAAAGAGTTCGGCTACATCAAAACGCTGTCGCACTATCAACCAGAGACTCGCAAGAGCGCCAAGTACCCCTGGTCGAAGAAGTACTAGTAGCTTTCCGTGATCTCCTGGTAAGCCTCTTTCCTTAACTCAACTACCGCATATGAATTACCTCAGCCCGGACACATCTGCTTGGGCTGTTTTGCCAACCTGCAGGGTGCATAGACGCAGCCATCTAAAAGTTGACTTTTTCTTCAGGTTTTCTTAGACTGCCTTCTTATCATTAGTAGTGTTCACAGTGAGTTCTGTGATCGAGTCAAGCAACGCCTCCAAGGTCTACTCTGAGGTGTTTCATGAAAGTCACTTCAATGGAAGAGTACGGGCTGCGCTGCATGTTACAGCTAGCGCTCCCACAAACTG
>PCAP01000066.1 GCA_002731215.1 Acidobacteriota bacterium | reverse complement strand
TGGGATGTCATAGTCGAGGAATGAACGATGGGCAAACATCATCTTCATCTTCTCCTCGCCATATTCAACCCACTTATTACCGTGGTAATGAACGTAGGTGTAGAACGGCGTCGGGATAGCACCAACGGCCTTTATACGAGCAAGTAGGTTGTCATTAACCAAGGAGCAGTGCTCGATGCGGTGACGTGAATCAGCCCGGGGAAATTCGCGCTGCATACGCTCGTAGGCGTTAAGCACCATGTCGATGGTCACGTCGCCATTGGCATGGATGCCAATCTGAAAGCCAGCCCGGTGTGCTTCCTCGACACGCTCATGGATCTCATCCTGGTCCATCGTCAAGATACCGTAATCGTCAGGGCGACCAATGAACGGTGTGCTCATTCTCATGGTGCGCTCAGAAGCCGAGCCATCGGCACCCATCTTTACCGCCCCAACACGAAGCCACTCGTCGCCAAAGCCAGTGCGCACGCCTGCGTTGCGCATCCTTGCGTAAGCCCCGCGCAGAAGCATATAGACCCGACAGTGGAGCATGCCTTCACGGTAAGCGTCGTCGTACGCCGTAACTGAACCAACACCGGCATCATGAAACGAGGTCAACCCCGCAGCGGACATCTTTTGGGTAATAATCGCGACGCCGTCACGACGCATTTCGTCCGTAGCCGGCGGCCTGCTCTCGCCCACTCCGCTGAACAAGCCTCCGGTGCGCTCCTGCATGAGTCCAGTAGGTAAGCCATTTTCATCTTTGACGATGTGGCCGCCCTGGGGGTCTGGTGTTTCACTGTCGATACCAGCAGCCTCGAGTGCCCATGAGTTGTATACCCCGGTGTGCCCCCCGCGGTGTCGGATGCTCGCTGGGCCGTTCGGTACCGCTGCGTCCAGATCGTAGCGGTTAACCGGGCGCCCATCCTCGAGTTTCGTATCGTCGTACATGAACCCGTTGACCCAAGTTCCAGGAGGGGTGTCGGCAGCACGAGCTGCCATCGCTTGCTGAATCTCGGCGATCGTACGGAAATTGACGTTGACATTCGTCAACTCATTGAGCCCTGCACCAGCGGGGTGCGAGTGCGCATCGATGAAACCTGGCGTCACTGTCATGCCTTCGGCATCGATCACTTCCGTGCCCGACCCTACGAGATTACGCACATCGTCAGTGGAGCCAATTGCGCTGAAACGACCATGTTTCACTGCAAAAGCCTCGGCCGTCGGCTGAGCGGGTTCGACCGTGTAGATACGTGCGTTTAACACCACCAAGTCAGGCTCGGGACCTCCGGTAGCATGACTGATACCGGCGAGATTAAGTTCATCGGCGATACTGCCTCCAACAGCCTGGGTTGGCGCGCCACCTCCACCTCTGCCACCACATCCCGTACTCAAACCGGCCGCGAACGCTGCCGACATTCCGATGAACTCGCTCCGTGTAAATTTGGTCACGTTTCTCTTCCTCTCAATTCAACTCGTGATCGGCGCCAAGCTGCCGTTACCAGCGTTCGATCACTACACGTCGGTCGGTGTAGAACGAAATCGCGTCAGACCCTTGTGCCTTTAAGTCACCGTAGAATGACCCACGCGCTCCCCCAAAGGGGAAAAACGCCATTGGCGCCGCTACCCCAACGTTGACTCCGATCATCGAGATCCCCGCCTTGTAACGAAACTCGCGGGCCGCTTTACCGCTGCTTGTGAAAATCGACGTGGCGTTACCGTATTCGACCTGTTGGATCAGGTCGACGGCTTCGTCGACGTTCTTCACCCGGGAGAGGCCAGCGACCGGGCCAAAGATCTCCTCAGACCCAAGTTTCATCGAGGGGTTCACGTCTTCAAACACCGTGGGGCCGACCCAATGACCCTCAGGGTAGCTATCAACGGTGGCATCACGACCATCGAGGATAAGCTTGGCACCCTCGGATTCGCCGGCATCGATGTAACCAAGGACGCGTTCCTTGTGAGGTTTTGAGATCACTGGCCCCATCTCGGTCCCTTCGTCGAGGCCGTAACCAATCGTTAGAGAGTTGGCACTGTCAAGAAATCGCTCGCGCATTTTGTCATACGCCTCGCCAACACCAACTACAGCGCTACCAGCCAAGCACCGTTGACCTGCCGAACCAAACAAGCTGCCGATCAGCGCCTCATTCGTAATGTTGAAATCAGCGTCAGGCATCACCACCATGTGGTTTTTGGCCCCACCAAGCGCCTGCACGCGTTTGCCAGCCGCTGCTGCCTTGGCGTAGGCGAGACGGGCTACCTGGCTGGAACCAACGAACGAGATACCAACAATCCCTGGGTGATCAAGCAGCGCGGTAACAGTCTCTTGAGCCCCGTGCACAACGTTGAGAACCCCGGGCGGTAGGCCAGCTTCGGTGGAAAGATCGACGATCATCTGATGGGTTAGTGGATCTTGCTCGCTCGGCTTAAGGATGAACGTGTTGCCGGCAGCCACCGCATATGGCCAGAACCACATCGGAATCATTACCGGAAAGTTATAGGGAGTGATCGCTGCAAACACACCAAGTGGTTGCCGATAAGTAACACAGTCGATCCCTGCCGCTATGTCTTCAAGGCTTTCCCCCATCATCAAAGTAGGAATGCCACACGCGTGCTCAACATTTTCAATGCCGCGCTGCAGTTCACCACGTGTCTCTAGGAGATTCTTTCCATGTTCGAGCGTCAAGCTACGAGAGATCTCCTGGGCGTTTTCCTCAAGCAACTCTTTCAGTCGAAAGAGAATCCGTGCCCTCTCGACAGCTGGAGTCTCGCGCCAAGCCGGGAACGCTCGGCTGGCGGCGGCAACCGCGGCGTCTACGTCAGCAGCGGACGACAACGGGACGCGACCGAGGGTTTCCCGGGTAGCGGGGTTTTCAATGCTGAGTGAATCGGTCGCCGATGAGACAGTCCACTCCCCGCCAATAAAATTGTAAACGGTTTCCTTGTTCGATACCTGGGCCATGGGCACGAACTGTAGTGCCGCTGCGATCCTAGGACAACACCAGACAACCAGGTTTCACTAGGTCAATGTGAATTCTTTGCCCCATCAGCCACCCCGGATCCTTGCACCCGCAGCAGGCTCCACTTGAAGAGGATTCCCGCCAGCGTACCAACGACCAACGGCACGATAATACGTAGCCATTCGCTCGCCACAATTTGAGTGACCGTGGCACCAAACATGACTATGACGATGACCGCGGCCCCCAGCGTGGTCAAACGGGGTACCAACAGCATCAAGCCCCCAAGCATCTCGGTAGCACCGACCATCGGAGCCATCCAGGCTGGCAGGCCCCATTGGCTAACGAAACGCGCCTGCCAATACTCCATCGCCATGAGCTTTTCCACGCCACCTACCAGAAAAATGGCGGCAAGGAAGATCAGTATGGCCCAATACACTACGTTCTTGAAGTTCATGGTGCTTTCACTTGTAAGACCTTCACCCCTCCACTGCGACCTTTATCATCGTCACTAATTCTAATGTGAGGCAACCTCAGCGTCGTGCGATGCGTATGATGTAAATCGAAGCTAAGGAGTAATGGTGGAACGAAAAACGGAATCCGCGTGCGATCAAGTCGCCGCGCGGGATGAACACCGCCAAACTACAGTGGTTCCCGCTGATCCGCGATCAGCAGGACGTCGGAAAGCCCTTAAACACCTTGGTTGTTCATTCGGAGCATTGGCGGTTGGGTCACTGGTTATGAGCGCGACAGCATGCGCGCCACTCATAGACCCCAACACGGTCACAGAGATCCCGGTCGGCGACCTCCCTCAGGGCCGCAAAATAATCTTCCATGCGGACCGACGGGTAGAACTAAGCCGAAGTGGAGATACCGTTACGGCCAGGTTAATGGTCTGCACACATGAATTCTGCGACCTCACCTGGCACGCAGCCGAAGACAACTACCAATGCGCCTGCCACAATGGCAAGTTCTTCCCGGACGGCCAACCTAAGTCGGGCCCGGTGAGCACAGCAATGTTTGTTATTCCAGCGCGCATCGTCGGTGACATTGTAGTCGTGGGTCCGGCAGGTGAACTCGAGTTAGCGGGCTGATACATACGTTACTGGAAACCAGTTGTTCTATTCGAAGCTTACAACCTGACGAAAAAGTGACGCATCCGTTAGGCGCCCACCATGGGCGACGACGCCCACTGGTCGTTTTAAGTTCACACCCGGCACTGGTGGAAGTCGCATCAAGAATTCGACGAGAACTAACTCGAGCGGAGCTGACAGGTCCTCGGTCGTCAGATCAAGAACCAAGGCCCCATTGGGAGGGCGGCCAAAATGCTGCAACAACCAATCGTCGCCACCCCCCTGGACCACAACGCCATTAACCGCACGCAGCGAAACCAGGCTTTCTGGGGCCGGTGAAATATTCATCTGTTCGGGACCCAGCACAGAAGAAACGACCAAACGCAGCGATCGTACCCCACCGTCAATTATGTCTGAGACAATCGTTGTCTCTGCCCGTGGAGCATTAACTGCCGGGGCCGCAGATACACGATATGAACGTGAGTTGCCCGCCAAAAAAGAACTGAGATTCGCGGTTGTAGCCTCATCGTCCACAAATTCCGACAGCCAAGCCCCTGGTTCGGCCTCCATTGTGGCCCAGGCCGCCTCACCAGATTCACGATCAAGTGCGTATAGCAAGTCGTTTGGGATGGGACGACCAGGTCCCGGCCGGCCATCGATCATTCCAACCACAGCGAAAGCAATAGCAAAACCAAATGCCCCCGACACAAGCCACCATCGGTTTGCCTGAGTAGCAAGTTCAAATAGAGGTATCAATAGAACCAACATTGTGGCGACTGCCACGGCGATCACAGGCGCTGCCGAGATGTTTAACCCAATGTAGATTGCCCAAACGGGTGGAGTCAGAATCAGGACAACCGGAGTTCCTAGAACTCCGAATATTGCCAGGTCGGCACCATTGAACGGTTTGTTCTCAGCTCGGGCCAACAGCTGGCGGGTCGCCCCTATCGCGAAAACTACCGGCCACACAAATAGCATGCTGACACCCGGTGCATACCAACCGGTCGTTATCGCCAAGGCAAGTGGAATAAGAAGTGCCCCAGATGCGAGGCTCGCAGCACCAAACCAACGGCGCGACAAGCCGAATGCCGTCGCAACCGAGCCAACAGTGATACACACCACCGCCAACACATACCAACCTTCATTGTAGAGCGCACGGCCGACAACCGATCCGAGCTCGTGGTGAGCTCCACGAACAAACATCAGCATAAGTTGGGCGAGGCACGCCGCTAAAACAGCCGCTGCGATGGCCATCATGAGACCCATTCCCACACCCCCAACAGTCAGTCGCCGTTTGACGGATCCCTCATAGGCCACTAGTGCCGCGAAAATCAATGCGAATAGCGAAAACAGTGTCACCCAGCCAAGCGAATACACGATCAGCCCCAGTCCTGCGAAACGAAAAAAAACAACGTCTGGAGCTGTAGTCCCGACTGTGAGATCAAGGTTTCCGAAATGGCGACCCATTGCCAAGGCGTGCTCACCATGGTGTTGTAGGCTGGCCAGTGACAGGTTTTCGATCGTATCTGTCGTACGATGGTAGACATCCGCACCTTCAGCGATTGCAAAGTTCAGACCACTTACGCCAGCGCGCTTGTAAATGCTGAAGTCAGTGTCGTTGGGTAAGCGTTGGTAAATTTCGTAGTAAAGGGAGCTACCAGAGGGATGCGGGTCAGCCCGCGCAAACTCGCGCATCACCCAGCCGTTTTCGGCGTTCGTTTCAATCATCGCCGACTGTCCAGCAGAGCCGCGTGCCTCCAGGCTCAATAGTATCGAGATCTCCGGCCACCACGGATGCTCATTGACGAAAGCTCGCGCGCCTATTAAGCCAAGTTCTTCAGCGTCCGTAATAACGATATAAAGATCGTTGCGCAATGGTTCGCCGCTAGACAAGGCTCTCACGGCCTCCAGCGTGGCTGCCACACCGGAGCCATCGTCACCGGCACCAGGAGCGAGTTGTCGTGTGTCGTAGTGCGACGCGATCGCCACCCCACCGCTCGAAGCAGTTCCGTGTTTACGAGCGAGGATGTTGCGGACGGTCGCCGACCGAATCACTCGGCCTCTCGGAAGAACAACCGTTGCCTCTTGAATCTCGACATCAAAACCTAAATCCCCCAATTCTCGAACCAGGAACTCCCGAACCCGAGCGTGTTCAGCAGAACCCGGCATATGGGGCCTTACCGCGATTTTTTCAAGCAGAATGCTCGCTCGCTCAGCTGAGAATTCCTCGCCGGGCGCATCGACCAGCAAAGGCTCCGGCGGACGGTCCAGCCACCAAGCCCACAGGGCCGCCAAAACACCCACAACAATAACTGCAGGGCCAAGCCACTTGGGCGATGTCATCGACACATCGGCTCGAGTTGCGCTGTTTGGGCACCACCTTCCGTGGGAATGTACTCAGGGTTCAGCGCCTTTGGGACGTAGGCACCAATAGCGTTACGCCAGTCGATCATCAGATTGTGCAATTCTCGCATTTTCCCCGGCATCTGCTCGGCAAGATTATTGACCTCCCCGATGTCGGTACCAAGGTCGTAGAGCTCAAGGCTGCCATCCTCAAAGAACTCAACAAGCTTGTAATCACCCTGTCGCACAGCACCCGCTGGAGTGGTGCGCCACGGCCCGTCAGTATTGCGGTTGCCTTCCAAATAGGCCGGGAAATGCCAGAAGAGAGGCCGCTCAGCGAGGACAGTGAGTTCTGCGACACGGCCGGAAGGCTTGGCCTCTCCTCGAGCAGGAAGGCCAGCGCTTAGCAACGGTACGATGCTAAGCCCATCAATAATCTGTTCGGAATGGTCGACGCCAGCCATCTCAAGGATTGTCGGGTAAAAGTCGACGCTGATGACCGGTGTGTCGACGCTACTACCAGGCTCTGTGTGTCCAGGCCAACGCACAATCATCGGCTCGCGGACGCCGCCATCGTAAAGCATTCCTTTCATGCCACGTAGCGGCGCCATCGAAGTGATTGTCCCAACACCACCGTTGTCGGAAAAAAAGAACACAACAGTGTTGTCGGCAACACCAATTTCGTCGAGCTTGGCCACGATGCGACCAACACTGTTGTCGACGCTCTCGATCATCGCAGCGTAGTCTGAATTCTGCTGGCCGTTACTAACAGCCTTCCCATGGTACTTCTGGGCCAGTTGAGGTTTGGCCTGGATCGGCGTGTGCACTGCGTAATGCGTCATATAGAGGAAAAAAGGGTTCCCAACATGTTGCTCCATCCAGGCTAGCGCTTCATCGGTGAGCCTGTCAGTAAGGTACTCTCCTTCCTCTCCACCCTCGTCTAATCCCGGAATGCGCAATAGGGTACCCAAGTTGTTCTCGCGTTGGTACGGCCAAAAGTAGCCGGGCGGAGAGCCACGCGCGTTGCCGGCAATGTTGACGTCGAAGCCCTGATCAGTGGGCAGGTAACCTGGCCCACCAAGGTGCCATTTGCCAACGCTGGCGGTTGAGTACCCAGCAGTTTTAAGCGCCTCAGCGATAGTAACCACTTCTAGATTGAGCGTTGTCTCCGTCTCCTCGACTAGGAGCTTCCGGTCCCTCGTGTCACCACGCGCCGATGGCGCAACCGTATAGATACCGTGGCGGGGAGTGTACTGCCCGGACATCAAACTGGCCCGTGTCGGTGCGCAGTTTGGAGCGTTGGCATAGGCGCTCGTAAAAACAACGCCCTGTTCGGCGAGCTGGTCGATGGCAGGCGTTTCGTAATACGTGCTTCCCATGAAACCAACGTCGCGCCAACCCATATCATCGATAAGAATAAAAACAATGTTCGGCTTTGCCTGCTGCGGAAATGACGCGGCCTGAGTGATGATGCCGCTTAGGCGCCCAACCCAACCTCCGCCTGTCGCGTACCAGGCAATGTACAAAATTCCACCGGATACGATGACCACGACCACCGTGGCAAGGCGTTTCAAAAAACCACCTCGAATTTTTCTCCGTCCCTGGTCGCCATCTTCATGCCAGTAAATGTGCGCATGCTAGATGTGCCAGGTTCACCGATGATAATGGTGTAGGTTGCCTCAGTGTCGAAAATCTTTGGTCGAAACGTCGACGATGACACCCGAACCGTGTAAACGATCTCTTCCGTGCTCTCATCGATCAGTTGTAAGACAGGCGATTCGAGCCCGGAAATCTCCAGCATCGGTAGGTAGCCAACCTCCCCACCGTAGTTGTCGAACTGGTTGAAGGTCACTGGCCAACCATAGAACTGCTTCGCATCGGGGCTTGAAGGGTCAACCCAACGAGGCCAAGCTTCGAACACAATGTTCCTCGAGAGCTTGTCAAAGCGGATGATCCCGTAGCCCGGAACTCGGTCGTAAAGGGCTGAGGGCAGGACCCCTGATTGCACCGGGTTGGCAACGGCGTGCACCGTCATGCGGTTGCCAAAGCCATCGAAGTGCTCACCGGCATAGCGGGGCGCGCCGGGTTGGCGATTAGCTCCGGCCTCCGGCGGATACCAGCGGCGAGGCCAGAGGTTGGCCACCGACGGAACAACGAAGGCAAAGGGACCGTCACCAAATTCGTCGATTCCGTATTGGATCGTACTACCTAGATGCTGGTCGCCAGCCACATGAGGGGCGAATGCTTTACGTATCGCCCGCAACGCTCGGTTTCGTCCTGACTGCGGCCAACCGCCAGAATCAGCATCTGCAGCCTTCTTGTCACCTTCGATGTACTCTTCTGGACCAGCGACGGCCAAGTTCGGCAAGACCGCTCCGCTTGGAGCCTCGTCCGGTATGGTGGCCAGGTTCGAGAACAATGTCTGTGACAATAGAGCTTTCATCCAGATGCCGTTGCTCCAGTCTTGTGCCCAATAGTCTAGAAAGGTGAGTTGTCTCGCACCAAGAAAAGCGGCCTGGGGCACATCCGACTGCGTCGCGGGATCGAACCCTGGGTTCTGGAACCATCCGTTAACAACCTGGCCTTGGTCAATATCCACGGACGGTGCCGACTTGAACATGCGATCGGAGACCATCGCCATGCTGATTCCGCCGTAGTCCATGCTCGTGTACCAGACTGTGATGCCCTGATCGATTGGGGTCGGATCCCAGGCATCGGGATGGTGTGACGTCTGTGTCCGGTGCACCGCGTTCACCCAACGCGGATCCATTGTGTAACCGCCTGAATCCTGAGCCGTGAGCCCTTCACTAGCCTCACCCTTCTTCCCCCCGGCTCCCCAGATGTTGCCCTGGTAAACATCGTGGTCGTCAGGGGTGGAAATCGTAGGGATATCGCGCATCAAGTCACGGAATGACCAAATGAACCAATACCAATGGTAGAGATAGTCAAGCGCTGCCTCATCGAAGGGCTCGCGCACGATGCCAGCAAGGCCACCTTCGTATATTTGATCCCCAGAAAAAAACAGCAGGTCAGGGTTGTGATAGGCAACCGCCTTTGAAACCTCAGCGTGCGGAAACCAAATGCCCTCGTGATTCCAGTAGCCACGTGCTGACGCATCGCGGTCTGGTCGCGCCGAAAAATGTTGACAGTTCATTGATGCCAGGATGAAATCGTCGCGCTGTGGTTCCTGCCGTATCGTGCCCTCGTAAGTGTGAGTCTCGGTCATCGTTGAGGGAAGCCCACCGACCTTTAGGTCGTAAACAATCCGGTACGGAGTATCGACGCTCCCGTCCCAATCTTCGACCCGAAAGGGCAGCGTGTAACTAAGATTAATTACCTCGCCCGTCGACACCGTTTCCCAGTTTCCTGCCCGTTGGACCTGAAGTTCACCGCTACGAACATCGGCGGCGCCGAGGGGCGCCATCTGTGCGGTCATTTTCAGGACGCCTCCACTGAGTGTATGCAACGCTCCCATAACCGGCCCGAAGGCACGATCAGGATGATGTATGAGCTTCGATCCCCTCGCGGTCCAATTCTGGAACCAGTAGCCAGGCCCCACAGTGGCGATATTCGCTTCGAAGGAGCGTGGCGCACGGTTTGCCAAAGAGGGGTTTTCCTCTACGTGACGACTGTTATGCGATACCAGCGCCACGTTTCCAGAGAAATACTCAGCCGGGATGTCCTCATAGGTGGCGGCCCCGCGATGAACTCCACTGATTGCATCTTCGGCTGTGACCGTCAAACGGTAACTGGTGTTTGGACTGGACAGGTCCACGGGTTCAGCTGCCAACTGCAACACAAAATCTTCGAGCGCCCCATCGGTAAACTCAATCGTCTCCGGGTCAATAAGTGGCCAAGCATCTACATCGGTGCTGATGTTGGCACGGACGGACTTTGGGCTATCGATTGTAGAGTTGTCACGCACCACAATCTTGCCAGTACCATCAACGGCTACGATCAACCCCCCATCTGGGGCAGGCCAATCGTGCACCATGGCGCTTATGCGATAGTCGACATGGTCCCCGCCCGCGCCTATCAAGAATCCCGTCCAGGTGTTTTCGTGTGGCGAACCCCCCAGTTCAATGGGCCCGGTGCGGACACTCAACTCCAATGTCCCAGGATCCTCGGAAAGAGCGTAAGTCAATAGCTGCAACGTTCGCATTGAGTGAGTTGAGGCGCCGGTAACAACCTCAATCCGCGCGTTTGCTAACCGCCAATCTTGTAGGCGATTGCCATAGTAGTCGGGCCCAATCCAAACACGCTCCACTTCTGGCAACCGCATGATGAATTCATCACCATCACCCGAAGCACAAGCACCGCCGAGCATAGTAATCACTACCAAGACCGGCCCAAGAATGGGACGAAGCTGCACGCGGCAAAGTCTAGGCAACGTAATCATCCCCCCGAAGTGCCACACAGGCGGCGTTATTAGCAATGTGGTCTTAGCTCCGCTTAGACGTAATTGGTGGTGAGGTTATCTCGAACCCGGTCCAGCAAGGCCTTAGTGGCGAGGATTCCATCGGGCTCCGACAGTTCGTTACCCTCGTACTCGATGCCAACGTAGCCGCGGTAGCCAGCATCGAGGACGATGCGCATAAGGCGTTCGTAGTCGAGTTGAGTTTCGTTGCCTTGATTGTCGAAGTCGTGAGACTTGGCAGAGACCGCCCTAGCGTAGGGCATAAGCTCACTAACCCCAGTGTAGAAGTCGTACCACTCGTCACCACCGATACGAAAATTGCCGAAATCAGGAAGGGTGCCGCAGCGCGGATGGTCAACCAGCTCAATAACCCCAGCGAGCCAGGCACCGTTACTGGAAAGGCCGCCGTGGTTTTCAACGATAACATCGAGACCATGCTCGGTGCCGCGTTCACAGAGCCGCCGCAGCCCATCGGCAGCAAGTCGCTGCTGCTCTTGAAAGTCACCTTCGCTAGCCGCATTCACGCGGATCGCATGGCAATCGAGATATTCGGCAGCCTCAAGCCATTTAAAATGGTTTTCAACTGCGATGGTACGCGCCGCTCCATCGGGATCACCGAGTCGACCTTCACCATCGCACATGATTAGCAACGAAGGAATTCCCTGGTCTTCAGCGCGCATCCTCATCTCAGCCAAGTAGCCATGATCCTGTGCCTTGTCGAAGAAAAAGGTGTTGACGTACTCCACACCTTCGCAGTTATAGTCCTCAACGGCAGCGCGGGCGAAGTCAAGATGGTCCATTTCGTCAGTATTCAGCGTGCGATGGAGCGACCATTCGGCCAGCGAGATGCGGAACAGCGGCTCGGGGTCCACAGCAGTCTCAACATTGCTGACATCAGTGGAACGCTGACAACCGAACGAAGCAAGTCCAGCTCCCATCGTAACTCCAGCGGCGCTCTTCAAGAACCATCGACGGTCGCACGGCGAGGCCATCAGATCCTTATCTCCTGGTTGTTATGGTGATTACACAGTGGCTAAGCGATTAACGCGGGCAGAGTTCAAGGCGCAGCCTATCCGGTCATCGGCAGCATTCCAACCGAGTTATATAAAGCATTTCCTTCGTATCGGGAAGTTCAGCCGGCTGCCGAAAAACAAGGTGGAATGGATCCCGCTAACGACATTGATAGGACACGGTCCCCCATGGAGGCGACAGGTTACTCCTGATAATCTCGCCGCGACCAAGGTTATACCCACCTAATGATCGACATGAATTCTAGCTCCCAGCACCCAACTTCTGATCAAGCCGTATCGGACAAATTCTCCAGCCTTCTCGAGATGGGCTTCAAACGCGTCGATCCTCAGCCGATTACGGTTGAATCAGTCCGTATAGATGCCGATAGTCATAAAGTCACTCAGGTCCAGCCAGCGATGGGAAGCTTCGTCACCATCTCGGCTCTGCACCAATCTGAAACGTTGGCAGAGGCCGCTCTCGGCGAAGCATTCGAGAAGATGGACAGGGTCATCACGATACTCAACCGATTCGACGCTAACTCGGCATTGGCTTATCTCAATGACACCGGTCGCATCGATAGCGCCCCGCCCGAACTCATCGAGGTGATTAGTGGCGGCCTCGATTACCACCGACTGACGAGCGGCGCCTTCGACATCACGGTAAAGCCAATCATCGACCTGTTCCGTGACCCGAAGACCTATGAGCCGCGTATGCCACCAAGCAACGCCGAGCTAAGCGAAGCACGTGAGTTGGTAGGTACCGAGCACATCGGTTTTGACGATCACGACCTGAGTCTTTCACGTGCCGGAATGGGGCTAACGCTGGACGGCATTGCCAAGGGTTACATTGTTGATGCGATGGCTGCAGCATTGTCGCAACACGGCGTGACTAGATTTCTGATCAATGCTGGTGGCGATATCAGGGCCGCGGGTGACCGTGGCGATAAGCTTCCCTGGACAATCGCCATCCGTGATCCAGAGAACAAAGTACCTTCATGGGACAATGAATCATGGCAACGTTCCGTAGTCCCTGACCTGATTCAGGTCACTGATGGCGGAGTGGCGACCTCTGGTAGCTATGAAATTTACTTCGACCGAGAACGGCTGGCGCATCATATCGTTAAGGGCCAGACGGGTCGCTCGCCTACTCACGCAATGAGCGTGACAGTGGCCGCGTCCACGACGATCGAAGCCGATGCCCTCGCGACTGCTGTTTTCGTGATGGGGCCTGACGAAGGTACACAGTTAATTAACAGGCTCGATGGCTGCGAATGTTTAATTATCGATCGTCAAGGGAGCCAGTCTCGCTCAAGCGGCTGGGGTGGAATTACAGCTTCAGGATGATACGCCAGCGAGGCAGAAACGGAGGCTAATGACTAACGGGTCGTCTGATATCACCTACGGCAGATTCCAGCTCACCAGTTTGGTAGTTCTGCGTATGCTTGTTGCGTGGCATTTTCTGTACGAAGGGATTGCCAAAATCCTGAACCCTTACTGGACTTCAGCTGGCTATCTGCAGGCATCTCAGGGACCATTTGCTGACTGGTTCATCGGCTTGGCGACCAATCCCGCTCGGCTCGGACTAATCGATATCCTCAATAAATGGGGATTGGTACTGATTGGCTTCGCTCTTTTGCTCGGATGCATGACCCGGCTGGCTGCGTTCTTTGGCGCTTTTCTCCTTCTTCTCTATTATTTAGCCAATCCACCGTTGCTTGGTCTCGAAAGCGCGGTTCCGACGGAGGGAAGCTATCTGTTCGTTAACAAAGTATTGATCGAAATGGTCGTCATGTTGGTACTGCTCGGCTTCCCCACGAGCCACCTCATCGGCCTAGATCGTTTAAAAATCTGGGAGCGGAGCAATGACTGACGATCACACCCACAACATGAAACCACCGGAAGAGCCCGACGCCGAAAGCACCTCCGTGGAGACCTCCCCGAGTGAAGAGCAACTCGGCCGTCGGCCTGGATGGGGACGACGTGAGCTGTTTCGCGCGCTCGCTTCAGTGCCAGTGTTCAGCGCGCTCACCTACGGCGTCTGGACCAAGAGACAAACTCGAGCCGAAAAACGGAGCAAGATTTTCGAAGAACTCGGCGTTACTGGCGACGCACCAGCCGTAATTCCAGAGGCCATCTCGAACCCACCCAGTGGAAAGTTGCGCCTTGGCGTTGTCGGCTACGGGGGCCGCGGACAAGCAGTAATGCGAGGCGCTGGCTTCGCGCCGACCGAGTGGACCGACCGCCAAAAAGAAGCAGCCCGGCGCAACCCGCGTAACCAAAACCTCACTACGTGGATGGAACAACACGACCTTAATCTCGAGTTGACCTCCGTATGTGACTTGTTCGACGTCTATGCTGAGCGCGGCTTGAGCGCGTCAACTAACAGCATGCGCCCCGGTGGTCGCGATCAAAAACCAGCGAAACGTTACCGCTCTTACGAAGAACTTTTGGATTCGGGTAACGTTGACTTGATCATCTGCGCGACACCCGATCACTGGCACTCACGCGTAACCACCGCGGCAGCCGAGCGTGGCATTCATGTGTACTGCGAGAAGTGTTTAACCCGAACGGAGCAAGAAACCCACGAGGTTATTGCTGCGATTAGGGAAGCTGGCATTGTCTTTCAGCTCGGCCACCAAAATCGTCAGAATGAAGCTCACATGAAAGCCAAGGAGATCTGCGAAAAAAATATTCTTGGCCCAATTACGTTGGTAGAAACCACAACCAACCGCAACGATCCAGTCGGCGCTTGGGTATATGCCATCCATCCAGAGGCAAGCCCGCATACCATCGACTGGGCTCAATACGAAGCCGCCTCCCCAAACCCAACCGAGTTCTCGGCCGAGCGTTTCTTTCGTTGGCGTTGCTGGTTCGACTACGGAACCGGTCTAGCAGGGGATTTGTTGTCGCACGAGTACGACGCAGTCAACCAGATCCTGGACCTCGGAATCCCGGCATCAGCTGTAGCTTCCGGGGGTGTGTATTTCTATAAAGACGGCCGCGATGTCCCCGACACCTTTCAAGTGGCCTACGAGTATCCAGAGCGCAATTTGACCCTCGTTTATAGCGCTACGCTGTCTAACGGTCGGGGCCGCGGGAAGGTGTTGATGGGGCACGACGCCAGTATGGAGATCGGCAACGGCGTCACAGTGATCGCAGAAGGGCAGTCGACACGTTACGAACATCTTATCGACGAACACATCATCGACCCTGGTGATCCTCTGCTCACGTACCGTCCCGGCTTCCGTGGCATCGATGCTGTTACAACAGCGACCGAAGAATACTTCGCCAGCCGAGGTCTTTTGTTTACCTACCGAGGCGGAAGGCGTTTTGACCCCACGCACTTGCACGTCAAAGAATGGGTCGACGCCATTCGTAACGGTGGAACGACCAGCTGCAATGTCGATCGTGCATTCGAGGAAGCAATCACTTGTCACATGGCAACTGAGTCATACTTACGCGGTCGCAAAGTAACATGGGATCCCGTAACAAAGACGATCGTCTGAGCGGCAGTGAGTACCACCATCCAGCTGGGCATAATGATGTTCCTGCAGTACGCCATCTGGGGTGCGTGGTATGCGGTGCTATCAGCCTACCTCGAAAGCGACCTTGGCTTCAGCGGTGTGCAGGTTGGAGCAATCTACTCGCTGTTTCCCTTGGCGATGATTATCGCGCCATTTATCGGGGGCCAGCTCGCCGACCGCTACTTTGCCTCAGAGCGCATTATCGGGGTGCTCCAGTTAGCCGGTGGGGGCATGCTTTTGCTCGCTGCCCGAACGACCGATTACGCCAATCTAATGCTTGTGATGTTCGTCTACTGTCTACTCTATGCCCCGACTTTGGCCCTTACCAATTCGATTGCCATGGCCAACCTGGACAATTCTGAAAAGCAATTTGGCCGGATCCGCGTTTGGGGAACAATAGGCTGGATTGCTGCCGGTCTCGTCCTGGCCGCCTGGCGCACTGCTGCCTTGAGTTCACCAGGTCTTGAGGTGGGCGGGGATCTGCTCGTATTCGCCGCAGTGGTGTCGTTCATCATGGGGATCCATTCGTTTACTCTGCCGCATACCCCGCCGCGCACCGAAGCAACGAGTCCGTGGGCCTTTCTCGAATCGTTGAAGATGCTGAAGGATCGGAACTTTGCCATCTTTTTGGTGATCTGCTTCGTCGTTGCCACTGAACTGCAGTTCTACTATGTGTTGACGGCTCCGTTCTTGGTGTCCCCTCGGATCGGGATTTCAGACGCCAGCGTCTCCGCCTGGATGACGATCGGCCAGGCCGCCGAGATCTTCGTCATGGCGTTCGTATTGTCGTGGTCACTTAAGCGCCTCGGCATGCGCAGGACGTTGGCAATTGGTGTGCTCGCCTGGCCGATACGCTACGTGATTTTCTCGATAGGGGGCCCAACATGGCTGCTGCTCGCCTCTCTGAGTCTGCACGGTTTCTGCTACGTATTCTTCTTCGTCGCCGCTTTTATACACGTAGACAATGTCGCACCGCCTGATGTCCGAGCATCGGCGCAAAGCTTGATCGCCATCGTCACGCTCGGGTTCGGCAGTTTTGTCGGCGCCCACTTCTCGGGAAGAGTGCAGGACTTCTTTACAGTGGGCGATACAACCGACTGGGCCCATGTGTTTCTCGTTCCGGTGGCGATCACTGTAGCGGCCGCCATTGCCTTCTTGCTTTTTTTCAAGGAACAGCACCTGTCCCTGACAACAGAAAGTGAAGTTTGATGTCGTCTTCTAGGAAGGAACGGTTGGGTATTGGGATTGTTGGCGGCGGCTTCGTCGCCGGCTTCCATATCAGATCCTTCGAAGCCGTTCGTAACGCGGATATTCGCGGGGTTGTCAGCCGTACAAGGGATACGGCAACCAACGCCGCTGCCCTCGTCAAGGATTTGGGAGTAGGAGATGCCGAGGTGTTTGAATCAGTAGCCGAAATGGTCACCGATTCCAGTATCGATGCTATTTGGATTTGTTCTCCAAACTTCACCCACGTAGAGATCATGGAAGAGATCGTCGACACTCTCGAATCAGGCCAAGGGAAATTGGTCGGCGTGTGCTGTGAAAAACCGCTGGGCCGTAACGTCGCCGAGGCAAGGCGCATGGCGGAGCTCGTGAAGAAGGTAGGCCTTCTGGACGGTTATCTTGAGAACCAGCTGTTCACGCCCAGCGTAGTGCGTGGCAAGGAGATCGTCTGGGCCCGCGCTGCAGCCCTTACTGGCCCACCCTACCTGGCGCGCGCCGCTGAGGAACACAGTGGTCCCCACATGCCATGGTTCTGGGAAGGTCAGCTGCAGGGCGGCGGTGTCCTCAACGACATGATGTGCCATTCGGTCGAAGTGGCACGCTACCTGCTCACCGAGCCGCACGCACCGAGGGAATCGCTCACGCCGGTCAAGGTTACAGCGTATACGTCGTGTCTTAAGTGGCAACAACCTGACTACGCCCAGATCCTGGCGGAGAAAGGCGATGGCTCCCTTGACTACGCGAACCGACCAGCAGAGGACTTTGCCCGTTCTTTAATTGAATACCGGGACTCTGAGGGGGGTCGGCGAATCATCGAAACAACCACTTCATGGTGCTTTGTGGGTGCGGGTTTGCGTCTGACGATGGAGCTTCTCGGCCCGGAGTATTCGATGTCCATCAATTCGCTTGATATGGGGCCCAAAGTATTTTTCAGCCGACATGTAAAAGGAAATATCGGTGAAGACCTTGTAGAGAAACAGAACGCAGAGACCGGCGTGATGCCAATTGTGGCCTCCGAGACCGCTGAATACGGCTATGAGGGAGAGAATCGGCACATGGTCAGCTGCTTTTTAGACGGCAAACGACCCGTGGAGACTTTCGACGACGGTGTCAACGTCACCGAGTTACTGATGACTGCCTATATGAGTGCGGAACGAGAGGAAACGATCGCGTTCCCACCGCCCAACCTTGAAAGGTTTGTACCCGCTGTGGCAAGAGGTAAGTGGAACCCCGCCAAGGGTTGATCGCTAGACGCGCTGCGTAAATGATCAAGTGTTTACGCTCGGAATGGTGGACAAAAAGGCAGTTATTCATAGAAATTATATTATTCAGTTTTTATTTAGTATTCGAAGCGGAGGCGTACCCTAATGGAATCAGGACGTTTTGTTCAGATGCTCATGCTCGCTCTTGGGAGCGCGTTCATCCTGGCAGGGGAAGCCCCGCCAGAAGCGCTCGCAACATACCAGCCTTATAAAGTACGGGCCCTTGTAACGGCTCAAAACCTTGAAGCGGAAGGTTTCGAACGTATCCTAAAGCAGAACCGCAACGGAACATTTTCGAAGGCTGGATGGAATCACTACGGCCCGGGCTATTTCGAACTCGACCGGAACACAGGAGTCCTCTCATCGTCTGGAGGGATGGGTTTGTTTTGGTACGCAGCTGAGGAATTTGCAAATTTCGTCCTTGATTTAGAGTTCATGACCGAGGTCCAAAGCGCGAATTCAGGTGTCTTCGTGCGCGTTCCCGGCCCTCCAATCAGTGATGCCTACATTTATAACTCCTGGGAAGTTCAGATCTACGACTCTGGTGATGGCATTCACCAGACTGGCGCAGTCTACGACGCTGAGGCACCGATACGGATGGCATCCAAGGGTCCCGGGCAATGGAATCGCATGCGAATCACCTTTGTCGATGACCACATCAGTGTCGAAATCAACGATGAAAAGATCGTTGATTGGGACGCGGAGCCGAGGGGCAAAGTAGAAAGTTTTGCGGCTCGCGGCTACATCGGCCTCCAGAACCATGATCGCGACACCCAGACGATGTTCCGCAACATCTTCGTCAAATCGATCGACTGACCTGCCGCGGGCTGCGACGGTCGCGTCTAGGCTGCCGGGCGTTTTGCCTGCTGCGCTGAAAGATCAGGGGCCAAATCCAGCATCTCCGTGTTGGTCGGTTTCGCCCTAAGCAGCCACAGTATCAATTTGCCGAGCATACGAGCCATGCGGCGTTTCTTGTTCCCGCGTACTGCACTGTCCTGTGACAGGCCATGGCGTCGATAGCGAGTGAACAGCCCCCGGTTGAGTGCAAAATAGGCTAGGTGGTCCCTGAACCGCTTGTAGCCAAAGCCGCGCGATCGCCCAAAGATCGCTCCTGGACTGTAGAAATCCTCCCATGCTTCATTGACCTTCTGAAGCAGGTGCTCATCGCTTTCGAAGTTTGGGTGATTGTAAAGAATCCGCGGGTGATCGGCATCGAGCCAGTATTCGTAGTTGGGATCCTTCATCTGTAATACCTTCTTGCCCCGCTTCATTAGAGCAAAGTCGACCGTGCCAGGGAACGGCACCAGGGGCACAAATTGAGCCAGTGCTATGCCGCAATTACGCGCAAAGACCTTCGTGTACTCGAGCGACTCTGGTGTGTCACTTTCCAGGCCAAAGATCAGTGCCCCGAGGATAAACTTCGGCCCCTGTGTACGAATCGTTGTGAGCTTTTCGACCAGCTCCTCACCAACCGAGTTCCATTCCTTGTTAACCGCCTTTAGGCCTTCCGGCGTAACAGCCTCGATACCAATTAGTACTCCGATGACGTTAGCCTTGCGCATCGCCGCTAGATACTCGGGGTTCTCTGCGACCTCCATGGTGATCTGGGTGGCGAACTTCATGTCGCTTGGAATTTCCTCTGCCAAGCGGGTCAGCAATTCCATGCGGCCATCATAGCCAGCTTGCAAGTCACGGCGCTGCTCGTCAGAACGGGCGTTCTTAATGTCTTCGAGTGTATAGGGATAGAAGTTGTCGTCGGCAAATAACACCACCCGAAAGCCAGCAGCATAAAGGTACTTCAGTTCTTGAATAATGGCGTCGTTGGTGCGTACGCGCGGCACCTGGCCGTCTTGCACCCATACCGAGCAAAAGGAGCACTGCTTGGGGCAACCGCGCACTGTTTGCACAGAGGCCATCAAGTAGGGATCTAAGTTCATGAGATCCCAGCGCGCCGGTGTGAAGGATTCCGGGTCGACTCGGCCGCCCTTATAATTTTCCTGCAACCGCCCTGCTGCGTAGTCATCGAGAAGCTGCGCCCACACCAGCTCGGCATCACCGGTCACGGCGGCATCACCGTGCTCGAGCGTCTCCTCGGGGAAAATCGAAGCGTGCGGCCCGCCGAAAACAACCGTCGCCCCTCGCTTCTTCAGCTCTGACGCCATCTCGTAGGCGTAGACTATGTTTGCAGTGTGTACGCTAAGCCCAACAAGGTCTCCCTCCTCCACGTCACTAAAAGGAAATTCCTCAATCGCCTGATCGACTAGACGAATCTCACGTATGTAGTCCCTATCGGGCGTCACCGCTGCAAGAACAGGAAGGGCGCGTGGCGTCGATACCGAAAAATTGATGCGCTCAGCATCAGGTGCTGGATTGACGAGGAATAAGGTGAAACTACACGCCAATTCACCATCGCTCATGGGCTGCAGATTCCTTCCAGGATGAAACAAATCGTTCGCCCAATGTGAGCAAACGATCGGGGTCGGCACGGTCGCCGACCTAACCCTTGGCCCCAAGAGTTTAGCGCACAATGCGCCCCAGAACATCAAAACACAAGAGGAGAAAAAGATTCCAAGCTCTACATATAGCTTGGAACTTGCCGCTAAAATGGCCGACCGTTATTAAACGAATTATTGATGGCCACAGCTATACAACCAGCAACACAGCTAGTTAATAAGATTCAGAACCCGTGTTTGCCCCCCCCGAAAGACGCTTTAGCATCCGGTACCAAAACTCTTGGGCACTGTAATACTCCTTGACGCCAACGCGTTCGTCCTTGCCATGAGCACGAGAATCGTTCGGATCACCAAAAATCGCTGACACTCCATAGACCGGGATGCCAGCATTACGTACATAGTTTCCGTCAGTCGCCCCAGTCGACATCGTCGGAATGAGGGGCACCCCCGGCCACATTTCCTCAACAATAGGTTCAAGGACGCCCATAATGTCGTCGGTCAATGGTGACGGGTCAGACCCTGTCGGAGTATTCACCCTGGCAACCTCGATTTGTTCGTTTCCAATTACTTCCTGGAGCGTAGCTTCGACATCATCGGGGTTTTGCCCTGGCAACACGCGGCAGTTCACTGTCGCCCGAGCCGTCTGCGGCAAAGCGTTGTCGGCGTGACCAGCGTCGAGGCGTGTGGCGACACATGTCGTGTGCAAAATCGCGTTGTAGTACGGGGAACCTGCTGAAAGCCTTGCTGCTGCTGCTTCATCTGGAGGCTCTTTTGACACAGCCCTCATATCGACCGCTGGCAACCCGTCCATAAAATACGATGAGCGCTCAAAGTACAGGCCCGCCACCTGCCCAACATCAACGGGAAAGGTGAATTCAGAAAGTCGGGCCAGCGCCATAGTGAGTTCGTAGATCGCATTGTCCGGGCGCGGCCGTGAGCTGTGACCTCCAGGATTTGTCGCCGTAATGCGAAAGGTTACATAGATTTTCTCAGCCGCCTGCACATTGAAAATATTCGGGGCCCCATTGAAGAGCTCGCCTCCACCAGCGTCCGAGTTAATTGCAAATACTGAATCGACCAAGTCTCGCCGTTCCCGCACTAAATATTTGATCGAATCGCTACTGGTCTCTTCGTCCGCAGTAAACACAGCAACCAAGTCACGGTCCGGCACGTAGCCTTCGTCACGCAACCGGATAAAGTTCGTAACGATATGGGCGATTCCAGCCTTATTGTCATCGGTGCCACGGCCATAGAAATAACCATCCATCTCACGGAGTTCGAAAGGCTCAAACTCCCAATCCGAGCGCAACGCATCGACGACATCCAGATGCGCCATTAGCATGACTGGCTCTTTGGATGGTGGACCACCACCGGGTGCTTGCCCCCGAAAACGGGCTACGACGCTACCTAGCTCCGGGTTAGGGCTCACGACTTGGATATCTCCGGTGGGGAATCCTCCATTGATGAGAAGCTGCTTAACCCTCTCGGCCGCCGCTTTGACATTCGCCGGCATGTCCGCGGTCGAGCGAAACGCTACGAGTTCAGCGTAGATTTTTTTTGAAAGGGCTTCGTAGTCAGTTTGTTGCGTTCCATCCTCAAGATTCACAACCGTCGTAACGGGAGAAACTCCAATGTGCGTCCCTCCTCCCAAAAACACAACGGCCAACAGGAATACAAGGATGGATTTCATTAAACAACCTCCACGGATTCAAGTTGTTTTATGCCGAAGATAGTTGGGGGGATTCGAGACACTATCCTAGTGTTCGCACTATCCACAGTGGCCAGGTTGTAACATTGCTTCCAATGCGGTCATTGCTTGCCAATCAGCGAAACAATTGCCGCCTCCACCTGTTCCCAAGCCGGCGTCCCTGGCCAAACCACCTCATAGTGTCCAGCATCGGGAACAACGATCAGCTCCGAATCGTCGTCGGCCGACTGCGCCTCGTAATTATGCCGTGAGACTTGACGAGAAGGCACTATGTCGTCGTTTCTACCTGTTATGTGCCTCTGCGGTACATTCAATGGCAGCATCTGGAAAGGAGATCCGGACAAGTAACGACCTGGGAAATCACGAGGTCCACCGCCCATAAGCCGATCGACAATCCCGGCGCCGCATTTGGGGTCGTCTATTTGTCGAAAGCGACGAAGTTCCGGTATCCCCCCTAGGCTCACTACACCAGTAACCGGGAGTGGATTCGGCATGTAAAGATCACTATCGTCGTAAATACGCGGGCGCGCCGCAGCCCACAGCGCCAAATGGCCGCCGGCAGAATGTCCCAAAGTGATGACGCGGTCTAGGTCGAGACTGTAATCGACAGCAATATCACGCAGTTTGTCGACACCCTGAGCAACGTCGAGAAACGTATTCGGCCAACCTCCGCCTTCAACATCAACAGGCCTATATTCGATGTTCCAGGTGGCGATACCTAAATTGGTGATCGCCACTGCGACACGATCGAAGTACTGCAAAGTGGCGATGTCTAACCAACAACCTCCGTGGATGAGAACAGCGACCGGCCAGGGTCCTGGACTGTCTGGAAATCGCAAGTCGCCAAACTGTAGCGGGTGATCACCATAAGCAATCCGGTCGTTAGCTGGGAGCGGGTCCCCAGACAAAATGTCACCGAGTGTGATCCTTTCCTGTGAGGCCCAGCTTAGCCCAGCGACCGATTGTTGTGTCGTAAAGACAGCTAGGATCACGCCAAACGCTACATGTAGAAAAGTGTTTCTCCTCGTCTGGCTTTTGCAGATGATTTGTTCGGTACCCTTGCTCATTCCTTCCTCAGCTCCTCGAGTCGTTGGATAGCGCGTTCCCGCAAGGAAGTCTCGTGAGTGTGCTCTTGGCCTGCAACATACGCGTAGTGTGCGATTGCGACGCTTGGAACCCCGCTTGATTCATACAGTTCTCCGAGCAGCATGTGCGTCCGAACGCGGCCTGTCCAGTCAGCATGCGGAGCTCGCGCTAGCGCATGATCAAGAGTTTCGATGGCGTCATCGACCTGTCCAAGGGTCGCAAGGGCGCGACCAGCACCATAACCAAAACGAAGGACGTCAGGCGCAAGATCCATCGCCGACTCATAATGAAACAGTCCTTCCCATAACGCTTCCTCGGCACGAGCGTCATCAGTCTCGCTCGCCGAATCCGACAGTTTCCGGTCACCTTCATTTGCTTCGATCCACGCTTTATGCAAGTCGGCCGACCAAGGCTCGATTCCCGGAGAAGGCTCCAAGACGATCAACCCTGGCCACTTCCCAAGATTGTCCGGATCGAATACTGCAATGTTACTGTCCACATAGATTGGGTTGTAGGCCGATACGTAGTCACCAATCGGCCGCATGCTACGCGGCAACTCTGAGATTTCATGGTGCCGGTAATGCATTGGAACCATGATGTCGGGCTGGACGGTTTCGATCAGCATAGTGAACATGTCGAGGTTCGACACATCGAAGTGAGCGACGCCAATCAAAAGAATGTCAGTTTGGCCAATGGCCTTGAGATCAATCTCGTTCAGCAACCGACTGTCACCAAGGTGCGTAATGCGGAGTCCCCCCGTCTCGATCACCCAAATGGTGTTGGAAGGTGTTTGGCCAATATCAAGGAAACGGGCCGCGCCCACGTGTTCAGATTTGATCCCCATCACAGAGACGTCGCCAATGCGAAACTCGCCGGGGCTCCGGAACACTGGAGTTAAATCACCGAAGTAGTAGGTGGCATCATGGTCATAGTGGGGGTGTGTCACGAGAACGGCGTCGGCCTTGATGTCGCGGGGAAATGAATAGCCTAACCAGATCTTGCTATTGAAGGGGTCGATCGCGATCCGCGTTCCCGTAGGCGACTCAATCACAAAAGCCGCATGGCCGATATATTCAAGGTTAACGAGCGCCGCAGGAGGGGACTGAGGAATAACCGGGCCCCGCTCGGAGACAAAAGATCCCCCAAGCGCGGCCCATAAGATGGTAGCGATCAGCTTCACAACAGTGATGGTAGCAAAGGCGACGCTCAGGAATCCCGCCCGATCTGGATCGTGACTTCCTCGCCCTCGATTGTTGTGGCGCGTTCGATCTCAACGTTTGGGATTGCTTCCCCTATCCGGATTTTTTCCAGTCCGAGGGTCTCGTCGCGGATCAGCTCGTCATTCTGTTTCGTGCTTTCGATGATGCTTGGACCTTCTGAGCTAATGTTTATGTAGATTCGGTCGGACACTTGCATGCCGGCATCTTTGCGCATTTTCTGGACCCGGTTAATCAGGTCACGCGCCAGCCCCTCGTAGCGAAGCTCTTCAGTGATATGCGAGTCGATTGATACAACTAGCTTGCCCGAGGTCGCGACTAATTCGCCTTCCGCCGACGGTTCCATCTCAACGTGAACGTCCTGCGGGTCAAGCAAGTGGCCATCAACCTCCGTACTCTCGCCGAAGGCAAGCTGCCTAACCTTCTCTGCATCGACCTCTTGCAACGTCGCAAGAGTTTTGGCAAGCATCTTGACCTCCTTGCCAAAACGTGGCCCTAGACGTGACATATTTGGCTTCACAGTTGGTGTGGCAAGTTTGGTCGGATCATCGAGGATTTCGAGTCTCTTAATGTTAAGTTCCTCAAGGATGACGCCTTCACCAGCCTGCAACCACTCACGCTCATTGGAGCTGGTGGTGCCAACCTTGACGCTCACCAGAGGCTGTCGCGTGCGGATTCGTGCCTTTTCGCGGAGGCTGCGCCCTAGTTCGCACACCGTTCGCGTCAAGTCGATACGACGCTCAACCTGATATTCCTCAATCGAAAGTTCGCGCCGCAGTGGCAGGTCCCGCAGATGTACTGAATCGATGGCTTGGGTCTCGGGAGTAACCCGTAACAGTTCATAGACCTCGTCGGCGATAAACGGTGTAAACGGAGCCATCAGCTCGGTGAACTCAAGTAGTACCGAATACAACGTTGTGTAGGCACACAGCTTGTCATCTGAGTGTTCCGACTTCCAGAAGCGCCGACGTGATCGTCGAATGTACCAATTGGTCAGGTCGTCGAGGAAATGAAGCAGCGGGTCTACAACCCGATAGAGCCGATACTCAGCCATTTCTTGTTCGACCTGGCGCTTAAGTTCCTCAAGTTTGGCATTGATCCATACATCCAGCTCATGGGTCGGGTCGCCCGTGTACCACTGAGTTTCCGGGTCCCATTCATCCACAGCAGCGTAAGTCATTAAAAAACTGACACTGTTCCACCACGGAAGTAGTACGCGGCGCACCATCTCCCGTACGCCCTCCTCGGCAAACCTAAGCTCTTCTCCACGCAGCGCCGGCGAATTAAGCATGTAGATGCGAATTGCGTCCGCGCCATATTTTTCAAGCATCTCCGAAGGTTCTGGGTAGTTCTTTAGTGACTTCGACATTTTGCGGCCGTCTTCCGCAAGCAACAAACCATTGACCACGCAGTTCTCAAAAGCTGGCTTTTTGAACAAAGCTGTCGACAGCACCAGCAACGTGTAAAACCAGCCCCGAGTCTGATCTAGAGCCTCGCATATGAAGTCCGCCGGAAAGCCTTGTTTAAACTGCTCCTTGTTTTCGAACGGATAGTGCGCTTGGCCATAGGGCATCGAACCCGATTCGAACCAACAGTCGAGGACCTCAGGGATACGACGAAGTTCGCCGTTGCCACTCGGCGCCGGTATCACGATGTCGTCGACGATATGCTTGTGCAAATCGTCCACCTTTTGCCCGGACAACTCCTCGAGCTCAGCTCGCGAACCAATGCAAATTGTCTCGCCGGTTTCCTCGTTACGCCATATCGGTAGAGGGTTTCCCCAGTAGCGGTTGCGAGAAATGTTCCAGTCACGTGCCCCCTCAAGCCACTTGCCCATGCGCCCATCCTTGAGGTGGCCCGGTACCCAGCGGACTTCTTGATTATTTGAGACAAGGTCATCTTTGATTTCTTCGACCCGCACATACCACGCAGTGATGGTCTTGTAGATTAACGGCGTGTCCGAGCGGTAGCAGAACGGATAACTGTGATCGTAGGTCTCGTGGCGCAGGAGTTTGGCCTGTTCTTTGAGGTCAATAATGATCTGCTTGTCAGCATCCTTGACCATTTGCCCCTGATAAGAGGGTACGGCCTCAGTGAATTTGCCTTCTTCATCGACTGGGTCCGATGGTTCTAGGCCAAATGCCTTGCCAAGCCGAAAGTCGTCTTCGCCGAAGGCGGGCGCCATATGAACGATGCCAGTGCCAGTTTCGGCGGTTACAAAGTCGGCAGGCA
>PCAP01000065.1 GCA_002731215.1 Acidobacteriota bacterium | reverse complement strand
GGACGATCTCGAACGTGCCGTATCTAGAGGCCTCATGCAACCGCTGCGGGCCAATATCTGCTTATCAAAATAATGCAGCACGATTCTTGCGAAGGGTACGATTGGCGAATATCAATGGATATGCTTCCCGTTCAGCATTAATAGAGTTTTGTAACAGGAGATCAAGATGATCAAACAAGCAGCCATAGTCCTCGCCAGTTTCATTGCCGTGGGTGGAGCCGTTATGGCATGTAACGGGAACACCGGTGCTGGTGCAGTGGACTCTAAGGACCCAGAAAATGCTGCAGCCGCTGAATTTCCGTCGGAGATTGAGCAACTCGCTGAAAATGTCTTTTTGTTCACCAACTCAACCCATCGTTCCTTGCTTGTGGTTACCAATGACGCTGTCCTGGCCACTGACCCGCAAGGTTCGCAGTCCAACGCTGAGCGGTTCGTTGAGGTGATTCGGGAGATGACTAACGCTCCGATACGTTATGTGGTCTACAGTCATCATCACGGCGACCATATCCTTGGTGGTGAAGCGTTTCCTGCTGACTCCGAGTTCATCGCCCATCGCAACGCCGAGCCTTATCTGGAAACCATGGATGCGCGCTCAGTGGACCGTTTTGTTGGGGATGAGGAAATTATCGATGTCGGAGGCCTTGAGGTGGTGTTGATATACCCAGGGCCTTCGGAAACGGATAGCAGTCTTGTGATCCTCGTCCCGGAGCGCCGGGTGGCGTTCATGGTCGATGCTGTAGCTGTCCGAACGGTTCCATGGCGGACTATGAACGATGCCAACCCGCAAGATTGGATTTCTGCCCTTGAACGGGTGGAAACACTCGATTTCGATATCCTGGCACCTGGCCATGGACCAACTGGTAGTAAGAGCGATGTTAGGGAAAACATCACCTATCTGGAGACATTAGTGGGAGCGGTTCAGGAGCGCATCGACCAAGGACAAACGTTGGAAGAAATTCAGGAAACGCTCGAATTGCCGGAATACCAGGGCTGGGTTCGATACAATGAGCACTTCAAGGAGAATATTCAAGGTATCTACCGAGAGCTGATCGGCGCTTGACGATAGAGGCTTCCCGGACATAACGTTTTCCGGGAATCAGCCTTTAAAGGATCAATTAATTGGCCTACACAAAACGATTAACGCCGCTCGCCCTTGTTCTGGTTCTCATCCTCTCCGCTCCAGTGCTCGCACACGAAGAGCAGGCCCCAGACGTCACTGGCGATTGGTCCGTAATGTTTGATGGTCCGCAAGGTATGGTGCGGATGGAAACAATATTCGCCCAGGACGATGAAGAACTTACTGGGACTGTTAGCGGGCCAATGGGTTCCGGAGTTGAACTCATCGGGAAGATTGAAGGCAGTTCGATTGCTTTTGAGTTCCGGATCAACATGGCTGAAACCTCTATTCGTATGAGTTTCACAGGAGAGGTTTCGAAGGACGAAGAGAACGGCAGTATGACAATTGCCGGAATGATGGATGGTCAAATGATGGATTCCGATACCGTGAACTTCTCAAGACCGTTCATGGCCCAGCGAAAAGACGGCTAGGCCAGGTATCCCGTCTAATCCAGCAAGCAGCAGCCAATTCCAAATCGTCCGCCACAAGATATCTAGTTGCCTGGGCCACCGATTCTTGCCCCAGCAAGACGCTTTTGTGCCTGGCATGCCTGAGCCTCGGCGAACTTGGCTAGCTTTCACATCGTGGCTCCACGCCACTTGTTTCTCTAGCCACTATCAAGCAGGCTGACGAAAATAGATAGCATAGAACCTCCCGCCAACCATGCACGGGAGGAGCGAGGTGCTCAGGAAATCTTCATGACCAAAGTCATCGCCATTATTTGTTTTCTGCTTGTCCCGCTCCATCCCGGACAGCGTGGCCAGGAGCTTCTCAATGTCAGTTCTGAAAATCCAACTGATGTTGACAGTAGGATGCGCGCATGGCGGCAACACGTCCAGATGGAAGACACGTCACCGTTCGCCGACCTCGACTGGCGAGCTGTAGGCCCTCAAATGCAGGGCGGCCGTATAGAGAGCGTAGCGATTCCTCAAGGTAGCCAGTCCACCCTCTATGTTGGTGCTGGCTCCGGGAATCTCTGGAAAACAGTAAACAACGGCACCACCTGGAAGCCCATCTTCGAAAAGGAATCGGCCTTTTCAATCGGAGACGTTGAGGTCGCGCCAACAAATCCAAACATCGTTTGGGTAGGTACCGGTGAAGTGCTGATGGCCCGGAGTTCCTACGCTGGAACTGGGGTATTTAAATCGACCGATGCAGGGGCAACTTGGCAGAACATGGGCCTTGCCGATACTCACCATATAGGCCGTGTCCTAATCCATCCATTCGATCCAAACATCGTCTATGTGGCCGCGATTGGGCACCTGTATACCTTCAACTCTGAACGCGGACTGTTTCGCACTACCGATGGCGGCCAAACCTGGAAAAAGGTTCTCTATGTAAACGACCGCACCGGTGTTATTGACCTGGTCATGGATCCCACAAACCCAGACGTCCTATATGCAACAGCATGGGAACGAAGCCGAAAGGCTTGGGGGCACACTGCTCATGGTGCCGGAAGTGGTGTCTACAAAAGCAGCGACGCTGGAGATTCGTGGCAGCGACTCGATAATGGCCTGCCAACCGGCCCCCACGTTGGCCGTATTGCTATTGACGTAGCTCCATCCAATCCGGAGGTGCTCTACGTCTTAGTCGACAACCATGAGTTGGTTCCTAACCCAGCCGGCACAAGCCGTGGCGGACAAAACGCCCAAAGAATTGCCGGCGAAGTCTATCGCTCCACCGATAGCGGTGCATCCTGGGAAAAAGTAAACGAAGAACGGTTGTCTGCGGGCTACGATTTTTGCATCGTCAAGGTTGCGCCCGACAACGAGAACACTGTCTACCTGCCCGGCAACCGCTTTATGGTCTCGGAAGATGGTGGGCACACTTATCGCCAAATTGAAGGCACGCTAGTCCACCTATTACCGCATGGCTCTCGTGTACTGCACCTCGATATGCACGACCTATGGATTAATCCCGAAAATCCACAGCATCTCGTTCTTGGTAACGATGGCGGCCTGCACATCTCGTACGACCGCGGTGAATCCTGGCTTCATATCAATAACCTGCCAATAGGCGAGTTCTACGCAGTTGGTGTCGATATGGATACGCCGTACAACATCTATGGCGGAACACAGGACGATGCCGCTTTATTCGGACCAAGTAACCACCTCGTCGAATGGGACAGCCAAGACCCTTGGCAACACGTGTATCTTGACCGTTGGGGTGGTGGCGATTCCTATTTCACATACCGCGACCCAACCGATTCGAATGTCATTTACTACGAACACCAGTTCGGTGACCTTCGGCGCAAGGACATGGAAGATGGGAGTGCGCCACGCATTAGCCCTACGGCTAAAGAAGGCGAACCAACGCTTCGCAGAAACTGGATGACCCCGTTTTTCATCTCGCGCTACGACGACCGGACCTTGTACTACGGCGCGAACAGGTTGTTCAAATCGCTTGACCGCGGAGACTCCTGGACGCCGATTAGCCCCGACTTGACCAGCCAACCAGCAACCCAGGGCAACGTACCATTTGGGACTCTCACATCTTTGTCGGAATCTCCGCTGCAACATGGTTTGCTGTACGCGGGAGCCGACGACGGCTATATGCACGTTACCCTCAATGACGGAGAAGATTGGACACGAATTGACGCAGGGCTGCCCAGTACCTGGATAAGCCGTGTCGTGGCCTCACAGCATGATCTAGCAACCGTCTACGTATCCCTAACCGGTTATCGCGAAGACGATTTTACGTCCTATCTTTTCCGTTCTGCAGACTACGGGGCAACCTGGCAGTCAATTTCCTCGGGTCTTCCCGCTGAATCAGTCAATGTTATTCGTGAAGACCCCAGCAATAATCAGATCCTCTATGTAGGAACTGACCTCGGTGTGTATGTAAGCCTCGACCAAGGGGCAACCTGGTTATCACTGTGCGCCAACCTGCCAACTACACCAGTCCACGACTTAGTGGTGCATCCACGCGATAACGAGCTGGTCATTGGAACACACGGCCGGAGCGTCTACGTAGCCGATATCACACCCGTGCAAGTAGCCAGGTAACAGCCTTAACGTATTTGGAACCGACTTAGGGCGATCGCCGGCCAATTCCTGCAGAGAAAGTCCCTGGATCCACTCCCTATTTCTGCGAACGGACCTCCAGGGTCAGACCTGTATCCACATATCTCTGTAAACAAAAAGGAGGGAAGGTGCTGAGCACCTTCCCTCCCAATACTGTACCGGCCATATGACCGGAACTTCAGATACCTAGAAGTCCCAGGCACCACCGATGCGCATGACGCGCGGCGGCAGCAGGCCAGTGATGTCCATCCAACGGCTGTTGATGGTCGTGTATAGACCTGTGACCGTGTTCGCGTTCAAGGCGTTAAAGACGTCGAAGTAGAAATGCACGACCCCGTACTTGCCGATCGTGAACTGCTTCTCAGCCCTTACGTCAACGAGGGTGGTGAAATCTTCCCTCTGCGGACGGTTACAGCCATCGCACTGGTTGTCCCCCATCTCGCCACGAGCCACGACAGTCATTCCCCAGTTGCTCTGGTTCCCGTAGGGACCTTGCGCCTCGAGGATTGCATTGTCGTACGTGTAACTGGCATACAGGTCCTGGCCGCTCTGGGCTCGGACAAAGATGCCAAGGTTTACACCAATTGGCTCTGCGATCAGGTAGTTCGCAGTGAGTTTGAGGATGTGCTGGCGGTGGTTGCCTGTGACAGCGCGTCGGGCGTTCCAGAGGGCATTCGGGTTATATGCGGAACCTTGCGACTCTGCTTTACCGATGTCCCAGGAAGCCAACATCTGCCAGTTACCAGACCAGCGCTTGGAGGCCACCATTGAAATACCTCGGTAGAAACTATTGTCTTCAAAACCGAAGGTATTCGGGTTGGTGGTTAGGTAGTTGTTTGTACCGTAGGTATCAGGATTGACAGCCCAGATTGGGATCGGGCCGCCGTCATCGGAGGTACCGATGATGCCGTCGTCACCAGGATCGACTGTTGACAGCTTCACCCAGGGATCTGTGCCCCACGGAAGGACCGGCGTGCACTCATTCTTGCACCGATCCGAGTCAAACATGAGTCCAAACGGAACACCGATGTTCACGGTTCCGACATCGTCCTTACGACCACGGTAAATACCCGTAACCGAAAGAAGGATATTGTCGAAGATCTCGTGCTCAATGCCGACTGTGTACTCGTCGGTGAGCGGAGCCTGTAAGTCAGGATCCACCTTGGTGCCTTCGCCTGGATACCAGGACGAACGCATGGTGGTCTGCTCACCAAACTGGAAGACGCCGTCACCGTTCGGATCAAACCAATTCCAGTCTTCGGAACCCACATCGTTGACGTTCGTGGCACCACCGTAGCTGATTCCAAGTGCTTCGGGGTAGCGCGAGAAGTTGGCCTTCAGCGCCCACGTACCGTCACCAGTGACGTCCCAGACCACACCGATACGCGGCGTGATGTCTTGGAACTGAAAAGCAACATCCTGCTCGGCAAAGGTGCCACCGCAGAACATGTCCGGCAGGCTCAGCCCTGTGGTCTGACCGCACCACGGGGAATCCAGCCGTTTCTGAGCTGGGTTCCAGTTGTAGGCCCTATCGAAACGAACGCCAGCTGAAATCGTCCAGCGATTGGCAATCGTGATGGTGTCCTGGAAGAAAATGCCCAGGGCACGGCCCTTCATGCTGTAAGCACCGTCTGGATGCCAGCACTCACCCAACACGAAACAATCCGCCGAACCGCCGTCTTCCTTGGCGATTGGCGCGTTATAGAGGCGAACCTCTAGCGGAACGCCCATCGTGGCGTAAATCGGATTGTTATCAGGGTCATACGTGGGGTCACCAACACGGGACAAACGGGTATACCTGCGATAACCCTTCGGATAGTTAAACGGCGAGAAGTAGTTAATCAGCTGGTAGTTACCACCGAACTTGAGGTCATGGGAGGTGTTCTCACCCGTGACGTACCAAGAAACGGTGGCGTTTGTTGAGTCAGTGTCCCGCTCGTCGAAGAACTCGGAAGTCGGCAACGTCGGCGTGATGACGTAGCCATAGCCAAACGAGTAAATCGCCGAACCCGTCGACGGGGTGGCCATATCTTCACTACCGCACGGCTCCCAGCGACGGCACATCGGGAAATTTGACTTCACGACGGAGTAACGCACATCCGCGAATATGTTCTGGTTCAGGACCGCCTGCCACTGGAGTTGCGGAATGTGGCTGTACGAATCCTGAATGCGGCCCATGTATGGACGATACTGGCTCGCACCGCGGTTGTTGCGGTACTTCTGCGTGGCCAACCAACGACCAGAAACTTTGTGGTTGTCGTTGAGCTGGAAGTTCACGTTAAGCGTGGTGTCCTTAAGCTTCGTACCGTCGACCTCATCCAAGTTCAAAATGACTTTTTGAACTTCGAAATTCCAATAGTCGACAAAGAACCAAGCACGATCGCGCCAAATCGGCCCACCGCCCTGGACGTCCAGGTCGGAAAGGAGGACGTTCGGCGTACCGACGGTAATACCAGCTTCCTCAAACTTGGCGACACCAGTGACGTTGTCCGACACCATGTCCGCGTTCTCGTAGAAGTACTTTGCGCCGGCGTGCCAGTCGTTACTACCTGACTTGACGACCATATTGATGTTCAAACCAGGCGTCTTGATCTCGATGTCCTGAGCGGCCATCGAAACCGATACTTCCTCAAAAGAACCAGTTGAGAAATAACTGGAGGACGCACCGACCGCTGCCGGGTCAGTGGTGTCACCACCGTTGACGTTGTAGCTATTGTTTCGCCACTCAGAACCCCAAGCAGTGTTGACTTGCTGCTGACCGGAGTCACCACCGCCAACGTCGAAACTTGCGACAACACCTGGAATCTTGTCCATTACGCCAGCCCAAATACCAGAGGCAGTTGGCGTCCTATCAAGCAGGTCGGAAGTGACAAGACCAGCAACGCTAGTGCTCTTAACGTCCACTAGTGGGCTTTCACCCGTTACCGTGATGGTTTCTTCAACGGTCGCCAGATCCATGGTGACCGTAAAGTCAATGATACGACCGGTTACGACGGTCAGATCATCACGAATAACAGTAGTAAAACCATCCAGTGTGAATGTAGCGCTATACCCGTCACCGGGATACAACCCCGGAAAGCGGGCCTCACCAGCGACACCGGTGTACTGGGTCTGCGACCCGACAGGTCCGGTGACAACAACCATGACGCCCGGCAAAGGGGCACCATCCGGATCTTCCGCGTGCACGACCGCAAGGCCAGTGTCACGACCCTGGGCATATGCGGT
>PCAP01000021.1 GCA_002731215.1 Acidobacteriota bacterium | reverse complement strand
CTACGCAGTCCTCTCCGATATAGCTGGAGAGGAAGACCACCACGGCGATATGGACTTCAAGGTTGCTGGCACGCCACGTGGTATCACAGCCATGCAGATGGATATTAAGGCTACAGGATTGTCGCGCGAGATCTTTGCGCAGGCACTTGAGCAGGCCAGAGAAGGTCGAATGCACATCCTTGGTAAGATGCGTGAAGCGATCTCGGAGCCGAGGGCTGAGACGAGCCGCTACGCGCCGGAGATCATTTCGATTAAGATTTCCGTTGACCGGATTCGCGATATTATTGGTCCAGGTGGTCGCATTATCCGGGGCATACAGGAAGACACCGGTTGCCGCATCAACGTTGACGACGACGGTACCGTGCAAATAGCCGCAACCGACAGTGAATCAGGGCAGAAGGCGCTTTCAATCATTGAGGGTCTCACCGCCGAAGCCGAGGTTGGAAAAATTTATGCTGGCACGGTTCGATCGATAAAGGACTTTGGGGCCTTCGTCGAGATCCTGCCGGGAACTGACGGTCTACTGCACATCTCAGAAGTTGCTGAGCATCACGTCAAAGATGTGCGTGATCACGTCAACGAAGGTGACGATCTGTTCGTTAAGGTTGTTAATATTGATGAGCGTGACCGGATTCGTTTGTCATTGAAGGCAGTTACGGAGGAAGAGAGGGCGGCGGCCGAGGATATGGTCGACGCAGACGGGTAAGTAAAAACTATGAGCACACCGTTTCCTTCAAAGAAGACTCTCAACCGTGAGTGGCACGTGATCGATGCGCAAGGCCAGGTTCTTGGTCGCTTGGCCACCCGAATTGCGACTGTCCTCATGGGTAAACACAAGCCGGGATACACACCGTTTCTTGACTGTGGTGACCACGTTGTAGTCGTCAACGCTGACAAGATCGTGCTGACTGGTAATAAGATGAACGACAAGATGTACTACCGTTACAGTGGGTACCCGGGTGGGATCAAGGAAGCACGTGCGCGTCGCGTGATGCGCGAGAACCCAACTCGTATCCTGGAGTCTGCGGTGCGTGGCATGGTTCCCAAGACAACGCTTGGCCGCCAGATGTTTAGTAAGTTGCGCGTTTACGCGGGGCCAGAGCACCCGCATGAAGCACAGCAGCCACAGCCCTACAGTTTGTCAGACTGAGGCACGAGAACATGGCACAGACACAGAACTACGGAACCGGCAAGCGAAAGACATCGGTAGCGCGCGTGTTTCTACGCCCTGGTAAAGGAGGGGCAACTGTCAATGGCCGGCCGCTCGAAGAATATTTCACCACCGTTGACCAACGTAAACTTGTGATCGAGCCACTACAAGCAACTGAGACTGATGGGAACTTCGATCTCTACATCACCGTGAAAGGTGGTGGTTTGAGCGGACAGGCAGGAGCAGTTCGCCATGGCATCGCTAAGGCATTGGTCGACTTTAATCCGGATCTACGTGGTGTGTTGAAGGAGCAGGGACTTCTGACCCGCGATGCCCGCAAGAAAGAACGGAAGAAGCCCGGGCAGCGTGGCGCACGCGCGCGGTTCCAGTTCAGCAAACGCTGAACACAGAGGAGGTTACGGCTTGGTCAGCGTAAATATAAGAGATTTATTAGACGCAGGCGTCCACTTCGGGCACCAGACACGACGCTGGAATCCGAGGATGAAGCCCTACATCTTCACTCAGCGGAACGGCATCTATATTGTCGATTTAAGGCAAACAGCGGTGGCGTTCCGCGAAGCCCTCAATTTTCTGCGTGATCTTGCTGCCGATGGGGGCAGCGTCATGTTCGTTGGCACAAAGCGCCAGGCTCAGGACGCAGTGCGCGATGCGGCCGAACGCACAGGGATGTACTTCGTCAACCAACGCTGGCTCGGTGGTTTGTTGACTAACTTCACAACTATTCGTAAGAGTGTGGCTCGTCTCAAGGACATCGAGGCGATGGAAGAAGATGGTCGCATGCAGCTGCTTACCAAAAAGGAAGTCATCAAGTTGCGGCGTGAGAAGTTCAAGCTTTTCCGGAACCTCGAGGGTATTAAGGAGATGGAACGGATACCTGACGCCATTTTTGTTCTTGATGTTAGGTGCGAGCATATCGCTGTGCGTGAAGCGATGAAGCTGAACATCCCAATTGTCGCTATCGTTGATACCAACTGCGACCCAGAGGGCATCGACTTTGTGGTGCCGGGTAACGATGATGCTCTGCGGTCGATCCGCTTGTTTTTATCCGCTGCGGCCGACTCCATTCTCGAAGGACGTGGAATCCACGAGAAGGCAGTTGAGGACGCTGCTTTGCAGGCAGTGGAAGAGGCTGCTTCGCAGGAAGCCGAGGCTGATGGAGATGAAAAGGCGTCTCCACCTCAGGCAGCCGCCGCTATGGAGGGTGACGCTGAAGTCGACGAAGTAGAAGCTGTCGATGATGGCGAGCAAGTGGAAAAAACTGAAAACGCCAAAGAATCGAAGAAATAGCAACGGAGCTGCTGAGCACAGTCATCCGGATTTAGCTGCCGATTCCCCTCAGAATTACCGGAGCAGGAAGCCAGTAAATGAGCATCAGTGCGAGCCAGGTTAAGGAACTTCGAGAACGAACCGGTGTCGGCATAATGGATTGCAAGCAGGCTCTGGTGGAATCGTCAGGCGATGTAGATGAGGCGGCCAAAATCCTACGTAAGATGGGTAAAGCAAAGGTCGCCAAGAGGGCTAGTCGCGAAGCGAGCGAGGGTCGTATCGAGTCCTACGTACACCTTGGTGGCAAGATTGCTGTCATGATCGAGCTAAATTGTGAGACAGACTTCGTTGCCAAGTCCGACGATTTCATTAGCTTGGCGAGGGACATTGCAATGCACATCGCTGCCTCCAATCCTATGGCAATCAAGCGCGAAGATCTCAACGCAGCGGCCCTGGAAGAAGAACGGGAGGTTTACCAGTCACAAGCGGAAGCCGAGGGCAAGCCGGCAGAGATCATAGAGAAAATTGTTGATGGCAAGCTTGAACGCTACCTTTCGGAGAGTGTTCTGTATGAGCAGGCGTTCGTAAAGGATCCTGACCAGACGATCGGTGATTTGTTAAGCGATGCTATCCACCGCCTTGGAGAGAATATCCTCGTTGGTCGCTTTGTCCGCTTCGCAGTTGGGGAGTCGGGTACGGAGATTGCGCAGAGCGGTTAAACTGTCGCGGTGAACGACGCGCCGAAATATAAGCGAGTACTCATCAAACTCTCTGGCGAAGCCATGATGGGGGAAATGGGCTTCGGTATTGATCCCAATGTAGTGCTCAATGTTGCTGACGAAATTGCCGAAGTACACGCGCTTGGAGTAGAACTCGGCATCGTCATCGGTGGCGGTAACATCTTCCGTGGAATTCGCGCCAAGGCCATTGATATGGATCGGGTGACTGCCGACCATATGGGGATGCTGGCTACTGTGATTAACAGCCTGGCGTTACAGGATTCCCTGGAGAAACGGGGTCTCGAAACCCGCGTGCTATCAGCTATAGAGATCCGCCAGGTGGCGGAACCTCTCATCCGCCGCCGCGCCCTTCGTCATCTTGAGCAGGGGCGGGTCGTGATCTTCGCTGCTGGAACAGGCAACCCGTATTTTTCGACCGATACGGCTGCGGCGCTGCGGGCCATGGAAATCCACGCTGAGATTCTGATGAAAGGAACCAAGGTGGGTGGTCTATACACTTCCGACCCGGAAACCAATCCTGAGGCTGAACGAATTAACCGGATTACTTATCTCAAGGTTCTAGAGCGACGACTCCGCGTCATGGACGCAACCGCGATCACAACTTGCATGGATAACAACCTACCAATCCTTATTTTTAATTTGCGGAAACAAGGCAATATGATTAAGGCGGTTAGTGGTGAGCAAATTGGATCACTGATCAGTATGTAGATAGCGCACAACCCCCGATTCTCAGTATTCGGGGCTCCCACGAAGGAGTCAGGCACCATGGTAGATGACGCCCTGCGCGAGGCGAGGCAGCATATGGAGGCATCGATCGGGTCGGTTACACACGACTTCAATACGCTCCGCACCGGGCGCGCTAGCATCTCGATTCTCGACGACGTCGTGGTTGACTATTATGGGACCCTCACGCCGCTTAACCAGCTCGCTAGCTTGACAGCGCCCGATGCCAACCTTCTCGTTGTACAGCCCTACGACAAGTCAACGGTGGAGTCGGTTGAGAAAGCGATTCATCAGGCTGGCCTCGGATTGAACCCGAGTAACGACGGGACATTTATTCGGATCCCTATTCCGGAGCTTACGGAAGAGCGCCGTCTCGAGTTAACTAAAGTTGCAAGTCGGGTTGCCGAACAGGGCAAGACAGCGATTCGCAATAGTCGCCGTGATGCCAATGACCGCATTAAGAAGTTGCAGACCGAAAAGCAAATTAGCGAAGACGAGGAGCACGGAGGTTACAAAGAGGTCCAAAAGCTCACAGACGAATACGTCGACCGTATTGACGAGTTGGCGGAACGTAAAAACAACGAAATTCTTGAGTTCTGAGCAGCTGCTCGAAATTCTATTCCATGGGATATCTGGTGAGCGTGTTTCTCGAGATCGGCTAACAAAGAGGCTCAATGTCGATCGAAGACAGAGTCAAGAGTAGAGGGGCGCTCGCCTGTAACTGCACTGCAATGGTTCTGGCGGCGGGCTACGGCACTCGCCTGCAACCAATGACCTCGACGCTTGCCAAAGCCGTTGTGCCGTTTCTGAATCGACCCTTGCTTGACTATACGCTCGACTGGTTGAGCCGCTCTGGTTTTACCAAAGCGATTGTCAATCTGCACCATCGACCAGAGAGCGTGCGTGCCTGCTACCGGGAGAAACAATTTGGTGTCGACGTTCATTTCAGCCACGAGGAATCGATCTTGGGGACTGCCGGTGGTCCCCGTAAGGTACTAGAACGCCTCGGACCGCGGGTACTAATCGTAAACGGTGATGTAGCAACAACGATTACCCCCGAACCCTTATGGGAGCATCACAGTTCTTCGGGAGCGCTGGCGACCATGGCTTTACACGCTGGTCCAGCGTGGCGCGAATTTCCTGGTATCAAAATCGATAAAGACGGTGGTGTTACTCACATCCCGGGTGTTGGGGCAGGCAAGTCGGGTGCTGGAGATGTGGCTTCGGGGTGTTTTACTGGGATTCATATCGTCGAGCGGGAGGTTTTAATGCTAGCTCCCGAAAACAAGTTTTGCGGCATAGTTGATCCAATTTACGCTCGATTGCTCCAAGAACGGCTACCGCTCCATGGCTTCGTAGTCCCGGGTAGCTGGTACGAAATCGGAACACCTGGACGTTACGTGTTCTGCCAGCTCGAAGCTTTGCGTCGCGAAGAATTCCCACTTGCTTTTCAAGGATACCAGCGGCTCGGCTCGGGTAGTTATGGGCGTGAGTTAGTCGGCCCATTGCCCGCCCACACTTGCCCTCCGTTTATGATCGACAAACAAGTCAAACTGGAGGAGGCGTCGTTAATCTCCGGGGTGGTCATAGGTTCCGAGGCTTATGTTGGCCGTGGTGCTTCGGTACTCAATAGCGTACTAATGAAGCGTGCCAAGATTGGGGCTGGTGCTTATGTCGAACGCTGCATCATTCTTGAAGACGGCGTGGTGCCATCTGGGGCACGCTGTGTTAACCAAGTCATTGCACCCGAGGTGCTCAAGAAAACTTGATGAGCAATAAGGAGGGCAATGTATGGAGCGAACTGCGGGAAATGCCGGGTGTTATGGAATTGCCTTTCCCCTGGCCGGTTGGGGGCGCTATGCGTCTGGGTTTGCATGCGTCTCTCCGACGTTTCTATAGGGTCATCCCATCCCCTGAGACGATATCGGAGCGACAGCAGTCGACCGCTACGTTGTCGAGTGGCGACACTCCACCAGCGTCGGTCGTTTTGGTCCTTTACGAACGCGACGATGTTGAAGCCATTATGAGATACACAAGTACGGCGCGTTGGTTTAATGAGGCCCGCGTCCGGGTACCGCAGGTCTTTGGTGCTACCAACCGGGCTCTATTAGTCGAAGACGGTGGTGACCTCCTACTTGCCGAGCACGCTGAAACCCAAGAGTTGACTCAGCGATATGTTGAGGCGACGCAGGTTATCCTGTCAATACAGGCGCATGGTTCAGCGTCGCAAAACCCAAACCCGGATTGGCAACTCGATGCCGGGCGTTTACGGAACGAGCTGGCATTTACAGAAGAGTACGCCCTGCGCCATTGGCTCAACAGTGACCCATCACAGGGTCGTGACAGAGCTTTTGAGCGACTTGCTGTCGCCACGGCGAAGTTGCCGAGTCGTATGTGCCATCGTGACTACCATTCTCGCAACCTATTAGTTGGCGAAGAGCTAATGGTGGTGGACTTCCAAGACGCCATGGAAGGGCCATTATTTTATGATCTTGTGTCGCTGCTGGGTGACGATTACCGAGACGTGCCAACAAACGCGATGGTTGCCGCGATCGAGACGTTTTGGGCGGGTGACCGAACTAGCATGCCGGTCAGTACGATCGCACTTGTGCCGGACGAGCCGAGCCTATTGACTGCCGGTGCCCGTCAAGCACTCGCATTGACCGCGGCGCAGCGCTCTCTCAAAGCGCTTGGTACTTTTGGGTACCAGGTTAGCGTCGCTGGTTGCGTCGAATACGCTATTTGTGCTGACCGCGCATGGAAACATGCAAAACGCGCCATCATGAGTCTTGGATGGGATGATCTACTTACCGAACTCGTTGCTTTTGATAGCCTTTGAGTTGGGAGTGTTAACTGTCTGTCGGCTTGTCGCACTCCATACGCAAGGGTACGATCGCTCGTCATCATGCCTGAATCAATCTACATTGTAGACCTCGGCGCGCACGAGGGAGAAACGGTCACCATCCGTGGTTGGCTGTACAACAAACGGTCGAGTGGCAAGATCGCCTTTATGCAGCTGCGCGATGGGACTGGAACGGTTCAGGCAGTCGCTACGCCCCAGGATGTTGATGAAACCTCGTGGAATCTGATTGGTGAAGTCACCCAAGAATCATCGATCATTGTAACCGGGTCGGTACGTGCGGACTCTCGCTCACCGACTGGGTTTGAGCTCGGGGTAGAGCTTGTTGAAATTGTCCACATGGCCCCGGACTATCCCATCAGCCCGAAGGAACATGGGACCGAATTCTTGATGGATCATCGCCACCTATGGCTGCGATCGAGTTCTCAGGTCGCAGCTCTTAGGGTGCGCAGTAAAGTGATCCATATCTGTCGCTCCTACTACCATGACCGTGGTTTTGTACTCATTGACAGTCCGATCCTGACCCCGACTTCGGTTGAGGGAACGACGACGTTGTTCTCCACGGATTATTTCGGAGAGAACGCCTACTTGACACAAAGTGGCCAGTTGTATCTGGAGCCGGCCTGTATGGCGCACGGTCGTGTCTATTGCTTCGGCCCGACTTTTCGGGCCGAGAAATCCAAGACTCGTCGGCATCTCATCGAGTTCTGGATGCTCGAACCGGAAGTAGCCTACGCGACGCTTGACGATGCGATGGAGTTGGCAGAGGACTTCATTTCTCACGTTGTGCAGACAGCGCTCGTTGAGTGCAAATATGAGCTAGAGGTTCTCAACCGGGACACGACGACCCTGGAACGGGTCGTGAAGCCTTTCCCGCGGATCCATTACGACGAAGCTGTTGAAATCCTTAGGGAGGCCGGCCAGGATTTTGAATGGGGAGCAGACTTCGGTGGTGGCCATGAGACGATCATCTCTGAGGCCTTCGACCGTCCAGTGCTTGTTCATCGGTTCCCACAGGCGATAAAGGCGTTTTATATGGAGCCCGACCCAGAACGTGAAGAACTGGCGCTCGCTATGGACATGATAGCTCCCGAAGGATACGGAGAGATCATCGGTGGAAGCCAGCGAATTCATGACCATGACCTACTCCTGTCGCGTATCCGGGAAAATGGTCTTAACGAAAAGCACTACCAGTGGTACCTCGATGTCCGACGCTATGGCTCGGTGCCACACTCCGGCTTCGGCATGGGGCTTGAGCGCGTCGTTGCCTGGATTACTGGCGTGCCGCATTTGCGTGAGACGATTCCCTATCCAAGGTTGCTGGGACGGCTCACACCGTGACCCGAAGCCTTCAAGAGCAAGCTTCCCGCTTGTTGGCGACTGGGTTCGGCACAGGGTTTCTTTGGCCTGCCCCTGGTACCTGGGGATCGCTCCTTGGTGTTGCACTGTTTGTCCTGTTTCTTGCCCCACTCGATTGGAGGTGGCAGCTTGCCGCTAGCATCGGGTTCATGATTCTCGGGACCATCGCCGCTGAAGTTGCCGTCTTGGAACTAGAAAGTGATGACCCTAGTTGGATTGTGGTCGATGAGTGGGCTGGGATGTGGTTGTCGATGGTGGCGATTCAGGGTGCCAGTGGCTGGATGCTGGCGTTCTTCTTGTTTCGCACCTTTGACATCCTAAAGCCGTTTCCGGCAGGACGTTTTGAGCAACTGCAAGGTGGCGTGGGGATAATGGCTGATGATGTCGTGGCGGCCGGTTATACGCAGGTGGCTGTCCATGCTGCTCTCTGGGCTTTTGGCATATGATCCACACGCCATCGGATGATCTTCTCCATCTTGCCGAGATGGTGAGTGGCATGCTGTTGCGGAAGAACGAAACGGTTGCCACCGCTGAAAGTTGCACAGCAGGCTTGGTCTCGGCGACGCTAACATGCTTACCGGGTGCTTCGGACTTTTTCTGGGGTGGCATCGTTGTGTACGCTGCCGGTGCCAAGGTCGAACTCGCCGGGCTTGATCCTGGATTGCTCGAGCGAGACGGAACGGTTTCTTTGGCTACGACAAAGGCTCTTGCTGCGGCGATCAGAGATCGATCGATGGCGACCTACGGAGTAGCGGTGACAGGTTGGGCTGGCCCATTGGCCGATGACGACGAGGTCGTCGGGTGTGTCTTCGGTGCTGTCGCTGATCGTCATGCGGTAGTCTCGCGCCGGTGGCAGTTCGATGGCGACCGGAACATCATACGTCTCGGCGCGGTTACGGCGATACTTGGGCTCTTGCGGCAGCAGCTTGTCGAACCGGAGGACAGCGCCAGTGTTTGATTCGCTCAACGCAGCCCACAATGACTTGATCGGTATCATTGGCGGACTGATAGTTGGCTTTACTTTTGGCAGTATTCCTTTCGGGTATTTACTCGTCAGGATGAAGACGGGAGATGATGTCCGTCTTTCGGGTAGTGGCAACATTGGGGCTACCAACGTGAAACGCGTTCTTGGCAAAAGAGCTGGTATTGCTACCCTTTTCTTGGATGTTGCGAAGGGTGCCGGCGGTACGTTCACTGCGGTACATGTTGGTATTGTGGTCCTCGGCACCCAGCAGCCAGTTTGGGGCGCGGCTGGTGCACTCGGTACCGTTTTGGGGCATTGCTACACGCCCTGGCTTGGCCTGCGTGGCGGTAAAGGTGTAGCGACGTTGCTGGGGGCGTTTGCCCTTCTCGTACCTGTGCCGACAGCAGTTGGGGCCGGAGTTTTGGTGGTGGTGGGGGCAATTGGCCGTATGATTTCACTAGCGTCTCTTGCAGGTTCTGTTGCGCTAGTCTGCACTGCCTGGTTTCGTGCTGAGCCGAGCTACTCACTCGTGGCCACGTTGTTGGCAGCGATCGTCATTTTCTGGCGCCACCGGGAGAACATCGGGCGGATCAAGCGGGGTGAAGAAGCAAAGCTTGGAAAAGCATGACAATGAGCATTTTAGTGGCCGAAAGAGTGTGATTTTGAGTGATCCTGTGGTTCCCCAAAAGCTGCGAAACCGGTGGAAGATCGCGGTTCTGGGAGCCGGGTCTTGGGGTACGGCCTTAGCAGTTCATTCTAGCTTGGCAGGTCATGATGTCAGGTTATGGGCGCGGCGACAGTTAGCCGCCGATGCCATGAGCCGTAGCCGCAAAAATGCTGACTATCTTCCGCGCTGTGAACTTCCGGAAGCCCTATTGGTTAGCGCAGACGCGGAAGCGTGCATGGCTGATGCCGACTTGGTTATAAGTGTGATCCCGTCGCGTTTTCTGCGTTCGATGTGGGATGGAATCAGCTACGCGTTTCCGTCTGGAGCTCACCTGATTTCGGCGACCAAGGGATTGGAGGACAAGACAGGACTGAGGATGAGCCAGGTGCTTTCGGAATATACCAATGGTAGGGAAGCTTCGATTATGGCTCTGTCTGGCCCATCATTCGCTGCCGAACTTGTTGAAGGGCACCCCACGGCTGTGACTCTTGCATGCTCCAACCTTGAAGCTGCTGAAAGTGTCCAAGCTTGTTTGAGCCATGGTCCATTGAGAGCCTATCGAAACGCGGACATTGTTGGCGTTGAGCATGGTGGGGCACTCAAGAATGCCATTGCGATCGCCACCGGGATTGCGGACGGGCTCGGCTTCGGTACCAACTCCCGTGCTGCTCTTATCACGCGAGGTCTTAAAGAGTTGACTAGCTTAGCGGTTGCCCGGGGAGCACGGCCAGACACCCTAATGGGTTTAGCTGGCCTCGGCGACTTGGTACTAACCTGTACCGGGTCGTTGAGCAGAAACCGTCATGTTGGTATTGAACTCGGGAAAGGCCGAAGCCTGGGAGAGATTATCGACGGCATGCAGATGGTTGCCGAAGGTGTTGAAACGGTTTTAGCTACGTTTCATTTGGGGCGTCGCCTGAAAGTCAAGATGCCGATCACGAATGAGGTTTATGCGATACTGCAAGAAGGCAAGTCGGCGCGTGCTGCGATCGAGGACCTGATGGCAAGAACCTTGGTTGAAGAGTAGTCGGGACGCCCCTCTTGAGTGGTGTCCGTCATGCTACGATCTTGCCCATGTGTTGCCCAAAGCAGGCTTTGTACAGAATGGCTTCCCTTTGTGAATTGACGGTCTTTGTCGTCACCACGGCTCACTAGAACACACGTTGGGTAGCATCCTAGGCCGTTCGCTTCTGCGCACACGCGAGAGCCTGAGGGGAATTTTGCATCGCATCACTTCGTCTCAAAGCCCGGACGAAGAAACGCTTGAGGCGCTTGAAGAAGCTCTGATCTTGGCTGACGTTGGTCCGACAGTGGCCCTCCGTTTGGTGGAAAATCTTCGTCAGGTGGCAGTTGGCGATGAAAGCCCACGCGAGCGCTTGCGTGAGGCGATGTTGGAGATTCTCGCAAGGAGCAGTAGTGCAGTCAGTGCACCTTCGAAAAATCAACCGCATGTGGTTCTGCTAGTTGGGGTCAACGGCTCAGGAAAAACGACTAGCGTAGCAAAACTCGCGGCGAGGTACGTTGCGCAAGGACACAGCGTTATTCTTGGTGCGGCAGATACCTTTCGCGCCGCTGCCGTTGAGCAGCTCGAGGTTTGGGGCGAACGCCTTAATGTTCAAGTTATCTCTCATACGGCGGGTGGAGATCCTGCAGCGGTCGTTTACGATACTTGCGCAGCAGGTCGCTCTCGTGGTGTAGACATTGTTCTGATTGACACTGCGGGCCGCCTACATACCAAAGATAACCTCATGGCGGAACTTTCTAAGATCCATAAGACGGCCGGAAAAGTCATAGAAGGAGCGCCCAATGAGGTCTGGTTAGTGCTCGATGCGACTACTGGCCAGAATGGGCTCCGCCAGGCAGAGGACTTTTTACGATACGTCGGTGTTACCGGCCTGGTCCTTGCGAAGCTGGACGGGAGTGCCAAGGGTGGAGTTGTTCTTTCGATCGCTGAGACATTGGACTTGCCGATTCGTTTCGTTGGCACAGGTGAAGAAATCGATAGCTTGGCGCCGTTTGACGCCGAAGCTTATGTCAATGGCCTGATGGGCCAGGATTAATAGGTAGCAAGTGGCAGACAGGCAGCATTTAGAAGAATGCATCCGCTTGGCATCGCAGGCGCGTGGTGCGACTAGTCCTAACCCCATGGTTGGAGCCGTCGTAGTGCGCGATGATGAGGTGGTTGGACGCGGGTTGCACCGATGCCCAGGCGATCCTCATGCTGAACGAGTTGCTCTTGACGAAGCTGGTGATAGGGCTCGCGGTGCGACGCTCTACGTCAACATCGAGCCTTGCAGCCATCAGGGACGCACGCCGCCTTGCATTGATGCGGTCTTACAATCTGGTATAAAGCGCGTCGTGGTAAGCACTTTGGATCCGGACCCTCGGGTCTCTGGCGGTGGGGTCAAGGCCTTGCGCGCTGCTGGCCTTCAGGTTGACGTCGGCAAGTTGGCTTTTGAGGCGACACGACTCAACGAAGCATATCTTTCCTATAAGACCTGTGGCCGGCCGTTTGTCACGGCCAAAGCTGCTATCTCTCTAGATGGAAGGTTGGCAACAAGGCGCCGTGAATCTCAGTGGATAAGTGGGGAGATTGCTCGCCGGCGAACGCATCAACTGCGCGCTGAAACGGATGCGATTGGAGTCGGCATCGGGACTGTTCTCGATGACGACCCCCGCCTTACAGTGCGTGGAGGTAGTTCCGAGGGGCCACGCTATAGAGTGGTTTTTGATACCAACTTGCGCACGCCGCGGACCGCTAGGATGTTGAGTGAAAGTGCAGGCAGGGTGCTTTTGTTCTGTGGTCCAGATGCCCCTGCAGATGCGGAAGCTGAGCTCGGAGCATTGGATGCTGAAATAGTTCGGGTAAGCTTCGATGGGGAAGGTCTTTCTTGGGATAACATTCTCTCCGAGCTTGCGGCGCGGGAAGTGATGTCATTACTGCTTGAGGGGGGCAGTGGCGTTCTGACCAGTGCATTCGAGGCTGGTATAATATGCAAGCTCTTCCTTGTCTATGCACCTCTCTTAATCGGCGGGTCCGGAGCCTTGTCTCTTTGGGGAGGCGATGGTGTCGACGAGCTCACGGCAGCGCCGCGTCTCCGTCACGTGCGACACTTCAGTCTTGGTGACGACTGGGCGGTCGAAGGATATCTTCAGGGCCCGGAGCCATCGCTCTAGCAAGATGTTGAAACACGACCTTTAGCGCCTCAAACCAGAAAAGCACGAATGTTTACTGGGCTAATCGAAGAGGTGGGTACGGTTATACACGTTAGGCACGTGTCGCAAGGGGTGCGCCTGCGGGTCGCCACAAAGACGAGTCCACTTAACCTAGTGCTTGGGGACAGCATTGCAGTCGACGGTGCCTGCCTTACGGTTGTGGAAATTGACGATATGGATTTTGTTACTGAGGTCTCACCAGAGACGATTGCGCGGACGAACCAATCCTTTTATGAGGAAGGCACTAGAGTCAACCTTGAACGTCCGTTAGCTGTCAACGCCCGTATCGGTGGACATTTTGTCCAAGGACACGTGGATGCGGTGATTCGACAGCGGTCCCAGGATAAAGAAGGTGACTTTGTGCGGACCCGGTTTGAGATGCCAGTCGGTCTAGAGCGTTATTTAGTGCTAAAGGGTTCGATCGCAATCAATGGTGTTTCCCTGACCATTGCTGATATGGACAAAGGTTGGTTCGACGTCCAGCTTGTCCCGCATACACTGGAACACACAAATTTGATCTCGGAAAGGCGTGCGGAGGCGATGAATGTGGAAGTGGACATACTTGGTAAGTATGTTGCTCGGATGCTCGAAGCAGATCTAGAAGTGTCGGTTATGGAGTCGATTGTAGCCGTTGGGGGAGATGAGACATGAGCTTCGCCAACATCGAGGAAGTAATCGAAGACATTCGACAGGGTCGTATGGTGATTGTCGTTGATGATGAAGATCGTGAAAATGAGGGCGACTTAACAATCGCTGCAGAGAAAATCACTAGCGACGCCATCAACTTTATGGCTAGGAATGGGTGCGGGTTAATCTGCTTGCCAATGACGCGCGAGCGGCTTGAAGCTTTGCAAGTTCCACTGATGGTCGACAAAAACTCGTCAAAGTTCAACACGGCGTTTTGTGTTTCGATTGAGGCGAAAAGGGACGTTTCCACTGGTATTTCCGCTGCTGATCGGGCTACCACCGTCCGCGCTGCGATCGATCCCGCTACCCGACCTCAGGATCTTGGCAGGCCCGGTCATATGTTCCCTCTGCGGGCTGAAGACGGTGGGGTGCTGCGCCGCGCCGGACAAACCGAGGCAGCTGTTGATCTCGCTCGCATGGCTGGTTTGTATCCGGCGGGCGTGATCTGCGAGATCATGAACGAAGATGGCACGATGGCTCGAGTTCCAGACCTCATGCAGTTCGCAGCCAAACACGAACTGAAGATTATCAATATTGCCGACCTAATCCACTATAGGCTGGGCACCGAACGCTTCGTCAAACGCATGGCGTCGCCGAACCTGCCGACTCGTTTCGGTGACTTTACTCTGCATGCATATGAGAATGAGTTTGACAACAAGACGCACGTGGCTCTCGTTATGGGAGATGTCAGCGATGGTGAGCCTGTCCTGATGCGGGTGCACTCTGAGTGTCTCACCGGCGACGCCTTTTTTTCAGCACGTTGCGACTGTGGCCCACAGCTCGAAACTGCCATGCAGCGGATTGCCGAAGAGGGTCGCGGCATTATCGTGTATCTAAGACAGGAGGGCCGTGGCATTGGCCTGGTCCACAAGTTGAAAGCCTACGAGCTCCAAGATGGTGGCGCAGACACGGTGGAGGCCAACGAGGCACTTGGATTTCAGGCCGATCAGCGCGACTATGGCATTGGCGCACAAATTCTCAATGACTTGGGGGCGTCCAAGCTTAGGGTCATGACCAATAATCCGCGCAAGTTTGTCGGACTGTCCGGGTATGGCCTCGAGGTTGTAGAGCGGGTCCCGATAGAAATAGCGCCGACTGAAACAACACGCCGCTACCTTGAAACTAAAAAACAGAAGCTTGGACACGACCTGACGTCGGTTTAATCCGAAAACCAGCATCGAAAGCCAACATGTTTGAGCAAATCAGCCAACGCCTAAATCAAACGCTACGCATGCTACGTGGCGTTGTGTGTGTTGACGAGGCGAGTCTTATAGTAGCGCTGCGTGATTTACGTTTAGCGCTGCTCGAAGCCGACGTCAATTTCGGCGTTGTGAAGGACCTTCTTGCAGTCGTTCGGGAGCGTGCCCAGAGGCAGGAGGTGCTTGACTCTCTGACTCCAGGCCAACAGGTTGTCAAGGTTGTCCATGAGGAGATGGTTAAGCTGCTCGGTGGTACCCAGGTGCGTCTTCAACTTAAGGGTGCCACGCCACACGTCATCATGCTTGTTGGCTTACAAGGGGCAGGTAAAACGACGACTGCGGCCAAGCTGGGTCAGCAGCTGCGCCGTAGCGGCCACTCGCCGTTGTTAGCCTCGGTAGACGTTCATCGTCCGGCGGCAAGAGAGCAGCTCGCTCAGATGGGAACCAACTCTTCGATACCGGTCTTTGCAAGTGAGGGTGATGATCCTACCGTGCTGGCGCGAGAGGCGATTGAGAAGGCGCGGTTGGCTGGCCATGACGTTGTTGTTTTTGATACTGCAGGCCGCTTGCACCTCGATGGGGCGATGATGAACGAGGCGGCAGATATAGTTGAAGTTCTGAAACCGGGGAACGTCATCTACGTTGCTGACTCCCTCGCTGGGCAGGATGCAGTCACATCCGTGAGTGTGTTCCACGAACGCTTGCCACTCACAGGGACAGTGCTCACCAAGCTGGATGGCGATGCCCGGGGTGGTGTCGCAATGTCGATTGCTGCGGTGACTGGCTTGCCAATCCTCTACGCTGGTGTCGGCGAGCGCGTCGAAGATTTAGAGGTTTTCCACCCGGACCGTATTGCCTCGCGGATTCTTGGGATGGGTGACATCTTGACGCTGATTGAGAAGGCGCAGGAAGGTGTGGACGTCGAGGCGGCAGCAATACTCGAGAAACGCCTGAGGGATTCGACGTTTACACTCGAAGATTTTCGCGAGCAGATTCGGCAGATGAACAAGTTTGGTTCAATGTCAAAGCTTCTTGAGTTGTTGCCAATGGCACGGGGAGTTGATAAGAAAGCCCTGGATCCGGCTGAGGGAGATATGCGAAGCTTCAGCGCCATCATTGATTCGATGTCGGTTGAAGAGCGTCGCCATCCACAAACCATCGACAGGTCACGTTGTCGGCGGATTGCTAAGGGTAGCGGTACCCGCATTCAAGATGTCAATCGGTTGCTTAAACAATTCAACACAGCCCGAAAATTAATGAAGAAACTTGGTCGCCATCGGGGTAACCCGCTCGACATGATGCAAAATGCGAATTTTGGCCGATGAACGCGGTCGTTCCGTGTTCGGGCGACAAATGATTTCACCAGGAGGATAGATAGCGTGCTTTCGATTCATCTACGTAGAACAGGTGCGAAAAATGATCCGCACTACAGGGTTGTTGTAGCCGACAGTCAGGCGGCTCGTGACGGTGCGTTTGTGGAGATCCTAGGTCATTACCATCCTCGCTATCAGCCGGCAAAAGTTGTCCTTGACGTCCAGAGGACGAAAGACTGGATCGCTAAGGGTGCGCAGCCATCCGACACTGTCAGGAGCCTTCTGAAACAGATTGAAGTTGGTACGGTGGAGACTGAACAGCCTGTGGCTCCATCACGCCAGCGCGATGCTGTCCAGCAAAGTGAATCCCGCACGAAGGAGAGGGCGACGCCAGAGCCTGGACCGGAGCCCGAACCTGAAGCAGAGGCGGAGGCAGAAGCAACAGCGGAGCCAGAACCTGAAGCAGAGGCGGAGGCAGAAGCAACAGCGGAGCCAGAACCTG
>PCAP01000064.1 GCA_002731215.1 Acidobacteriota bacterium | reverse complement strand
GATTGATGGCATCGATGTCACCGGACTTTCCGTCGTGGCGGCGATCGCAGGCGAAGCAAACTTGGCTATGGAGCCCGACGCGCCGCGTCGCACGGTACTTTACGTCGATGAGATGGCGGACAAGTTACAACGTGAGGCTCTCGCCGAGTTGTACACCAATCGGAACGCCAGGATGTTCGGGAACGTCATTGACGTCGTTGCCGCACCCATCAGCTTCATTGACACAGCGGAGGGCTATAGCGTTCGTGCCGGTAGAGAGGTCGAACTCACAGCAACGGCTCTTCACATTGACCACAAAGCTTTTGAGCAGTGCGGTGACGCGCAATGGTATGAACCCTTTGTGCCCCTGCAGGATTCGACCCTTGGGGTGACTGTCGAGCATTCGTACCAAGGCAGCGCACTTGATGCCCAATGGAGTGATCCGAATACGCAGAGTGCTTTCCTGGGGCGCTTTTCCTTCTGAAACAGGACGCATCCACAGGGATAGCCCCGATGTACTATTACCAAGGGTCTTCTTTGCCTCACGCGCGGCGCCATACCAAGAGGCGTCTTTCAGGCCGTTATCTTCGAGCCGTGCTTCTCCTGACCGCCACGGTCGCGTTGGTGTCCACTTCGGCGATGGGACACACCGCAAGCTTTACTATTAGCAACCAGGACTCGTACAAGCTAACAATTACTGATGGCAGTCCCCCCGAGAGCCTGGAAAATTCAATCGCGCAATACGTAGAGGATCAGTCAGTCACCGTCCTGAACGGAGACAACGAACCATTGATGGATCTCTGGTTCGCGAGGCAACTGCCTGCTCCGACCGATCCCAACACCCATCCCGGTGTCGCATACAGCACCCTCAACGAAGGCGTTGTACTAGCTGTTATGCGCTTGCATCAAGAGCACAACGATTTCCGTGACCAACCTGTTGGTGCCGGGATCTACTTGGTCCGTTATCTACGACAACCTGACGACGGTAATCACCTCGGTGAGACGACCTACCGCGACTATGCTGTACTAACCACTCCCAAAGCAGATTCACTCGGCCCACAGGGATTCGAAGAAACCCTCGACCAGGCACTTGACCTTAATCTCCACCCCTTCGCTTGGGGTTTGTGGCCGGCGAACGAAGTCGTTACCGAATCAGAGCCAGGTATTGCAGCGTTTCAACCTGACAAATGGGCCGTCAAGCTATCACTCCCACGTGAAGACGACAGCAGCATCACAATTGCCATGGTCGTGGCTGGCAACGAGTGGCACTATTGATCATTCGCACGGCCACAATCGGAGCGCATCAACTCTCGTACACGCTCTGTCGTGTGCTACCTGACACTGCCTTGGCGCTACGCAATGTTCTGCGTGAAGCCGCACGTTTGTGGATCTCCCACCTCGGCGAGGAAAGCTACGAGGAACTACGCATGACGAGTGAGGGAGAGGCTTTCTTTACTGGTCGCGTGCGACTCGAACCTGTACCACCGGAACGGGAGATGGTAGCTGTCTGGCTGCCATTTCCGCCCGATTTTTCGGGTCGCGTAAGGCCCCAGTTAATAGACTTCATTGAAGCCTTTGAACCTGGCCGGGGGATCCCGAAACCCCCTAAAGGGTGGCACGGATGGGATGTTTGAAGTTTACAATCAGTGCGAAATTACTCCCCTCTACACTTTGCTGGAGTCGGCTAGATGCGTGAGCTTGCGGACTGGATAGATTAATGCGTGCACGTCACTTATTGATCATCCTTTTGCTCATTTCAATGGTGACGCTTCTCATTCCGAAGCCAGTGGCAGCGATACCGGCTGTGACATTCGTGCTCGGGTCAATGATCGGCGATTCCCTGAGTGAGGTCCTGCAGGTGCGCCTCGGAACAATAACCGAGGGGTTCGAGAACGCTCCAATTTTGGGCGGCCGGATGGGCTGGAGCCTTTTTCCATTTGCGGTTGAAGGAAGCCTGCTCTACAGCCCCAGCGCCATCGACTCGACTGGGGGCGACAGCTTCGGTGCCAGCATCATGTACGCTGAAGTGGAAGCCCAAATGCTAATCCTCCCCGGACCAGTCTCTCCATTTTTCGGTGGGGGCATCGGCCTGCACAGCATAAAACTACAAGTCGGCTCCACACCACGCGAAACGGTCATTGGTTATGTCTTCGGAGGGGGGCTGAGGGCAACCTTTGGTACCCTCGGGTTGCGCGTGGACATAAAGGATCACATCACTCCGCTGAAAATTACTGAACTTGACCCGAATTTCGTCGACGCTCTCGGTACGGCAGTAAGCAACAACTTGCACAACATCGAATTCTCGGGCGGAGTAACAATCAAGTTCTGATCCGCAAGTCAAATACCGCTAGGTTCAACCGAGATGGCGACGGAAAAAGCGCACGATCAAGTAGGCGTCTATCAGGTAGAACGGGGGGCGCCCGAGAGTGTAGTGGCCACAGGGTAATACTAATCGTCGGAAATCAACGTTCGCCCTGTCCAGCGCATCGACCAAAGCCTGGGAATGTGCGGGCAGAAAGATGGGGTCGTAGGCTCCGGAGATCATGAGCAATTTGGGTCGATTCTTCAGTAGCCTTGCTGCAAAGTGAACTGGCGAGATGGGAGCCCAACACCGTCGCAAGGTCTCGAGGTCGATGTGTTGATCGAGGCTCGCACGCACATGTTGAGTGGCAAGTCCGGACCACACAACATCGGCGAACTCGCCAGCAACGTGATTAAGAGCGGCAACTTTGAGGTCCTCGTCATGAGCTAACGCCAAGAACCCAATGCATGATCCGAGGCTAGTTCCTAACAGACCAATATGGCGATACCCACGCTGCCGCAGCCACTGGACCGCTAGTCGAACTTCAACAACGGCACGGCGTATCGATTGAATGGTAAGTCCTAGAATCGGACTGACCATGGCATCGGCGCGTACCATGTAACCGGGGCGACGTTCCTCATGATACGGCAGAGTCATCCGTAAGGCGCTGAATCCAAAGTAATTGAGAATGTTGCATGCCTGAACCATCGAACCCTCGTCAGCATTCCACTGTGGAACAACGACGATGGCACGGCCTTCGGCGGCCGAGGACTCGAATAGCCGGGCCGTAACACGTTGCACCTCAATATCGGGGGAAGGAAACGGCGAGTCGAAAGCCAAGCGGGTGCCGTCGAATGTCACTCTTGTGATTTCTTTTGTGCGATAGAAATTTTCACTCGCCGCACACAGCTCCGCGGCAACCTCAACCAACTGATATCCCGTGCCCTCGAGTTCAACGCCCTCAAGATTTTCCAATCCCCAACCAAACGCCTGTGGGCGGCGATCATCGGCATCGTCCCCAAAAATTGAGCGTTCCCAGTGATGAAAGAATTTGCGGAGCATGGTCGTTCGATGCTATCAGGGTCTCGAACGGGAGAGTGACTAGCTAGCAATCGTGCCGAAGGCTAGTTACGCTGCCCTAGCGACCTGAGTTGACGCAGCAGGAGAGATCATCATTACGAGGCCACGTGACCCATATCGGCGCACCAAAATAGTCTGCACGCTAGGACCGGCTAGCGAAACACTCGAGCAAATTCGGGCCTTATTCGCCGCAGGTATGGATGTCGCTCGTCTCAATTTTTCGCATCAGACGATCGATTGGCATCGAGAACGTGTTGCCATGATTCGCGACATATCGGCAGAAGTCGGCCAGCCGATCGGTATTCTCCAAGATCTCCCAGGGCCCAAGATCAGAGTAGGCAACTTCCCCGATGGCCCAGTGGAACTTAAAGTTGGTCAGGAGTTTACCCTCACAGCCGGCGGAACCGATGGCGACATTGGCGGTGTATCCGTCAACCAAAAGGCCCTTATCGAAGCCGTCGAGCCCGGCGACCCCATCCTGCTCTCTGACGGGACAATCCGCTTGCGTGCTAGCCACATTAAACAAAACAGCGTCGTTTGCGAAGTTACGGTCGGCGGCAAATTGGGATCCCATAAAGGAGTGAACCTTCCGAACCGCACTGTCACGCTGCCATCTATGACAGAGTATGACCATGAAGCCCTAATAGCCGGCCTCGATATGGGAGTGGACTTCGTAGCGCTGTCATTCGTGCGGTCGCGCGATGACGTTGAGATAGCCCGAAAGGTGATTGAAGACCACGGCCGACACGTTCCGATCATCGCTAAGATCGAAAAGTTCGAAGCACTCGAAAACCTTGAGGGCATCATCGAAGCAGTGGACGCTGTAATGGTGGCGCGGGGTGATCTAGCAGTTGAAATCCCTTTGTGGGACGTCCCGCAGGTACAGAAGCAAGTCATCAAAGCCGCGAATACGGCTGCGAAGCCAGTCATCACAGCTACCCAGATGCTGCTGTCAATGGTGGACTCCCCACAACCCGCACGCGCGGAAACAAGCGACGTCGCCAACGCCCTGTACGATGGAACCGACGCGGTCATGCTTTCTGAAGAGACTGCTGTTGGCAGTTACCCAGTCGAAGCTGTTGAGGTAATGGCAAATATCTGTGTGGCAACTGAGAAAAAACTTTGTCGCCCTGGGTCCTACCTCAAGCTCCCAGCAGACCGCCGCCATCTAGTACCGGACGTTGTAGCCACCGCTGCTTGCATGGTGGCACGACACCTCAATGCAACGGCTTTAGTCGTACCAACACGAACGGGTAGCACCGCGATCAAGATCGGTGCCTGCCGTCCCAGTCAACCGATTATCGCTATCGGCACACATATCGAAACCGTAGGGCGCATGACCTTAGTGTGGGGAGTCGTGCCTATCTACGGCGAAGACCTGTTGACCCATGAGTCGATGCTCATGGAGGCGGAACGCCGAGCCGAAGCCTCGGGACTCATCAAAAAGGGCGACTTGCTAGTGATTACTGCTGGATTTCCGGTAGGTGGGCCCGGTAGCACCAACACTGTGACCGTAAAAATGGCCGGCGAGGAACTCAGCACAATCAGCACCGATTGACGATTAGATGCTTCACTGCTGACCTGGTTCTACAAGTCAGGCACCTGCAGACCGACGTCCTTATCCTCTTTGACGACAAGTAACCTACTGCCTCCATCGGCCCATCATGTATTTGTCTTCCCCCCCGCTTAAGGGCATCATGGCCCCTACCCAAGCCATGGTCGGCAGGGCCCCCCGCCAGGGAACCAGCCTCGGCTTAGTCTGAGATACGCGAGAGGACGTCATGGAGCGGATCATAGAGTGCGTGCCCAATTTCTCTGAAGGGCGCAATGAAGGGGTCATCAAGGAGATCACCGGTACCATCGAGGCGGTTACCGGTGTGCAGCTTCTGGATGTCGATCCAGGCGCCGACACCAACCGTACCGTGGTCACCATGGTGGGCTTGCCCGACGACGTCGCAGAGGCGGCATTCCAGGCCGTGAAGCGTGCGTCGCAGCTCATCGATATGCGCCAACATCGCGGCGCGCATCCACGCTTTGGTGCCACCGATGTGGTCCCCTTCGTACCAGTCTCCGGTGTGACAATGGACGACTGCGTCAAAATCGCGCGGCAGGTCGGCAAGCGTATTGGCGAAGATCTCGAGATTCCCGTGTATCTATACGAAAACGCGGCAACGCGTCCTGAACGTTGTAATTTGTCGCGTGTGCGGAGCGGTGAATACGAGGGCCTCGAAGAAAAACTCACGGGCACCGAATGGCAACCCGATTTCGGTCCCGCTATTTTTAACGCAAAGGCAGGCGCCACGGCCGTCGGGGCGCGTGAATTCCTAATCGCCTACAACATCGATCTGAACACCACCGAGCGCAAGTATGCCAACGAAATCGCCTATGCCCTCCGGGAGCGTGGCCGCTGGAAGCGCACTGGCAACATCGAGCCCTTCTATTACAAAGGTGACATCGTCCGCTTTCCAGAAGATGGCACTTACCCCTGCGGCCCCTGTGACTTCGTGGGGGACTCCTTCGAGGAACTTCAGGAACATTACGCAGAGGTACACGAGGGCGATCTGCGAGCGCGCTATGAAGACCTCGGTATCGACTCCGAAAACCCCAGCGGCCCAGTATTCAACGACGGCCGGTTCAAGGACGTTAAGGCAATCGGCTGGGTGGTCGACGACTACAACCGGGCGCAGATCAGCATCAACCTCAACAACTATAAGGTGAGCCCGGCGCACGAGGTGTTCGAAGCTGCTCGTGAAGAAGCGAGCAAGCGGGGCATCGCCATCACTGGATCAGAGATCGTCGGGGTGGTCCCTTACGAGGCAATGCGACAATCGGCCGTTTACTATCTGCGACGGATGCGCAAATCGACTGGTATCCCGGTGCCAGACCTTGTTGAAACCGCCATCCAGTCACTCGGTTTACGCGACGTCGCACCTTTCGAAACCGAGGAAAAGGTTCTCGGGATGCCGAAGGCTGATGGGCCATTGGCTCAGCGTGCAACGTTTGACTTCGTCGACGCAGTATCCCGAGACTCGCCGGCGCCCGGCGGAGGTTCGGTGGCGGCGCTGGCTGGCGCCCTCGGTGGCGCCCTCGCAGCCATGGTGGCCAACCTTAGCGTTAGCAAGGGAGAATTTGATAGCCAGTACGAAGCGCTCTGTAAGATCGCCGATCAGGGGCAGACGATAAAAGATAAGCTTGTCCGCGGTGTCGACCAAGACACGGCAGCCTTTGATCTGGTGCTCGAAGCCATGCGTATGCCAAGGGACACCGAGGTCGAGCGCCACGAACGTGCTAGGGCGATGGAAGAAGGCTACAAGGTAGCTACTCTCGTCCCACTAGCGACGGTCGAGCAGTGTCGCGATGCGTTGAGGCTCTGTGCCGAGATCGCACCGATCACTGATCCAAACATGGTGAGTGACGTAGGGACCGGATCTTTGCTAGCCCATGCCGGCGCCCAAGCCGCCGCTTACAACGTCCGCATCAACCTGCCACACATCACCAATGAGGATTTTGAGGCCGAGACGCACGCAACTTTGACCCGCCTACTAGAAGAATGCAGTGAACTCGCGGCGACGGTTGCTGCGGAAGTGGAACGGGGTCTCGGCAGCTAGGTACCGTTGCTGTGTTGATTATCCAATCCCCATGCCAGAAGGGTCGAGGGAGAGAGCTAGCGTGTGCGGCCACCGAGTGGCACTGTTAGCAATCCACGACTTACTAGCCCTCCCAACTGGGAAGAACAATTGATCGATCCCCTTGAGCGCGTCGCCAAACACCACCGGCTATCGGAAAAAGCCGAGTCCTTCACTGAGTCAGTTATCCGGGAAATGACCCGAAAGGCGATGATCAACAACGCCATCAATCTGTCTCAGGGGTTCCCTGACTTTGCGGCTCCAGCGGTCGTAAAGCAGGCGGCCATAGACGCTATTAATGCCGACATCAACCAGTACGCAATCACCTGGGGTTCAAAAAGCATCCGCGATGCGATTGTCGCTAAGTTTGGCGAACAAACCGGGCTCCAAATCGACTCTGAGCGAGAACTGACAGTGACTTGTGGGGCAACCGAAGCAATGATCGCAACGTTACTGGCGCTCGTGAACCCAGGCGATGAAGTGGTCGTCTTCGAACCTTTTTACGAAAACTATGGCCCGGATTCGGTCCTCTCGGGTGCCACACCACGATATGTATCTCTCAAGCCACCGAATTGGGCGATGGACATTAGCGAGCTCGAAGCAGCTTTCAATGACAACACCAAAGCAGTGATCATCAACACACCTAATAACCCAACAGGCAAAGTGTTTTCTCTTCCGGAACTTAAAGAGATTGCTCGGTTGTGTCGACAGTATGATGTTATTGCGATCACGGACGAAATCTACGACCAAATCATCTACGGTGAACCGGACGCACCGCTGGCACACCACTCGCTAATGACTATCGAAGGGATGCGTGATCGAACCGTGGTAATCAACGGGATGTCAAAATCCTATTCAGTAACCGGCTGGAGAGTCGGATGGACAATTGCTGAGCCAACGATTACCGAAGCAATCCGTAAGGTGCATGACTTCCTTACCGTTGGCGCGGCTGCACCGCTTCAAGAGGCAGGTGCAATTGCCCTGTCACTACCTGACAGTTATTACCAGGAGCTTGCCGACGATTACCGTGCCCGCCGCGACCTCCTCTGCCAAGCACTCGATAAAACTGGGTTCGGCTTTACTGTCCCCGATGGCTCCTACTACGTTATGGCTAGCATCAGTGCCTTCGGTTACCCCAATGATGTCGCTTTTGCTGACTTCTTGGTCGAGAAGATCGGCGTTGCAGTTGTCCCCGGTTCATCTTTCTATAGCGAAGCGGAGCGTGGTTCCCAGCAAGTTCGATTTGCTTTCTGTAAGCGTAGGAAAACCTTGGAGGCGGCAGCAAGCCGTCTTGCAAAGCTGACGTAGCATCAGGGGGAACACCGATATGGCAATAATGAAACAAATCACGGTCTTCCTGGAGAACATACCCGGCCGCCTTGCAACGCTATGCAATACACTCGAAGAACAAGGTGTGAACTTGCGGGCGATGACCACTTCGGAAACTAGCGAGTATGGTGTCGTCCGTATGATTGTCGACGATGTGGACGGGGCAACCGATGCACTAAAGCAAGTTGAGTTGCCTTTCTCAATCGTCGATGTACTCGGCATCGAGTTCCCTGATCAGCCCGGCGCACTAGGGAAGGTTGCGTTGCAACTCGCCAAAGCCGGCGTCAACGTCGACTACGCGTATATAACCGTTGCGAGCCAATCTGGTAACGCATTGGGGGTCTTCAAGGTCGCCGACCCACCGAAGGCAGAGGCAATTCTAACTAGCGCCTCATCAGAAGACCAGTAAAACAGGAGCGTACCAGCGGCGGCCAGAAGAAATCCGGCCTTCGAGCTCCACGCACCGCGTGCTTCCTGGTCAGTCATCAGTCTGTCTTCTCAGGGAGAGCAAGCGGCTCTATGAGCTCTACGTTGAGTGGGCCCCGATGGTCGCGGCTGCCTGGCCGGGGCCGGCACCACTGTGCAACCGCGAGAGCGCTGCGTACGCGGCAAACGATGCGGTCACTGATGCAAACACTGGGTGGATTGACGACAACGGGCTGACTCCCGACGTCAAAGTCGACCATGAGACAACCACCACGCCGCCTATTAGCATCGCGCCGAGTGCACTCACTGGAGACCCTCGCCAGCGGAAAAGTGCCGCGAACAAGGGTGCCGCGAAGCAAGCTGCGTAAAGGCTGCCGGAAAAAATCGTCAATGAAAGAATGTCGCCCGGTGGTCTTAAGGCAACTATGGCAGTGACCGTAGCAAACAAGACCACTTGAATACGGGTGAAGCGCAACGACCTTGCATCCTCAAATTCGCCCATGAACACTTCGACAACATCTCGCTGAAATGCACCGGCCAGGACCAGCAGGACCGAGTCGATCGAAGACATGGCGGCCCCTAACAACGCAGTAAGAATCACTGCCGCGGCAACCTGCCCGGTCACCTGCGGATCAGTTAACAGCGCCGGTATAACGGCATCGGTCTCTGCAACCGAACCTTCAGCCAGCAACCCGCGCGCGAGAACCCCAAGCGGCAACAGGCAGAGGTACGAAAAACCAATGGCAGCAGGTGCCACGATCATTCCAATGCGTAACGCTCGGTCATCTCTAAGGGCAAAAAATCTTGTTACCTGACGTGGTTCGACGAGAAACTTCGCGCCACCAGCGAAGGCAACACCGAGCAACAGTGCCCAAGGCATAGTTCCAGTACTTGCTAGAAGGGCATCGCCGAGTGGACGGCCATCGGGAGCAACCCCTGGAGTAGTAGCAACGCGTTCGATAAGAGCCGTCCAGCCACCTCCCGCCCGAAGCACGTTGATCAGAAGATAGAGACTACCCAACAACATCAGGGTCCCCTGAATAGCATCGGTATGGACCACCGAAATAAAGCCGCCAAAAACCGTGTATGCAACTACGATGACAAAGACAAGGCCAACACCAACTTCATAAGGTACGCTCAGATAAGCTTGCATCGTCCCGCCAATTCCCTTGAAAACGGCGGTCATATAAAAGATAGATGAGACCAAGATGACCCCGGCAGCAGCTATACGAACACCCGACGACTGATAATACGCACCAAGGAACCCAGCAAACGTCAACGTTCCGAGTTTCTCGGTAGCAAGCCGTAGGCGGGGTGCGACGACGTGCCAAGAGACCACCGCGCACAATAGCAATACCAAGCCCATCGCCATCCAGGCGAATCCAAGATCATAGGACTCACCAGCGAACCCGATAAAACTATTGGTCGAGAAGTACGTGGCGTAGAATGACAGGCCAATGACCAAGCCACCCATCGAGCGTCCACCAACATAATAGTCTGAGGTGCCCCGCGTCGATCGATGACCGTGCCAAGCGTGCGCTACGATCACAGCCAGATAAATCGCCAAGGCGGTAAGCGGGATCGCGTGGGCACTAACCCACGAATTCATTGCTCGGTATCTCCCCTAGGCCTTCGACGAATCACGTAGAGAGCGTTCGCCACGACGATGAAAATCATAACGACGGCAATCACCACGATTCCCTTGCCCACACCTAACATGGTTGGAGATTATCCTTGTCAGTAGGCATGTTCCAGCAAACTTCGATAGCATGGGCGACCTTATGGTCCCGCACCCTATCATTGTCGACTTCGCCATTGCCCTGCTCGCTGTATCGGTTGGGTTTGATCTGCTCGCCTCAGTGGTCAATGAACGCGACCTGAGAATCGTCGCTTGGTGGACACTAATGATTGGCACCGTGGCAGCGGCTCTCTCAGTAGTCTCTGGTTACACCGCTGCTCCTGCGGATGCTCCTACGATGGTAACCGAAACCATCGAATTACACCGGAACCTTGGGATCGCGACCCTGGTGTGTTTCGCAGTCTGCTCCCTTTGGCGGGCAAATAATCCAAGCGGTTTCCCAGAACGTTACCGGGACGCCTACTGGACCCTAACCTTCATTGGGCTTGCGGCTCTGATCGTAACTTCATATTGGGGAGGGCTATTGGTTTTCAAATTCGGCATCGGGCTTTTTCCTCCGTCCTGATCCCATCCTAGAAGGAACGCTTCTACTCCCAGTTGGTCGTCCCTGGAAACCCTGAACTAGGGTCATTTCGCGCCATTCGGAATAGATTTGATACTTACAAACAGACTTGTTTAAAGTACGCTCCGAGGTCAGCTAGACACTGTCTGGTTAAATTCGAATGGCAGGCTGTAAACCTTCAGGACGATAAGGCGTTTTCCCCCGCCAACGCCTCCACTCTGTAGGGAGGACCGCCTGTTCTCGTGGCTCACGGGTTTCACAACAGTGGCTCGTGGGCCACTCTTTGGAACTTTTTCTTGTCTCGATACTCTACGAGAGAGGGTGTTACGCCTGATACACTGTGGACAAAACACTAGTGTTTTCTCTAATGTGGCGGCTCCGCCAATTCAGCTGTTTGTTTTTTCCACAGATTTCAGAGAGGGATAACCGTGTTCGCTGACCGGTTGCAGCGGCTTGGTACCGAAAATGCCTTCAAGGTTGGTGATCACATCGCCCGCGTCGAAGCGACTGGGCAGATGGTGGTCAAACTGAACATGGGGGAACCTGATTTTGACGCTCCCATACACGTTGCTGCCGAGGCGAAGACACAGATCGACAACGGCAACGGACACTACTGCCCTCCTGCCGGCCTCGAGAGTTTGCGTAAAGCTATCGCTCAGCAGGTAAGTGAGACGCGAGGACTCGACGTCGATTTTCGCCGCGTGGTCGTTCATCCGGGTGGTAAGCCATCAATCGCCTACACGATGCTAGCCTACGTG
>PCAP01000063.1 GCA_002731215.1 Acidobacteriota bacterium | reverse complement strand
CCGGGGTTAAGCGGCCAGAGCTACCGGTTCGTTGGCAGTTGTTTTGAATTACCCACCAGATTAACGAGCACGCAGGATACGCTCGGCATGCAGCCTCAGGCGTCAGAGCTCCCGTCGAAGCCTGTCGCCCCCTTACGCAAAGGATAACACCGGTGTTGTACCTTCTCATACATTTGTTTGGGAAGTGCAGAATCAATAACCACGGTGCCTAATATGGGTTACTTCACAGTCCTAAGTAGGTTTATGCGTCCTGTTAGTATCGTGATATGAATCAAACAGAGAAGCTTGTCGATACAAAACCAGCAACGCATACCGAAAAAGAAAATGCCCCCCGCACTGTCGAGGTGGTGTGTGGATCGAGTGGTTGTCGTGCTGCCGTCGAGTCTCAAGGTGTTGCGGTTATGGTTGACGCACTCCGCGCCTCGGCGACGATTACTTCGTTAATGGCAGCTGGGGCCAGGCGTGTTTGGGTTGCTACCGAGGTTGACCAGGCCCATGCTATGAAGGAACGGATCGGTGACGTGTTTCTGGTCGGAGAGCGAGAAGGATTTCCCCCGCTTGGATTTGACGTTGGGAATAGTCCAAGAGGTGTCATGGACCTGTCGCTTAAAGGTCGGGAGGTGGTGTTCACCTCAACGACGGGTGCGGCACGTTTGGGCCAACTCGAGGGGACTGCGCTTACGTTGGTGGGCTCCCCGGTGAACGCTAGCCTAGTTGCTCAAGTTGCTGCTGAGCGGGCTGGAGACCGACCTGTATTTTCAATATCTGCTGGCTTGCGGGGCTGCCCAGGGGGGACTGAGGAGGACTGGATTGGGGCTGCTCTAATCGCGGAACGGTTGACCGATCATGGTTTCGAATGGATCAATCATAGCCTTGGCGCCAGTGGTTACTGGCCCTACCTTCTCGATGGACCAAGTGTGCGCCAGGGATTTCTTGACGGGACGAGTGGGCGGCTACTGGGTAGCAAGGGACTCGCGTCGGATATCGAAGACTGCGCTGCAATCGATTGGGTCGATGCGGTGGCAGCAGTTGCTGGATATTTGAGGATCGACGATGGTCCGCCGGTGGCAGAACTTAAGCGGATTGCCTAGGTTGACGACTAGTTGCCTGAATCCAAGGATTGTGAGCACCTCGCCGAAGACGAGCGTGCGATTATGAAATAGGTCATCAAGGTAGCCGCGGTTGCATATGCCTGCGGTGCCGCATCAGAGGAGAATGACGCATGATCGACATCAATCAGTTCATGGAAATCGAGCTTCGCACTGCAACGATTGTTGCTGCAGAGAGGGTCCCGGAAACTGACCGCTTGATGAGACTGGAAGTGGATACAGGTGGGGAAACGCGCCAGCTCGTCGCGGGAATCGCCGGTTCCTACGAAGCTGATGAGTTGCCGGGCCTGAAGATCGCCGTTGTTGCCAACCTACAGCCGGCGACGATACGGGGCGTTGAATCTAACGGGATGGTGCTTGCTGCTAACACCGATGATGGCGCAGTACTGGTGACGTTTACCAAGGACGTGCCCAATGGAGCCCGGGTACGCTAATTTCGACAGGCTGTCGAGCAACCCAATGATCGATTCCCATGCCCACTTAGCTGAGGAGGCCTACGATGAGGATCGTGTCGAGGTCCTAAAGCGAGCATCGGAAGCGGGGATCGATAGCGTGATTGTCATCGGCTACGATGTTTCAAGTTGCTACCGAGCCATCAAAGTAGTTCGAGAATTGGCTGTCGAGAAGAGTCAAAAGAGAGACGGTGTTACCGGGAGCCGACGGAGGGGGATTTCAAAATTCCATGGCGTGCAACTATTCGCTACTGTCGGTGTGGCACCACATCATGTTCTCGAGACCAACGAAAATGATCTTGCTGAGGTCCGCGGCATGCTTGGCGAGGATGTCGTTGTCGCAGTCGGGGAGATTGGCCTTGATTACCACTACGACATGCCGCCAGATAAGCAACTGGAATTGTTCGCTCATCAACTGGAGTGGGCTGCCGAGTTCCAATTACCAGTCGTAATCCACAGCCGTGAAGCTGAGGACGATGTTCTCTCTAGCTTGCGGGAGCAAAAGTGTTCTCGTGGGGTGATCCACTGCTTCACTGAGGGGCCGAACATGGCCCGGAGTGCAGTAGAGCTTGGCTTGCACGTCTCATTTGCGGGCATCTTGACGTTCAAAAACGCAGACGAATTGCGAGGCATTGCTGCCGAAGTCCCACTTGAACGTATCCTGATTGAGACGGACAGTCCGTTTCTCGCGCCGGTGCCTTACCGAGGCAAGCGCAACGAGCCAGCTTTCGTCGTGGAGGTCGCGAGGACGATTGCTGAGCTTCATGGAATTAGTCTCGAAGAAGTCGGGCGGATCACCGCGGAAAACGCACGCAAGTTGTTCTTGCTTCCAGAGTAGCAAGTCGTTGTCTTGCCATGGTCTGGCAGGACGTCTGTAACCATCAGTTTGATTTACAACGGCTCTAAGACTATCGGCTCGCTGTTGATTCCTCCTGTCTCCACCTTCCATCTCTCATATATTCCGGGACGGGAGCTTTGATCCAAGGTACGGTAGACAATGCATGCGCACACGGAGGCAACTTTTCTTAGACATGGGCACCAGCCTTTCAACCTTGGCACTGTTGCCCAAGGAACTAAAAACTGGTCTTCCTCAACGCGAGATGGCTCAGGGCACTGGGTTGGTTTACAAAGACCAATTCCTTGATCATGTGCTGCCGGCCAGGCAGGGTGAACCCCACCCCGAGCGCCCCCTACGTTTGAAGAAAATCCTTGAAGCCTTCTCGGCCCGTGGCCTTGACCAGGAGTTAGTGTCTATAGCTCCCTTAGGTGATTCCCTGCCGAGCATCCAAGCTCATCATACAGCTGAGCATGTGGACTCCGTCCGTCAGATCAAGGTAACGGGCCAAGTTGCCGCGCTGGCAGTAGCTGGAGCGCTTGGTGCGGTCGATGCTGTCGCCCGGCGTGAAGTACGCAACGTTTTCTGCTGTATGAGGCCACCGGGGCACCACGCGAACAACACCGGTCGTGAGGAAGGTTTCTGCTTTTATAGCAATGCAGCCATTGCGGCCAAGTATGCGCAGCAGGTTCATGGTTACCAGAAAATACTGATCGTCGATTGGGACTACCACCACGGTAATGCAACGCAGAATGCGTTTTATGACGATCCCAGCGTCCTGTTCTTTTCGACACATGACTGGCAGGCGTACCCCGGAACAGGTGACCCTTCACTGGGCGGTACCGGTGAGGCTAGAGGCCTGAATATCAACGTGCATTTGGACTGTGGCTCCGGAGACGCCGATATGTTGGCGAGCTGGGAACGCCAACTTCTTCCCGCCGTCACCAAGTTTCGTCCTGACTTTGTTCTCATTTCAGCAGGTTTCGATAGCAGAAAGGACGACCTGCTGGGCTGTTTTGAGGTTACCGACAACGCTTTCCGCCGCATGACGGGAATTGTCATGGACATTGCCGACGACTTCTGCGATGGTCGGGTCGTCTCCATCCTCGAAGGCGGCTACAACGTCGACGGCACCGCTCTGGCTGCCGCCGCACACGTCGAGACATTGATTAATCAGAGTCGCGCGTGAAGATTCGGCGTCGAGACTTTCTACGTGGTTCTCTAGCGACCGGTGCTGTGGGAAAAGTCGGAATACTTGGCAATGAGATCCACGCTGAACCGCTCACCACCACGAAAGAGCCGGCGCAGGGTACAGGTGGAAATATTTCCCCAGTGGATTTGCGTTGTGAGTATTTCCGTGAGCCTTTAGGTATCGACACAAGCCAACCTCGACTCGGCTGGCGCCTCGAAGCAACCTCAGATGGGATGCGTGACCTCAGTCAAAGTGCCTACCAAATTCTCGTCGCAACCAACGCAGATTCGTTGGACCCAGGCGCGACTGACCTGTGGGATAGTGGCAAGGTCGAGTCAAGTGAGCAGCTGCACGTCGAATACCAGGGCAAACCACTCAGTAGCGGTCGCAGGTGTCTATGGAAGGTCCGGGTATGGGATCAGAGCGGCAAATTCTCAATGTGGAGTCATGTGGCAAGTTGGGAAATGGGGTTGCTCGAGCCTTCAGACTGGTTAGGCGGGTGGCTCGGTGATGGAGAACCTGAACCCGCGAATCGCGCGAACTACTATGCGGATCAGCCAGCACCTCTCTTAAGGTGCTCGTTCGAGGTATCGAAACCAGTGTCCAGGGCTCGTCTCTATGCTTCCGGCCTGGGGTACTACGAGTTACGCGTGAATGGTCTAAAGGTATCGGATCATGTGCTGAACCCTGCCTGGACGAACTACAGGAAGCGGGTACCGTACACAACGCACGATGTAACGAGTCTGTTGCGCCATGGACCAAATCTGGTAGGTGCCATGTTGGGCAACGGCTGGTACAACCCTTTACCTCTGGAAATGTGGGGCCGGATCAACATCCGCGAACATTTAATAGTCGGGCATCCTCGCCTGATTGCCCAACTTAACATCGAGTATGAAGACGGAACGACCCAGTCGGTAGCAACCGATGAAAATTGGCACACGCATCCTGGCCCTGTGCTTCGTAACAGCGTCTACCTCGGGGAGGTGTACGACGCCCGCCGAGAGTTGCCCGGATGGGACAAACCGGAATTTGATGCCTCCAGTTGGAAACCAGCCACGACATACACAGCCGAAGGACTCGCGGATCTCACGGCTCAGTCGGTTCCTCCGATCCGCGTAACGGCGACGCTGCAACCACAAAGTGTGACCGAGATCGCACCCGGAGTTTTCATCTTCGACATGGGGCAAAACTTCGCTGGCTGGGCCCGACTGCGGGTCGAGGGTCCCCGTGATACGAGCGTGAAAATGCGGATGGGGGAGCTTCTTTACCCCGACGGCACGCTCAATCCGATGACTGCGGTTGCCGGGCAAATCAAGGGATCAGATCCCGATGGCACATCGCTCGGGGGCCCAGGAGCACCGCTCCTGGCTGAACAGTGCGATTCATACACCCTCAAAGGCGATGGACTCGAGGTCTACACACCGAGATTCACATTCCACGGCTTCCGTTACATTGAACTGAGTGGTTTCCCAGGAACACCAGGTCTGGATGCCATCGAGGGATTGCGACTCAATACCGATGTCGAGCCCGTCGGCCGCTTCTCATGCTCCGACGAAACGCTTAATCAGATCCAGGAAATGGTCGAATGGACGCTCCTAAGCAATCTGTTCAGTGTTCAGTCGGACTGCCCCGCGCGCGAGAAGTTTCAATACGGTGGCGATATCGTTGCGACTAGCGAGATGGCGAGCCTCAACTATGACTTTGCGAGCTTTTACGCTAAGACTGCAAGCGACCATGCTGATGCGGTTCAAGGTGATGGATGGATCACCGAGACTGCACCTTTCGTTGGAATCTCGGCAGCTAATTATGTCGAAGACGCTGGCCCAATCGGATGGGGCCTAGCCCATCCTCTACTCGTGGCGCAGCTTTACCAATACTACGGCGATCGCCGCATAGTAGCCGAGCAATACCAGACGGCTCGACAATGGGTTGACTTGGTTGGCGAGCACACGGAGGAGCACATCATCGACCGCTGTATCAGTGATCACGAGAGCCTGGACCCCAAGCCAGTATCGCTTACTGCTACCGCGCACTACTGGCAGGCAACTTGGCTGGTGTCGCGGTTCGCAAGGATTCTGGGTTACGAAGCGGACCAGGCTCATTACGAGCGCCTCGCAGGTGAGATCCAGGACGCGTTCGTAGATCGCTTCCTTGTCCCGGGTACCGGGATCTTTGACATCGGTACGCAGGCTTGTCAGGCAACTGCCCTGACAATGGGCTTGGTCCCGGCAAGCGAGCGGGATGCAGCAATTGCCCGAATGGTTGACCAGGTTCTTGTCGAACACGACGGGCACATCGCGACGGGAATCTTTGGGACCAAGTACCTTCTCGAGGAGTTAACTCAAGCCGGCCGTGCTGACGTGGCGCTGCAGATGGTGCAACAACGCACGTTTCCCGGTTGGGTGCACATGCTTGATCGCGGAGCTACGACTCTGTGGGAGCATTGGGAGTTCAGCGATAACACGTATTCTCACAACCACCCAATGTTCGGCTCGGTGAGCGAATGGTTCTACAAGGGAATCGGTGGCATCAAAGCACACAATGAAGCAATCGGCTTCGACCGATTTTTCATTGAACCTAATCCCGTGGGTGCCTTGCAGTGGGCTGAAACCCGATATCGCTCTGCGCGCGGCATGATTCGGAGCAACTGGCGCATCGAGAACGACATCATCTACCTTGAGGTCGAGGTCCCGGTCAATGCAAGAGCCGAGGTGATTGTTCCGAGTCGCAGCACCCAGGAAGTGACTGAGAGCGGTGGACCTGCCAGCGAGGCGTCTGGAGTCAAAGCACGGCCGATGGTCCGAAAAAACACTGCGCGTTTTGAGTTAGGCTCGGGCCGCTACCATTTCACGGCGCCACTCTAGAAGGCCAGATTTGCTGACCACTACGTTTGAGGTGGTCAGCTAGCTTGAACCCATGTGTTGTGCAGGTTTGTAAGTGTTGGTTTGGTTCAAAGCAATTGCTAGACGATCGGTGCGGGCCCGAACGGCCCTCTTAACTGCTCGATTAACCGGGCAGCTTTAAGGATCTTGGCCTCACCAAGGGCAGGCCCGATAATCTGTAGGCCTATTGGCAAGCCGGCGTCGTCCTGGCCACAAGGGACCGAAATTCCAGGCAGGCCAGCGAGATTTGCGGTCACCGTGAACACGTCAGACAGATACATTTCGAGCGGGTTGTTGGTCTTCTCTCCAATGGCAAAGGCTGTGCTTGGCGCCGTCGGACCCACGAGAACGTCAACATCGCGAAAAGCTTGATTGAAGTCCTTGCATAACAACGTTCGAACGCATTGGGCGCGGCCATAGTACGCGTCGTAATAGCCGGCCGAGAGGACGAACGTTCCTAGTAGGATGCGTCGCTTTACCTCGTTGCCAAAACCACCGCTCCGGGTATTGGCGTACATATCAGCGAGATCATTACTTTCGGCACGGAATCCATAGCGCACGCCGTCATAACGTGCCAGATTCGACGACGCTTCGGCAGTAGCAATGACGTAGTAGGT
>PCAP01000062.1 GCA_002731215.1 Acidobacteriota bacterium | reverse complement strand
GTCGAAGGAGCCTGGTTTGCCACTCAAAGAAGTACGAGCGCGCCTTGGCCTGATCGCTCCTCAACTCACGGAGTTGAGCTGGCTCGATGGTATCTACATCTATGGGGAAGAATTGCTGAAGGAACCTCGACTTCAGCACATCAACTTCATCATTGTCTATCGAGGCTTGCGGAGTGCGTCGCGTTTAGACGCCGCTGAGGCCGAACTTCGCATGCTGATCACCGTGGTCCTTCCTGTAGAATTTAATTTGAGCACCGGCACTCCGGTGATAGGTCGGCTCTTGGCTGAAGGGAACCCTGCGGTGCAGGCTCACCTTGGCTACTCTGAGCCAATTTTTGACCGGAATAACTGACCCCTCAGATGAGCTCGGTTCCTGTAAGCCCGAGGAGGGTATTCGGTGTCGAGTTCAGTGGTGCGTGTGACGCGGGGCGACACATCTGGATTTGCCGGGCCCACCCAGGCATGAATGGGATTCGTGTCGAAAGCATTGACCCATTTAGGGAGCTGCCCGGAGGAGTCATTGAGCGGGAAGCTGCGTTGCAGGCACTGGTGCAAAAGGTGACCGAATCGTCACGTTCCGCATGGGGGTTCAATTTTCCTTTCGGCCTACCCAAAGCGATTCTCGATGTGCTTGCTCCCGGTGTTTCGGGTCATGCGGATCAGCTTCGAGTGATGGTTAGTTTGGGTAAGGCTGGCAAGCTGCTCGAGCAATGCACTGGGATATCGTCTAGCGCCGATCTTCGTCGGAGGACCGACGATGAAGCATCGACACCGTTTTCTCCTTACAATCAACGTACCTATAAGCAGACCTTCCATGGTCTTACTGAAGTTTTGGGGCCGCTACGTTCCCGGCCAGAGGTGGCTGTATTGCCGTTCGATGCACTTCCGCAAACTGAGCGACAGAATGGTGATCGACTCCCCTTCAACCGTGTCGCATCAGCTGATATGCCACACATCTACGTAATGGAGGTGTGTCCAGCATCAGTACTGGCCAAGCTTGGTTACCTTACAGATGGCTACAGAGGCGGGAGCGAATCAGAGTCTGAAGCACGACGGGAAATGTTACGCCGACTGATCAAAGACGGCTTGATGCGGCCGATGACGCGTGCTCAAAAAGGCCGTGTGATCGAAAATGAGCAAGGTGCTGCACTCGACTCGATCTTCGCGGCGGTGGGTGCTTGGCGAGGCACCAGAGACTATGACCATGCAGCCTTGCGAGCCGACCCCATGTACGGGCTCGAGGGCTTTGTGTACACCTGAAGTGAATCCTCGACTGCATACTCAAATAATGGGCTCGGGGCGCCCGATCGTGATTCAGGCACCAGCCTGGGGGCCAAGCAGCGATTACCTTCGGCTGACGCTTGCTCCATTGCTCGAAGATTTCCGGGTGATTACTTTCGACCCGCGTAACGTGGGGCAATCACAGATTGTAGGGGAGGACGACGCGCAGGCTACCGAGAAGCTGGTCGATGATCTTGAAGCGTTACGTGCAGAACTCGGACTCAAGCGCTTCGTATTAATCGGTCATTCCCACGGAGGCTTTATTTCGATGGGCTACGCAGTGCGGCATGGTCAATACCTTGACGCGTTGGTCTTGCTCAACACGACACTGAGACACGATATTGGTACTGAGGAAGCAGAAATTATCTTAAGTGCCTTGGAAGCAGAACCTGCACGTTGTGACGCCGTTGCCCTATTTCGTGAAACTGATGGCAGATTGGGTACCGTTCAAAACGATCTCGACCTTGCTCAGAAAATGCGACGACTCCTGCCAGCATACTTTTACGATATGGAAGCAATGCGCCGATTTAGTACACTCGCAAGGTCGGCGCGACCACCTTCCTCAGCGGCACTGGCTCGTGTTCCAAAGGATCTGGAGCCATGGGTTGAAGATGGGTTGCCTGGTGTTGATGTTCCGACTCTTGTCGTCACTGGGGCGCACGATGCTGCGACGCCGCCACCCGCTGGCCGGTACATCACCGACCTGATTCCGGGGGCCCGGTTGGAAATCTTTGCGGGTTCCGGACACCATCCATGGATCGAGGAGCCAGCATTGTTCCGGCGGACGCTGCGGGCATTTTTTTCTCGGCTCGATATTGATCCCGGTAGTTCAGATTAAAGATCCGTCGATGCACTCCGTGAGTCGATGTAGGATAGTGATATGAGCGAAACAATCGAAAAAAGCCAAACCGAACGCATCAACGAAAAGCATCAGAAACACATCTTTAACGCGGTTTTCAACTACTACGAAACACCGCTTCCTTTGCAGCGGGGAAGGGGCGTTCATCTTTATGATTTCGATGGTCGCGAATATCTCGACTTTTTCGCTGGCATCGTTACGGTCAACGTAGGCCATTGTCACCCGAAGGTCACTGCGGCTATCCAAGACCAGGCCGCAACCTTGGCCCACACGTCGACCCTATATCCGACAGCACCGATCGTTGAGTTGGCGGAAAAGCTTGCCGAGATTACTCCTGGTGATCTTAATCGGACCTTTTTCACGACCAGTGGGACCGAAGCAAACGAAACTGCAGTGTTACTAGCGCAGCTCGCAACTGGGTCACAGACCATTGTTGCCTTGCGTCACTCGTATAGCGGACGTTCGTCGGTGGCACGGTCACTGTCGGGCCAAGCGCCCTGGAAGATGCAACCTAACCAAATCGCCTCTATCGTCCATGCACCTGCGCCATATTGTTACCGCTGTCCGTTCAAGCTTACGTATCCTGAATGTGGCGTTGCCTGTGCGGAAGACCTTGAAGAGCTAATTGTCACTTCGACGCCAGGTGTTGTTGCTGGTTTTCTTGCCGAAACAATCCTCGGTGCGGGGGGCTTCATTGTTCCGCCTCAGGAGTACTTCCCGATTGCTGTTGACATCATTCGCCGGCATGGTGGGCTGTTTATTGCTGACGAAGTACAGACCGGCTTTGGGCGTACCGGTGGCGCCTGGTTCGGAATTGAACATACTGGTGTTGAGCCTGACATCATCACCATGGCGAAGGGCATTGCGAACGGCGCGCCTCTTGGTGCCACGATCACGCGTGATGATCTGGCCGACAGGTTTAATCCTGGGCTAAGCATATCGACGTTTGGCGGAAGCCCCTTGGCCTCGGCAGCTTCATATGCATCGATCTCGGTGATCGAAGAGGAAGGCCTTCTCGATAACGCTGCTCAGGTTGGCACCCACTTGAGCCAGCGGCTAAATGAATTAAAGGAACGTTTCCAGGTAATAGGTGACGTACGTGGTATGGGCTTAATGCAAGCGATCGAACTAGTCAAAAACCGTGAAACTAAGGAGCCTGCGCCTGACGTTGCAGTACAGCTCATGGAAGAGACGAAGGCGCGGAGCCTATTGGTTGGTAAGGGAGGTCTCTACGGTAACGTTCTTCGTATCGGGCCGCCTCTGAATATCACGACAGACCAGATTGACCAGGGCGTCGATGCGCTGATCGCTAGCTTCGAGGCCCTGGAATAGGCTCCTCCCACGATTAGCAGCATTTATTGCCATGACGAGCATTTCCCTAGAACGGCGAGTTCGGGAAGTTGGATTTAGGACACTGGAGAGGCTAGTTGCGGAGTATGGAATGGGTGTTCAGGAGAGAAGTAAAACTGAGGTGTACCTTTGGGGTTACAAGGTTTCGTCTGGTCGGACGACCAACCGAACATACAGCCATAGAACTAAAACGATTACGAATGGGCTTCCGACGATGAGCCAGATTGGATTGACCAGAATCCCGAACAACAAGGTAATCACTCCAGCTACCAGCACCAGGCCCACGGTCCATGGAGGGTGCGGGAAGGAATTCGGAGCCGGTTTATCTGCGTTATCCTGATCGTTCCCTGGAACTTGTGTATTGAGCCGCGCCACTGGACGCGTTGCCATCGGCCCGTTGAACCAATTTCCGATCATAGGATTACCTGATGAATATTCATGGCGCGGGATTCTAGCAGGGTTAAGCATGAGTCCGATGCGGTCCGACACATCGTAAACAGCTATTTTCGGTCAGTTAGGTACTTCTGAAAAAAGATGCTCGAGATCTGGCACAATCCGCGTTGTTCAAAAAGCCGGGAAACCTTGGCAATCATCAAGGAGGCTGGTGCTGAGGTCAGGGTTCGTCTTTATACAAATGATGTGCCTTCCATGACTGAACTCGAGAAAGTATTGCAAGCCCTGGAAGTGGACCCGGCGGCCTTGGTGCGCATTGGAGAACCGGTTGCCAAAGATCTCAAATTGAAATTTCGAGAGCTAAGTCGCTCGGACTGGCTGAAAGTTCTGGTAGCGAACCCGATCCTTATCGAGCGCCCCATCGTGATTCGTGACGATGGCCGCGCTATCGTCGGTCGACCACCTGAAAATGTGTACGATCTTCTCTGACAGTATTCGTGGGCCATCGAGGTCCTAGGTCGTCATCCCATGCTTCTCGGTGTTGGCTGATCGTGGCCCTTGATTGTATGCGGGCAGTATGGAGCCTCAAGTCGTGCAACCTCCTCTTCGGAAAGCTCGACATCAAGCGCCGCGCAGGCGACTTCAATGTGCTCAACCTTCGTCGAACCAATGATCGGTGATGTGACACCGGGCATGGACAAGATCCAGGCGAGTGCCAATGCTGCTGGTGCTTCACCACGTTCGGCGGCAAATTCCAGGAGGTTGTCGACGACAGCGAAGTCCTCCTCGAGAAAGTACCAATCTTGAGCAAAAGGGTCGTTGTTGGAGCGTCGCGTTGGCCCCTTTTCGTCCCGCGACCGATTTCCAGTGAGAAAGCCTCTTGCTAACGGGCTCCACGGGATTAAGCCGACACCCTGGTCGAGGCACAAAGGAATCATTTCGCGCTCTTCCTCTCGATAGACGAGGTTGTAGTGGTTTTGCATCGAAACGAATTTATGCCAACCGTTCTCGCCGGCCTTGTATAGGGCTTTGGAAAATTGCCACGCTGCCATGCTGCTTGCTCCTAAGTACCGTACTTTGCCGGCACGGACCAACGAATCGAGAGCTTCAAGTGTCTCTTCGATCGGTGTCGACTCGTCCCAGCGGTGTATTTGATACAAATCGATATGGTCGAGACCGAGGCGTCGGAGCGAATCGTCGCAGGCCGCTAGGATATGTTTGCGTGACAGCCCCCCGACGTTGTGAGGGCGATCCTGACTATACTGGGCCATTCCTTCTGGGGTGAGGGGAAAGAACACTTTGGTTGCGAGAACGTATTCGTCTCGCGGTGCCAGCTCCCGCAGTAGCTTTCCTGTGACTTTTTCGCTGACACCGTTGGAATACATGTCTGCTGTATCAAAGAAATTGATCCCGGCCTCGATGGCGGTCCGGAAGTGCGGTCGCGCCTCTTCTTCATCGAGGATCCAAGGGCGCCAATTCGAATCGCCATAGGACATGCAACCAAGGCAGATGCGCGAGACGTCGAGTCCCGTTTCTCCAAGTTTTTTGTAGTCCATCTGTTTGGTTCCTGGTAAAAACTGGTAAAGCTACTAGTGCGATGTGTAGACAATCTATCTGCTGACGATAGTCTCGAGATCCTAACCTGTAAGGTTTCTTAAGGTGGGTGGGGCTCCATTGTGACCGGTCCAATTTTGTGGGACCACGTTCATGGGTTTATAAGCCGACCGCCACGACTCCGAGCGTATCCAACCAACAATTCAACGCTACGGTTGTAGCTCAAGATACCTCCCGGCACACGATTGGTTCTTAAATAGGCATTGTTCATCGAACGGGTCGTGCGGCTCGCATGCCCCTCGAACTGTTGCCAATATGCATTCGCGGCCCGGATGTCCCGTTGTACGCCGGGTAACCGCTGGCGCACAAGCTCCCGGGAATGGTCAGTGTCGTAACCTGATAGTGCTGACAGAAGCTGACGTTGAGCGAAAACATATGCTGAATAACGAGGGTAGGATTCATCGGAAAGTGAGGCCGTAAGGTAGCCAGCGAAATTGGCTTCATCTTCGCGTGCGAAACCACGTTGGTGTGACATCTCGTGAGCAATCACCTGCGGTGTACTAACGTCGGGGGTGCCACGGTTATAGTTTGCTTCGCCGGTCCACGGAAAATAAAAACCTGAGGTCTGTCCATAGTCGAGCACTACGGAGGCCCAGGACCTTTTGGGATTGCCGAACCCGAGCAGTGCTGCCCGAGGCAAGCCGAGGATTTCTTCGGCGAACTTCCAGGATGTGGATAGTTGTTCGACAAGCGTGGCATGTTGTGGGCCGATGGTAGGTTGGCCGAAGTCTTCACTGCCCGTGATGCTTACGTATTCAAAGTTGGCTGCATTGATCATTTCTTGCGCCAACCGTGTCAGTTCTTCTACTTGGGCATGGGAGCCGTCCCACTGCTGGCGGCTCTCAAGGGAAGGGCGAGCGTAGTTGAATCCCCACAGTAGGTAGAAGGTTGTAACTACGATGCCTAGGTCGGCGCCAAGACGCAGAACACCAGCTAAGATAGCGTTAGTAAATTGACGGTCGTCGTTGCGAATTTCGCTAAAGCCTTTGATGACACCGGATAGTTGGCGGACAACGAAAACAACGACCAGAATTTCGGCCAGGGAAACCGGAATAATGCCGGAGATGTTCGACAGCAGTGAGGCAAAAAACGGACCGATGCTCCTACCGTAAATCGTCTCTGTAAAACCAGGAGCCATCATTAACAGTCGAAACAGGCCAAAAGTCACGACACCGGTACACGCAAGAGCTAACCGTGATCGCCAATGGAGCCTATGTTTCATCACTGTAGATATGCCGAGAATTCGAACAACGGCTAGCGGCGAGGCCAGAAGAACCCTTCGCGTGCCCGGAACTCGTCGACATCGTTACGGCTAATTTCGATCTTAATCTCATTCCATTCCGGTTCGGCATCGGACGCAGCAGGATCCATGGTAAAGCCGAGTACGTAGCGCAGGCGAGTGTCTTTGAGTACCTTGAGAAACCCGAGGCCCATGTCGCTACCAAAGAATGGAATGCCTCCCGTATCGCGGGCTAAAGCATTAAGGGGATCCTGTAGCGTGGACCGTCCAGTGAAGCGAGTGACGACTGGTGGGATGCGGTCCGCCGTGGCTTCCATGAATGCTCCCTGACCCAGCGTGCCCAGAGAGTAAATCGTGCAGCGACATTTCTGCATGACGTCTATCAGACGGGTGACGTCTTGCCCAAGATCGTTTCGCGGGGTTCGGACCTCCATCGGGTTGAGCGACGGAGAGTAACTAGCGTACTCGACAAGAGTTGAATAGTGGATACTCCCCGGCTGACGCTCGAACCCTGACGACAACAACACTACGTATTTTTGCCGGTCGTAGGGATCGCCCAGATCGAGCATGTCACCGATCTGTGTAAGTGCTGACATGATTCGCTCAGCATTGATACTCGCTTCGATCGACCAGCGACCAAGTTGCCCCTCGGCCATTCTCATCTTCAAGGATTCCCAATCGGCTTCCTCAGTTAGACACTCCCCGAAACGTGGAACCATGATTGTTTCGCACGCTCCAATTCCGCCGCCTCCGGGTTCGTCGCTTGGCGTTGGCGCGCACATTCCGTTATCGCACAGGATCTCGGCAAGGTCGCGAAAGGATTGTTCACGGTCGACGACGGCGAAAGAGTTACCGACCTGTGCTTCCAGGGTTTCTGCAACGATCTCGTGATCGATTGTGAAGTCGTGTGTCACACGGGGCATGCCCGTATTGCTGATAGTGACGAGGGCTAG
>PCAP01000020.1 GCA_002731215.1 Acidobacteriota bacterium | reverse complement strand
GGCTGAGATCACACCTTCCTCGGCAAACTTCTCGCCATTCTCAATAAACTGGTAATAGATGGCAATCACGCCGATTGCAATGAGATATCCGGTGGCTTTCGTATGGCGTTTTGTTGAAACACCTAGAGGGAGCGCTATGAGTGCCATCACTAAGGAAGCGATGGGGATAGCAAATTTCTTGTGGATCTCCACCTGGTATTTTGCATACGGCAGATCGGCTTGCTCGAGTTCCCTAACTTTGACGTTGAGTTCCCCAAGCTGCATCATGCGCTCATCTTTTTGAACAGGTGCGATTGCATCGAAACCTGATTCATCGCGGAGGAGTTCCTCTTGGGACTCAAAGGTGACTACTGTGAAGTCTTGCTCGGTATCCCCACCCAGGTAGGTATATCCGTTCAATAACTCTAGCCAAGCCCCCCTGGTCTCTTCGTCATAGTTCAGTTGGGCTGATTTGGCCATAATGACTTGTGGAGTAGGCTGATCAGTCCGTACAAGGAGAAGCTCTTCCCATTTTCGTTCGGGACCGACGAGGTCTTGAACGTACAGCGTGAAATTGGGAAATCGAGTTTCGAATACGCGGGGCCGTATTTGGCCAGCAATAGTCCGAGAATTGATCAGACGCCAGCGAAGTTGAACAATCTCATTATTCCCCCATGGCAGAACTTGAAGGCTCAGGTACAGATTCAAGAGCGCCGCGGCTGCGCCAACAATGAGCATGGGGGAGGCAAGTTGATAGAGGCTAATACCTCCACTTCGCATGGCAATAATCTCAGCATCGGAAGAAAGGCGTCCGAAGGCTACAAGCCCGCCGACGAGTACGGCCATTGGAACTGTTAGGACGACTATTTGGGGCACGCTGTATAGGAAGATCCGACTAACGTCAGCAATACTGACTCCATCTCGAAAAATAAGTTCAGCCAGAGTTAGTAAATAGTTCATCAAAAGAATGAACGTAAAAAGCCCGAAACCCATCAGCGTCGGCCCCGCAAGCTCACGAAGCACGTAAACAATTAGTGTTGGGGGAGGGGGACGAAACGACTGCAATCTCCCAGGCGCCTGAGGTTTAATGGGCATCATCTTGAATTTCCGTAGTACCGAGTCAATCGCTTGGAGCTTACACCTGCATAATAAAGCGCGCGCAATGCCCACATGCGAAAAACTGTCCTGTAAACCCCTTGAGTCTCCCATCGCCGCGATGAAGTCAACATTGGTGGGCAAAGTTGACAGACACGGCCAATACTCTGAAGTCGGAGACTCATGTCGACATCCTCAAATATAGGCTGCTCAGTGAACCCGCCGAGTTCGTCGAAGGCAGCGCGGGTTAAAAACATTCCTTGATCGCCTGTGGAAACACCGGCTAGCCGGCTTCGTAGTGTAATCATGAAGCCTACTACCCGAAGGAGTGGCCGAGAAGTGTCAAGTTGCAGACGAAAGCTCCCACCCACGCACCCGTTTTCGATTGCGCGGCGGACGCTGTTCAAACAACCGCGGGGCAATAAACTGTCGGCATGATGGAAGAGAAGGATGTCCCCACCTGCGATAGCCGCACCCGCATTCATCTGTATAGCACGGCCGACTGAGGCTTCGGAGCAATGATAGCCAGCGTCGCACACTAGAGTTGTTGAGCCGTCTGTACTTCCTCCGTCAACGAAAATTATCTCCGCCGCCAGGCTTTGCAGGTTTTCAAACAATCTAGGCAGAATACTGGCTTCGTCAAGAATTGGGATGATGATGCTGACGCGCATATCACGAAGGCCTTTTGGGAGCTTGTTAAACCCTATCACTAGCTTTGTCTGTTAAAGGCCGGCTAGATTGAAGCAAGTTCTGCTGCTGCGTTTGAGATGGAGTAGTACCATCGGTTTGTTATGTTCTACGTTACAGTACTTGGCAGCGGAGCTACGCTGCCCACGCTTCAGCGTCACACCACTTCTGTCGCCGTCCAGCGCGAAGGAGACATCTTTCTCTTTGATTGCGGGGAAGGGACTCAATTGCAATGGCTCAAGGCAGGGTTGCGGCGTGGCAAACTGCGCGCGATCTGCATTTCCCATACCCATGGCGATCATGTCAACGGCCTAGTAGGTTTTTTGCAGACGCTTGGCCTGCATGGGCGAGAGCGGCCCCTTACTCTCGTTGGGCCACCCGGGCTGGGCAAGATCATCAAATATGCGAAAGAGACTGTCGGTCTAAGGACTCCCTATCACTTGGAAACAATCGAGTCGACTGGAGGGTCGGTGATTGAGATGGGTGGGTGTACGGTCTCGTGTCAGCTGCTTGAGCATCACGGAAGGGACACCCTTGGATTCCGCGTTGAGGAGGCGGAACGGCCTGGTCGTTTCGATGTGGAAACGGCCCTTGGTCTTGGAGTTCCCGAAGGCCCTCTGTTTGGAGCGCTGCAACGTGGTGAGCGAGTTGAACTGCCTGATGGCACTGTCGTAGACCCGTCGCAGGTGTTGGGCCTGCCTAGGTCGGGAAGCGCGCTTGCTTACTGTCCAGATACGCGGCCCTGTGAAGGCGCTTTAAAGCTTGCCCACCGTGTTGGTCTCTTGATCTTCGATTCTACATATAGCGAGGATCTTTCGTTCGAAGCAAATGAGAGAGGTCATAGCACGGCACGAGAGGCGGCGCAGATGGCCTTAGATGCTGGTGCAAAGCACCTTCTGCTCATCCATTTTTCAGAGCGGTATGCTAGTCGCAAGCGGCTAAATGGGCTGCTTGAAGAAGCGAGGTCACTCTTTCTCCAAGTCGAACTCGCTCACGATCTCATGGAGATACAGGTCTGACGATGGCGAATACTGGAAGAGATCAACGCCAGATGCATGAATCGTATGTGCAAATCACTCAGCTAGTTATGCCAAACGACACGAATCCTTACGGGACACTATCAGGCGGCCGATTAATGCACTGGATAGATATTGCCGGTGGAATATCAGCGACGCGTCATGCCCGTCAATTGGTCGTTACTGCAGCGATTGATCACATTGTCTTCCATGCTCCAATTCCTGAAGGTTTCTTTGTTGTGCTTGAGGCCCTGGTAACTTGTTCCGGACGCACTTCGATGGAAGTGAAAGTGGATGTGGCCGGAGAGGATCCAGTTACTGGCAAGACTTCACAAACGACAACGGCCCGGTTGGTATACGTTGCTATTGAGAACGGCGTTCCAGTCGAAGTTCCGGATTTGGTTCCCTCTACTCCTGATGAGAAAGCTATCCATGAACGCGCGGTGCGTCGGAGAAAGCTGCGGACACAGGCACGAGGAAAGGCTGAGTCTTAGGTCGACAAGATTGTCAACGAGTTTGTCGGGTTCCTCTCTGTCGTCAGACTCAAACCAGAGATAGTGGGCTAGCAGGAGGTTTGCGTGCGGATAGCTGTTTTAATGAAAGCAGTGGTGGAACCTGAGTCGCGGATTGGGCTAGGCAGTGATGGGGAGGTTCAGTGTGCCAATTTTCGCTACGAGCTAAATGAATATGATCTTTATGCGGTTGAAGAGGCTATTCGAATGGCCGAGTTATATGACGCTGAGGTAACAGTTGTCAGTGCTGGCCCTGAGGAAGCGGTCCAAAGCCTCCGGAAGGGGCTTGCTATGGGCGCCACTGATGCCATCTTCGTTCCCGTAGAGGAATCGATGGGCGATGCTTTCTTGAGCGCTGAAGTCTTAGCGGATGTACTCAAGCCGGTCCAACCAGACCTTATCTTGTCTGGTGTCGAGAGTAACGACCTCGGAGGCTCACAGGTTGGAGTGCTGGTGGCGGAACAGCTAGGTTACGTTGCGGCAACCATGGTAATCAGTGTCAAAGTCGGGAACGACGGTGTTCTGAATGTTCGCCGTGAGCTGGAGGGCGGCAACTTTGTTGACGTGGATCTGCCGATGCCTGCAGTACTGACCATACAGACCGGGCTTAATGAGCCACGTTATCCGAGCCTCAAGGGGATTATGGCGGCTAAAAGGAAGGATCTGGTTCGCTTGGAACTTTCCGATCTTGATATAGGTGACTCTCAGCTGGTTGAAACGATCGAGTATTCTTACCCTCCTCGACGCGAGAGAGCCCAAATGATAGAAGGCAGTTCCGAAGCCATCGCTAGTGAACTCGTCTCGCTGCTACGGGCGAAGGACAAGGTTCTATGAGCCGCGAGGTATGGTGCATTGTCGAACATCGCGGTGGCGAGGTGGACAATGACTCGTTGCAGTTGTTTGGGGCGGTTCACAGACTAGATGGTGAGGCAGTTGCGGTAGTTTGCGGTGACGAAGTAGCGGGATTGGCCGAACAGATTTCAGGGGAGTGCGACCGGGTCATCAGCTTGAGCAGCAGCGCCCTGGCCAGCTTTACTCCGGATGGTTATGCGCAGGCGATTGTTCCTTTGGCTTTGGAGCGCCAACCTTCAGCGATTCTCACACTGCATTCACACTTCCTTGGTCGTGATTTAGCCCCTGTGTTAGCGAGCAGGCTTGGCACCGGATTGATTAGCGATTGCATTGACGTGGAGTGGAGGGCAGGGTTTGTCGGTAAGCGGTTGGTTTATCGGCGGAAACTGATCGCAACGCAGCGAAGCATAGTGCCAGGGATACAAGTGGCAACCTGTCAGCGCGGGGCATTCGAAGCTCCAGAATCTAGTGGGCTAGACGCTGCGGTGGAGATGCTTTCTGTTGAAATCGATGTAGATGCGGTTCGGTGGAAAGTCGGAGAATTCGATGAAGCAGAGGTAGTCGTAGGGGATATTACCGAGGCAGACGTGATTGTTGCGGCTGGTCGGGGAGTGGGTAGTAAAGAGAACTTGGACTCAGTTCAGAGGCTAGCTAAGGCAATTGGAGGAACACTGGCAGCATCACGACCATTAGTTGATCATGGTTGGCTTTCGCGTGGACTCCAAGTAGGGTCGTCCGGCAAGACGGTTCGTCCGCGTTTGTACCTGGCCCTTGGGATATCGGGTGCAATTCAGCACGTGGTTGGAATGCGGGATAGCGACGTTATAGTCGCTATTAATAAGGATCCGCGGGCACCAATTTTTGAATATGCCGATTACGGTATCGTAGCTGACCTGATGGAAATCATCGGCCCGTTAACCGATGAAGTAGAAGCGTTACGTGGCTAGTGTTTTTTTTAGCCAATTTTCGAGCTCTTTTATTGTTCTTATCTCGAAAATTCGGTCTGCTCGTTTCTGGTCCAACGCTTCTCCGGCCAGCTGTGCACCCCACCCAGGGGTGCCCGTAAAGGCGCACACTGGCTTCCCTGCTTGCCAAGCATGGGCTATTTCACTGAGCGTACCACTGTGGCCGCCAACAGCGACGACCGCATCTGCGGCCAGGACAACTAGGAGGTTGCGAGCATAGCCAAGGCCGGTGGGGATGGTGATGTCCGCGTATGGATTTGCTGCAGCTTTGTCAACGCCTGGAAGAATAGCGATAATGGGGGGGCCAGTGCCGTTAGTCACTGAGTGGGCACCGCGGCTCGCGGCTTCCATGACGCCCCCAAGCCCGCCACAGACTAATCCCCAGCCGCCCTTTGCAATGGCCACACCCACTTGTTCAGCGACGTTGTCACGTGTGGGATCAGGTTCGGCGTTGCCGATAACTGCAACGATGGAAGTCATAGGAATAAGTGTGTGCTCGGGCTATTTCGCTCCAGTCATCGACTGTCGAAGGTGATCGGTAGGACTGTTCATATCGATCGACGTCCTTTTTGAGTTTTGTATAGATTCTCGAGTTGTCGAACGTCGTCAATATCATGCAGCCCGAGATCCGTCCGCTGACGGACAATCCGTGGAAATCTTAGAGCAAAGCCGCTGGCATATCGGTTGCTCCGTTGAATTCCACCGAAGGCGACCTCCAAGACCACAGTTGGTTGAACGACATGTACGTCGCCTGAACGTTTAGATGTGGTTGCCTTAAAGTGTTCAGTTAATGAACGTATCTCGGGGTGAGTTAGCCCGGAATAGGCTTTTCCAATGTCGACAAGCCTTCCGTCTTCGGAGCCAATCGCAAAGGTCATGTCAGAGAGCCATCCGGCCCGATTCCCACGTCCATATTGTGCAGCTGTAACGACAACGTCTAGTGTGCCGAGCGGGCGCTTAAGTTTAAGCCATGCACGTCCGCGGGAGCCTGGATGGTATGTGCTGTTTGGATCCTTGAAGATGACGCCTTCCAGGCCGGTTTTAAACGCTGTTTCAAGCAAGGTGCCGACGGCCTCTGGTGTCGTGACAGCGTCGTGCTCAATGCGGCAAACCGCACCAACATTGGGGACAGTTTCCAGTACCTTTTTTCGTGCACTTAGTGGCTCGTCTATCAAATCTTGTCCGGATGCTCGCAACACGTCGAATGCGTGGTAGATCACTGGAATATCGAGCAACATTGTTAGGGGAACTTGGCGGCGGCCGAGCCTCTGTTGTAACTTTTCGAAAGCTAGGGGCCCTTCCTTCCATGCAACGATTTCCCCATCCAGGATCCAATCGTCGTCAAGTATCTCAACAGCGACGTTCAGTTCTGGGAAAAGGTGTGTAACTTCTTCTAGACTGCGTGCATATTGCCGGCACTGCCCTCGGTACACATGCAGTTGAGCGCGAATGCCATCTAGTTTGGATTCGGCGATAGCAGGCAATGCTAGGTGTTCCAGAATTTCTGCAGTGTCCGCAACCGGATGGGCCAACATGCAGTGCACAGGGCGGAATGGTAGTAGACGTATGTTCGCCAGTTTGTGATGCCATGCTCTCTCTGCAACTTCTCCAATGTCGCCAATCAGCATGTGGGCACGACGCACCTTCTCAAGTGGTTCGTTGAACGCTAAAGCTATGGCTTCTTCGACTCTGCCGGCTTGCATGCCGGTACGGAGCGAGCCGACTAGCAATTTAGTGAGGTATTTGGCTTCCAGTGGATCTGCTGATGCGTAAAGCTGTCGTAGGCGTTGCGCACGTCCTTCAGGACTATAAATACCAAGCTCAGAAATTTTCTGGGCTACGCGGTTTAGTGCTAGATTGCCAGAAGCACCAGTGTCGGGCGGGCGGATGGCGCCAAGCAAGATTTCGACCGCGGTTCCCAAGTCTCCTTTGGTCACGGCTCGCCGTCGTACCACTGCTGCGGAAAGGCCGCACTGTTCCCCCACCACTGCGGATATGCTCGCGACACCGACCTTTGGTGGAGGGGTGCCGTGGGGCAGGGGAGACCCTGAGAGAAAGCGTGCGGCTAGACAAACTTCATCGATGGGACGAGAAATCAAATAGGCAGCGGCACACTGCACCTTACCCTCGACACTGTCGAGGCGGCTGAGGACCTCACAAGTGAGCGCAAATGAGCGCATGGCGAGAGTTTACCGTCTCGCTCGATTGAGCCCCAGAACCGTGGCTAAAGGTCGAAGCGTTTTATTCACCGCTTCCTGCGAGGACGAGTGGACGGTCGACTTGCCCCTCCCGCAGTATTGAGATCCAGGCATCTCGTTGCCGAATAAAATCGGGCATTAACTCGTCGGCCAAGGGTGCGCCAGCAGGAAGATTGATCCTCAAAGGGTCGACAAATGTGCCACTTTGATCGAGCTGATAGTGGAGATGATTGTTGGTTGCTAGCCCGGTCCGACCTACGTATCCGAGGACCTGGCCCTGCTCTATTGAATCGCCAACCTTGATTTCGTCTGCAAAGCGAGAGAGATGGAGATAGTGACTAGTGTAAGAACCGCCGTGTCGGATCTTGACGTGGTTCCCTGCCTGCCCGGTACGACCAACGTAGGCGATGGTTCCTGTGGCCGTCGCATGGACTGGCGTACCTGCAGGAGCAACGTAGTCGATACCGTAATGAGGCTTGGCAATATTGAGGATCGGATGCATTCGGCGATGCGAGAAGCCTGAAGAAATGCTAGTAAAGTCAACGGGCGATCGTAGAAAGGCACGTTGGAGTGATTGGCCAACTGGCGTGAAGTAAGCTGTCGCAGCCCCGAGCCGCTGATATCTAACAGCTCGATAGACACGATCAGCGATATTCAATTCGGCCAAAAGCACATCACCAAACCCAACAAATCTACCTTCAAGAAAACGTTGCTCAACGACTAAATTGACATTGTCGTTGACACGAAGGTCGGCTGAGAAATCGATGTCCCAGGCAAAGATTCCAGCAAGTTCGTGAGCGAGTCGAATGGCGCCCGTCCGACCTATTGAGGTCGCTTCAAGCGCTCCTTCAAGGCTGCCAAGAACCTTAGCTTGAATAAACCGTGGGCGAATCTTGTAGGGGATAGTTATCTCGATGGCACGCCAACCGCTTGCTCCTTTGGCAACCAAGACCGTCTGCTGTTCGCTGCGCTGGTAGCGAAACAGTACCAATTCATTATCTGGTGTGAAGTAGATTTTGTACGCTCGCCCCGAGCGTATGCGCTGGACGTTAAAATCTGGTTTAACAGCATGTGCGAGTTGATCAATTAGTCTTCCGGGAACACCCGCCTGGTTCAGAACATTACCGAAGGTGTCTCCGAGGCGGAAGGTGCCTTCAACAACACGTGCCGCACCCGCAGCAAGGGACAGAGGCCACGCTTCTGGCAGAATTGGCACCGGGTGAGGAGCCGTGGCGTTAATTCCAGAAGGATTTGTGGCGGAGTGTTTTGGGAGAGCAATGGGACCAACGAGCAATAGCGCAAGCATCGAGCCTGCTAGGACCGCAAGTCCCCCAAGTAACTTCCAGGGCGTCGAACACATAGCAAGAGAAAGCTAGTTATTAGTCGCAAGGTTGGGGTGGGAGCAGGCATGTTTGCCTGATCACCGGACTTTATCTCGGCCCAGTAATGCATGCAACATGGATCGTGTTCCCCCGATAGCAATTAGGTTGGCTGCTTGCAGGGCAGGTCGGGGGATTGCTATAAACAATATCGTCCTTCGGATTCATGTGGAGATTTACATGTTAGCCAGATGTTGCGGTGTCCAATTTGCAAGTGTCTTGGTATTGACCTTTTTCTTGTCGGGGTCGCTGTTGATGGCACAGCAATTGCCAACAGGTGTGCTTGATCCGGAAACCCTGGAACTTAATGATCTGTCGCCTGGTTTCCTTGGGCTTTATAGAAAAGTCATGGAGATTGAAGAACGGATAGGTTTTCACTCAAGGGCCTACGGACTTGACTATGATCTTGCTCGTGCGGTCTGCTTGTACGAGTCGGGTGGAAATGCTGCTCTCACCTCTTGGGCGGGTGCCGAAGGCTATTTTCAAGTTATGCCGGCGACCCAAAGAGCTCTTGGCGTGGATGACAACATCGAGGCGGGCATTAAGTACCTGGCACAACTTGTCGAACGTTTCGACCGAGAGGACTATGCGCTCGCTGGATATAACGGTGGCCCTGGCACGGTAGGCCGGAGTCGCCCGATGCGCTTGGAATCCCTTCAGTACGTTATCGGGGTGGGTCACTACAGGATGATGCTTAAACTTTATGAAGAGCCCATTCGACGCCATGCTAGTGATTTGCTCCTTGAGGTAGCCCGAGAAGATGATGATTGGTGGGCAGTGTCGCGGCGGCTTGGCGTCCCTCTTGTTCAATTGCGACTCTATAACCCTTATATCGGCATTCGAAAGCTTGTTCCGGGGTATCTGATTGCCTACCCAAAAGTGCTAAGCACCAACCTTTACCAAGTGCGCGATGACTCTATCTATTATCGGAGCCGTATAGGGGACAATTATTTCACCGTTGGATTCGCGTTTGATGTGGCCTTGGATGCATTGCGCGAGGAAAACAAGATCTGGCACCTACAAACGTTGCCGCCAGGAATGGAATTGCGTCTCCCTCTAGAATGGGAAGCAAAACAGGATCAGTACGATGACGAACTGCCTGAGCAGCCCGAGCAAGCCGAACACACCGTGGCAACTGGTGAATCGATAGATGATCTCATCGCCATGTTCGAGACCTCCGCCTGGCGGATTATTCGAGACAATCAACTCTGGGACGAGCAACTGCCTGAGCCGGGAACCGTTCTTGACATCGTTTTAGAGGTTCCTGAACCGGAGTTTACTGCCCATACCGTCCGGCGTGGTGAGAATCTGACAATCATTGCTAATCGGTATGGTACGCAGGTTCGCGCAATTCAAGACGCCAACAATATGGGGAACCGCACAATGATCAGGGTAGGGGAGAAGCTGCTGGTACCTGCCCGGCATTGAACTGTGCCCTCAGTCCTAGTGGGCTCCAGCTAGCGGATTATGATGATGTCTTCGTTTATTGGACTCAGGTATTCAACGCCAAGGTTTGTAACAATGGCATTGTCTTCGAAATTGATTCCTATTCGCCTATCCCACTCCGGAATCCACGTGTTCAACTCAAACTCCAGGGCAAAAATATAGTTTGGCTGGACCATGATATTTGCGGTTGCTGATCGCCAAGCCGCCATCGATGGGCCTGCTGTAGCGTCGCCCACGCTCGTATTTCCCGTTGCATGGAAGTCGATCGAAAACCCTGACCTCCTGTCATCGCCTAGAGCTCTCACCAGATCTCGATATTGTGAAGTTCTGTCGTCTGAAGGTGTATGCACGTAATCGGCTGCTTCCAGTGCGACGACAATTGCTTCCAGAGATTCTCCTGCGGTTCTGCCTACTTTGAATGTTTTTCGCAAGATTTCTCTCGCCGCCATCCCGCGTGTCCATGCAAGTTTGAGCCCCTCGGGCAGGTCTTCCTCTCCGTCCCGGAGAATATATGCATTTCTCTTGATGTCTGTGCCGAAGTTTAAATAGCCGATTCCCATATCCCATGAAATGAATGCACCTGGCTGATAGACACCATTGGTCGCACCGTTTGGTCGGTAGGGGAGGAACAGCGTTGCTGCTTGGTAGGATGGTCCGATACCTTGCGCCAGAAGCTGATCTGCAGCCCACCAACCAACGTCTTCAGGGGTTGTGATCCCCGGCTTGATCCGACGCAGAGCTGCTTCCATGATTTGCCGTTGAATCTCAAGCGCGTTCGAAAAAGCAACAATCTCCGATTGGACTCTTCGAACTCTGAAGTCGGTAATCACTTTTTCGGCCGAAACAATTCTCTTTGAATACTTCTCTCCCAATGCGTCTGTCATGCTCAAATAGGCTGTATGTGACAACCCGTTTGCAATCGGAAGGGAAGTTGACATGTTGACAGCAATGACTTGTGGATCGCGTTCCTCTACGAGGCGAAGTAATTCCATGCCGGACCCGGAAATGTCATAGAGACCCTCCTCGTCCTCGCCTCCCAGGATGATTCTTTCGATTCCTTCTCCGCCTCGGTCTGTGAATATGTAGTATCCGATGGGGTCCCAGGCGCGGTATTCAAACCATCCACCGAGGTCGAGGGCGAGTGGATCCTTGTTCGCACTCTGTACAACATGGATCCACATATCAACATTGTTGTCACGCATCGCGCCTGGAAGGATCAGATCCATCTTTTCTCGGCGAATAAGGCGCATCGTTTCATAGGATTGTTTGGAGTTCTGGGCATAGGCGCTCAGGCCGGAAATAGTAATCAGCAAACCGCAGAACAGGGCCAATATTCGTCTACTCGTCACAGTGAGCCCCCTTCGAATCAATCATGAGTTCTTGTGAAGAAAGTTGGTTAAAAAACTGAGGGTCTTGAAAGTTCTTTTTACAAGATAAGCTTTGATCGTATGATTTGAACATCCTCATATGCTCTAACCGTTCCAACTCTACATTGTAATTGGACTGTAAATAGCCTATCGAAACTTCCTTGAGAATGTGGTGAATCTGTGATCAGGATGTTAGCCACAGGACCCTACCCAGACGCACTGATGTACTTTTTTGAAAATCCCTTACATTAGAGCGGTACCGAAGTATAAGAGAAGAAACAGTGGATTCGAGCGTTTCTGGATAACGATTATTATGGAAAGTTTTATATACAGGTGGAAAGATCTAATTCCATCCAAACCACCGCTTCCTACCAACGGGTTATCCAAATGGCAGTTGTCGTTGGTTGCTAGCAGCCTCTTGATATGTATTAGCGTGGCCGGATGTTTCCCCTCTGCTGATAGACCTCATGTGCCAATTATGTCCGGCGGAATTCAGGTTGATGAAAAGGACACCCAAGCCTGGATGGATGGATTATTGGCCCAAGGCCTCGATACTATCCAGTTAACAATCTACGCGCGTCAGCAGGCCTGGAATTCCCCTGATTTGATATTCCACAGAGATGGGGACGGCATTATTGCCAACATTAAGATGGCCAAGGACGCGGGACTTGCCGTGACCCTAGTATTGCGTGTCGCGCTTGAGCAAGGCGACATTTCGAACCGTCACCATTGGCACGGAACTATTTGGCCTGACCGAAAAGATGTATCGACCTGGTTCCGCAATTATGGAGAATTCGTTCTTTGGGCGGCTAGAATCGCCTCTTCCGAAAATGTCGATCTTCTTGTAATCGGGAGTGAACTTAACTCCCTTACCTCAACCGTAGTATTGGAAAAACTGCCGGAATTGTACCGGTATTTTTTAAGCCCTGACCGTACTAGTAGCGTAAGAGAATCGTTAGTGCGGTGCGGCGCCACAATACTCCCCCAAGATATGGCACCGGATCTGCAGTTCCCGGACGGTGGGAACTATGCGACTCTCGATGAGTATCTCCGTGCACAAGAGGTTTCCGATCGTAGCTGGACCCAATACGTTACTGGGGCATCGGAAGCAGAGGGCGTAAGACTTGGCGACTTGAACGCCCGTCGTGAAACGTATGACGGACATTGGCGCGCCCTTATTGGGGACATCCGCGATGTGTACTCTGGGCCTCTGAGCTATGCGGCGAATTTCGACCAATTCCAAGAAGTAGGGTTCTGGGACGCGCTCGACGTTGTTGGAGTCAACGCCTATTTCCCTTTGAGTCTTCGAGGATTGGCGGGCAAGCGACTTGAAGAAGCTATGACGTCGAATTGGTTGAACGTAGCAAGTGAACTCAATGACCTTGCCCGTCGTTCCGGTGGCCCTGGCCGGATCCTGCCGGTCATGTTTTTCGAACTCGGCTGGACACGGAAAGCTGCGAGTACTGTTCGACCTTTTTCATATCAACGTGTCGAGGTGTTGGAGACAGTGCCCACAGGTGGGATTGGAGCCGAACCCGTGTTGACGTGTGTACATTGGGCAACTGCCCCAGAAGACCCATTTGAGCGGGTGCGCGCCATGGAAGCATTGGAGCGCGTGGTAAAGCAAGGGGCCTTCCCTACGTTGAAAGGTTTCACTCTTTGGAAGCTCACCACAAATCCCAGGCACCGCAACGTGGAACCATTCGCGGTAGTCATTCCATCGGGGATGGACGGCATATCGGACAACGACAAGATCGACACTGCAGATCATGCCTACCTTCAAAGTGCGTCTCGACTTGCGGAATGGTTGAGATTGTCGGCAAGCGCGGGACGCTGAGCGTATAATCAGTACGAGTTTGACCCCAAATCCTCCCAAGGAAAGATGACTGGTCGTATGGAGAACGGAATGCATTCGAAACAAAGTGCGGGTTCCCTCCCCCGCTTGCTAGCAGAATCTTGTGCCGCATTGTTTGTCATCATGTTTGGGTTCGTCTTTGCAGTATCTAGTTCTCTACTTGCTGATCAGGAGCAGGACACTGAACAGATTGAGCGTGGCCGCACTGTTTATTCAGAGCAATGCGCATCGTGTCACGGACAAGAGGGAAAAGGTGATGGTTCAGCGGCCCGGTTCCTCGACCCAAAACCACGCGATTTCACCGGAGCAGAGTGGAAATATGCAGGCGGTGGAACTGTCGAGGAAATCGCTGGCGTAGTTGCTGAGGGAATTGACGACAGTGCTATGACGCCGTTTTCTGATGTTCTCTCTGAAGAGCAGATCAAGGCGGTAGCTTCTTATGTGGCAAACGTCCTCGTTGCGGGTGGTTACAAGAGTCGTTGATGTCACACGTGCGAACAAGGTCTTGACAGGCCCCCTTTTTCCTGTCAACAATATAGGTCGGTAGCGCGCCTCCGAACATTCTCGCGCTTCGCCGGGCCTTTTCTGGCTTCTTAAGGCTGGCAATCTTTGTGTCCCATGCACCACTCTATTGGACCACTCTATTTCCTTCCCTGACCCAGGGTAATTTCTATGAATGAGCAGCGCAGGCGTCGTCCACGCCGTCGTCGCGGCCGCCGTGGTCCGCACAAGGACCGTCATCACCGTAAAACTCGCGGCCCGGAAATGCAGGTTGACGAGGAAGCGAAGGCGATACTCAAGACACTCCATTCGGTATCTGAACTTGTGGAATTACGACCCGCTGAGCTTCTTGAGGCTGCACAGAAAGTTGGGTTGGCTGAAGAGGCAACGGAGCTGACTCAGCAGGATCTGGTTTTCAAGATACTCAAGGTCCAGGCTATCGATAACGGTTTTCTCTATACAGAGGGCGTCGTGGAAGTGCTTCCTGACGGATACGGTTTCCTGAGGGCCCCGGAGTTTTCTTATCTGCCGGGCCCCGAGGATGTTTACGTGTCCCCGTCACAGATTCGAAAATTTGGGTTACGGACTGGGGATACTGTTTCGGGCACGATTCGGAAACCAAAAAGCGGAGAGAAGTATTTCGCTATGGTCCGGGTCGATGCCGTCAACTTCGATCCGCCCGATATTGCTCAACAGAGGAAGCGTTTCAAGAACTTGACCCCGCTTCATCCAGAGAAGCGGATTCGTTTAGAACACGGGAAAGAGAACGTTGCGGCGCGTGTTTTGGACTTACTTAGCCCGCAAGGGTTTGGGCAACGAGCGATTATCGTCTCGCCGCCTCGTGCCGGCAAGACCCTGCTGCTTCAGACTATCGCGCGATCTCTTGAGGCCAACCACCCAGAAGCATATGTCATCGTTTTGCTTATCGACGAGCGCCCGGAAGAAGTCACGGATATGGAGCGGACTGTAGCGGGGGAAGTCGTGGCTTCAACTTTTGATGAGCCGGCTACGCGCCACGTGGCGGTTGGTGAAATAGTAATGGAGAAGGCGAGACGACTTGTTGAGCACGGCATTGATGTAGTAATTCTTCTGGATTCACTGACGCGTCTTGCGCGGGCCCATAATACCGTCACCCCAACATCGGGCCGTGTCCTGACTGGCGGGGTGGATGCGAATGCTCTAGAGAAACCGAAGAAGTTTTTCGGTTCAGCTCGAAACATTGAGGAAGGTGGAAGCCTGACAATCATTGCCACCGCACTCATTGAGACCGGTAGCCGCATGGACGAGGTTATCTTTGAGGAGTTCAAGGGCACCGGCAATTCTGAAGTCGTCCTTGAACGCAGGCTTGCCGACAAACGTATCTTTCCTGCCATTGCGATAAATCGCTCAGGTACCCGCAAGGAAGAACTGTTGTTGGATGAAACTGAGCTGCAACGCGTCTGGATGCTGCGTAAGGCGCTAGCTGCTGTGCAATCCGACGAAGCCATGGAGTTGCTGATCAAGCGGCTTGGCCAAACGGAAAATAATGAGGAGTTCCTCACTACGCTCAGCGAAACGGGCGTCCAGTAAGAACCGAGGCCTAATGGCTTGGATCCGCGAAATACTCCCAGAGGATGCTGAAGGTGAGCTTGACGAGGTTTATGGGCGGGTTGCTGAGCCTGATGGCACCGTCGATAACATTCTTCGAGTTCACGGCCTTCATCCGAAGCTCTTAGCAGACCACTTCCAGCTCTACATAACTGCAATGAAGAAGAGTTCCCCGTTGTCTAGGGCCCAGCGGGAGATGATTGCTGTGGTCGTTTCTTCGCTTAACGAATGTCACTACTGACTGACGCATCACGCGGAGGGCCTCCGCCAAGTAACCAATAACGACGAAGGGTTAGTGGAGGCAATTTCACGGGACTATCGTGAAGCAGACATCGGTGATGGGGATCGTTCGATGCTTGATTTTGCAGCAAAACTGACGCTTACTCCGCAAACCATGGAAGCCGCAGACATAGAAGACTTACGGCTACATGGGTTCGATGACTTGGCGGTCCACGATATCGTAGTAGTGACTTCCTACTATGCCTTTGTCAACCGTGTCGCTGATGGGCTAGGGGTTGAGCTAGAAAATCGCTAATGCGAGGCGCAGGTGTCCGGTCTCCTTCCCTGCCCTCTCTGTCGCCCATGTCAATTAATGGGTTTGCATTACCCCGGAAAACCTTGTGGCGCATCAATTCGCGGTGGCAGATTCCACTGTGAAGGGAAGCCGAGAGATCACCGTCGCCTGGGCCTTGGGCCGGCTGGCACCATGTGAGTGGAAGAGGTCAAGGTAGAGCTGCAGATCGGAAACTACCCGCAACCCCTCTACCCGGTGCATGCCGAAAAAGGTTGCAAATTTGTATGTTGGGCCAACAAGAAAGCAGTTGGCGTCGTAGCCTGCGGGTTTCAGCTGCAAGGCCTCAGACCACATCTCAAGGGCTTGATCTGTCTTATGGGAAAGGTCGGGCAGGTATAGGTGAAGTTGTTTGACGTTTGACTGTCCTCTCAATGCAGCCACTGCAGCATCAAGCGTCAGAGCGTATCGTTCAAACAAAGGCGGCCTAAGACTACGGAGCTCCTGGAGCGCTTCGCCCGGCCGGAAGTTCTGCATGCGGAACGGAAAGACGGAATTATGCTCGAACGTGTACTGCTGGAGCCAATCACCAATTAGTCGGGGCGGATCTATGATCCGTGTGCCGCCGCCACGCTTGCGTTCGACATAACCATTCGAATCTAACTGCTGCAAGATCTGTGAAACCCATCCCAAGCTCATACCTCCGCGATCTGCAATTTCACGGGTAGTGACCAATGCCCCCGGATTTTCAAGCAGGATTCGGAGTGGAATAGTGGCCTTGTCATTGAATAGCGTCCGTGGCCGCTTGCGGCTGGCGAACTTGTTCCGATTTCCGTAGATTTGCACCACGACACTATTGAACTGAAGATATGCGTTTCCGCAGCAATCGATGTAGCCGACTCCGGCTTCTCGGCAAACCTTGACTCCACTGGCTCCCATGTGTGGGACCACAAAACCGGCCCAAGTGTCACGACGGCGGCCTAATTCTCGTAGTCGTGGCAGTAAGCCACGGACCAATCGCGGCTCACCGGAGGCTAACGGCAAGAGCAGCAGGCGCTGTACTGGCCCGTCGCCCCGCAAATCCACCTGAAGAAGATTTTCATCTTCAGCAGAAAGGCTGACTCGCGTCTGCGGCACAAGAAGCTCTGGAATTACCTTTCGCCAGTTCTTCAGGACGTAGGATCGAACGTCAACGGCTGTGCGGAGCAGTTTCACGAATGGGGATAACCTAGTGCAGGCTCGGGAGAATCTCCCGACGTACTTGATAGGTGATTACTTCAGCGGCTCGGTCATAGCCGAGACTGCCCTGTTGTATCACCGGGATGGTTTGGTTGGGTTCTACTTTGATAATGACAAAGTCTTGTGGATTGTTTTGCTCGTCCCGATTGATTGGAGAGTCGTCATCGTCAAGCAGATCGAAAATTATACGCAGGCGGACAGGCTGGCCTGTGTTGTTCAGTACGTCAACGTTCCACTCATAGGTAGCCAAATCCTCAACAATCTCTAGCCACGCCATACCTGGATTGCTGAGGCTTATGGCCTCGGTTTGAATGTGGGTAAAGTTTTGCACTTCTGGTGCCAGCAGAAGTAAGCTGGCCATGAACAGAATGCAAATATTCGGGTGAGCGATGCGCACTACAAACCCCTCTTATATGGGTGGCCTTTGCGGGAAACAAGTCGACTATTATAAGCGTATGCTAGCAATTCCATCAGGGCCGTCAAAGGCACTCAATCGGTTAGCCAAGGTTCTTCCAGTGGCGCGTCGTCATCCCATACGGGGTCCACGTTCGGGTCAAAAAAGTCTTGGGAGACTCCGGCATTGGGGCTAGCCACGCCAGTTGATTCTTCTTCGAGCTGCCAAGCCTCGTACGATGTTTCAGGTAGTTCCTGTAGAAACCGTGAAGGTTGCTGGACAACAGACGCTCCATAGCCCCCAGCACGAACAATTGGGTAACTTAGATAGAGTTCGTCCCGGCTCCGGGTCGTGGCAACGTAGAAGATGCGTCGTTCCTCCTCTTCCCCCCCGGGTTCGTCAAGGGAGCGCTGGCTCGGAAAGAATCCTTCTAGTAAGCAAATGATGAAAACGCTGTGCCACTCGAGACCTTTAGCTTGGTGGATAGTCGACAGGACGATGGGTGACTCATCGTCGTTGCTTCGGCCATCAGGGCTCATTTCTTGACCATAGAGCTCGCCGAGCAGTAGAAGTTCTTCTAGAAGTCTATTTAATGAGTCGTATTGGTCAGCGAAGATAGCCAACTGCTGCAGGTCTTCAATCCGCGATTCTGAATTGTCAAATTTCGCAAGTACATATTCCGTGTAACCCGAGTCCAGGACAATGCTGATTGCGGTTTCGGGTTCATCTTGGGAAGCATGGATATCCCGTATCATTTTGGCGAAGCCAGGCCAGTAGGAACGAGCCTTAGAGGGAAGCAGCCCGGCGATGTCCATGTTCTCAAATGCACTGACCAGGGCGTCGCCCTCCGAGGCCTGGGCGGCAATCGCGTTCCAAATACGGTTTGCTGTTACGTTCCCAATGCCTGGTTGCAACAAGAGCACCCTCCTGAACGCCACTTCATCTCGAGGATTCTCTACTAGCCGCAAATGGGCGATCAGATCCTTAATATGGGCCTGCTGAAAGAAACGCAGGCCTCCACGAACTTCGTAAGGAATATCGTAACGGAGCAGCGTCGTCTCAATAGACAATCGGTGGGAGTGGGCACGATAAAGAACAGCTATATCAGAAAGCGCGACACCTTCATCACGTAATTGCAGGATGCGTTCCGCAACAAACTCGGCTTCCTGTTCTGAAGAACTGCAGGGAATGAGCGCTGGGAGCATCCCGTTCGCACGTTCTGCACGAAGAACTTTCCTGTGCTGTTCTTTGTTGTGTTCGATGCTCGCGTTAGTCAGGTGGAGAATCTGCGGAGTACTGCGGTAATTAGTCTCGAGCCGGAACACCTCAGTGGTTTTGTTGCGCTTTGGGAAGTTCAATATGTTGTCATAGTTTGCGCCGCGGAAAGCGTAGATGCTCTGCGAGTCGTCACCAACGACCATCAAGTTAACGCTCTTATCCCCCCCCGCCATAACTTCGACGATTTCTGCTTGGACTATGTTGGTGTCCTGGTATTCGTCGACAAGGATGTGGTCGAATTGCTCCCGGTAACGATTTCGAACTTGTTTGTTGTCTTTTAAGACCTCTAGCCAACGCTGCAAAAGGTCGTCATAGTCCATTGCGTTGGCAGCTTGCTTCCGCAAGGCGTAACGGCCAGCAATTTCTTCAATGGTTCCCAACCATTCAAGGAATTGGATGTAGCGATTGCCAAGTAAGTCCTCGAGCGGTTGGCGTGTATTCGCCTGCATTGAAAATATCCCCGCCAGGACTTTCGCTGATGGGAATCGCCGTTGTTTCACTGGGACATCTAGATCAGTAATGCATAGTTTGATCAAGTCACGTTGGTCGCGTTCGTCAAGTATCGAGAAACTGTCGGTGTAACCAGCTAGCCCAGCATGGCGGCGCAACATACGAGCGCAGACTGAGTGGAAGGTTCCGCCCCACAGATGGTGCCGGGACATGCTCGTGAGCTGTTCAACTCGTCCGAGCATCTCTCGAGCCGCCTTATTGGTGAACGTGACCAAAAGGATCCCGGCGGGCGCGACCCCTTGTTCAAGTAGATGGGCGACTCGATATGTGAGCGTTCGGGTCTTACCTGACCCGGCACCTGCGATGACTATCTTGGGCCCAACGCCACAGGTTACGACAGCTAATTGCTGTTCGTTGAGACCTGTTTCGTAATCGATCTCAAGACTAGAGGTTTCCCTCCCGGGAAGGACAAAACGGCGCGTCATCTGCTGAAACTTAACACACTGACGATTTGATCTTACGCCGGAGAAATAGCGAGTGGATCATGCAGTCGGATGGCTAACATTAACGAGCGGGAACCGGGAGGGAGACATCCATGATGGCCCAGAGTGGACCCGAAATTTGCAAAATGCGAATCCGTTCCCATATCGCCTCCAAAGTAAGTGATAGAGGCATTGAGGGCGTTGGGGATAATTGGCGGGCCATTACTGACATATTAAACAGGCTTGTTAGCTCGTCGAAGATCGTCCGAGCCGGCGGGAAGATACGTAGGGCTGTCCGCTGGCCTGGTTCAATGCCCGCTTCAGCTCTTGCCGCAACTAATGCCTCCCGCAAGCCGCCGATATCGTCCACAAGATTGTGATCGAGGGCCTGCTCGCCAGTCCACACTCTGCCTTGTGCCAGCGAGTCAACGGCATTGCGATCCATGTTGCGTCCCGTGGAAACTACATCGAGGAACTCTTCGTATATATCTGTGACATTGCGCGTCAGGATATCTACCTGGTCAGGTCGTAGTGGACTTGCCGTGCTCATAAGATCAGCGTTCTTCCCCCGCTTAATAACCTCCTGGTTAATCCCTAGCAGTTCGTAGGTACCCTCCAGGTCGGGGCGAGCCATTACAACGCCAATCGATCCTGTGTAGGTGGCACGGTTCGCGAATATCCGGGTTGCTTTACTGGCGATCCAATACCCCCCCGACGCAGCAACGTCGGACATGCTCACCACTACGGGTTTCCGTTGCGCCGCCAGTTCAATCGCACGCCCCATGACATCTGCTGCAGTTACCGCTCCTCCCCCACTGTCGACACGCAGGACAATAGCCTTAACAGATGGATCCTCAGCAACCCCACGAATATAACGTTCGATTGTCCCGCCAGCAGCGACTTCAGCACCAAACAAGCCTGCATCAAAGTCTCCCGGAACCATCATCCCACTGATATATATGAGTGCGATGGCGCTCTCGGGCCCGAACAATTCAGTCGGTTCAGTATCCCGGAGGTAGTCACTAACGGAAACGTGCAGTGGTGACTTGCCGGCAACCTCCGAGAGTTTGTCGTTGAGCATGTCGCGATACCCGAGTTCGTCGATGAATCCTACTGCTTGTGCCCGACGAGCCGACAGATAGCCTTCGTCAAATCCCGCAGCGACAGATTCAACCGTCATTCCGCGATCAGTTGCGACGTCCCCAAGCCACTGGAGATAAAGACTCTCAAGGAGACTGTCCTCCATCTCATGCTGAGCTTCGGAAGCTTCCGTGTCGGTGTAGGAAGCAAAAGCACTCTTGTATGGCCCACTGGCAAAAACTTCAAACCGGATACCGATCTTTTCAAGAAAGTCTCGATAGAACGGTTGTTGCACATACATACCAAGTACCAAACTCCCGGAAGGAATTTGGTAGATGATGTTGGCCGCTGAGGCAACATAAAGATCAAGGTTCGACGCCAGTTCCAAAAAAGCAATAACTGGTTTGCCACTTTCCCTGAAATGTTTTATTGCGGCCCTTACTTCTTGCGCTTTTCCATAACCAGTGGTGAGTGGTCCGATTTCAAGCAGCGCGGCATTGACCCTTGGGTCGTCGGCGGCACGCCTAAGAGCTTCGTCAATCTCGCGGACAGTAACAGCGGCTCCTAAGAAGCCTTGCTGGGGAGATTCGCCAATGGGCCCCTGGAGAGGGATCGCAAGAATTGTGCCACTCCGGATCTCTGGTGTGTCACCCACCAATATCTGGTTCAGCCCCCACACAGCGAGCGTAAAAAGCAGTAGGAAGAAAAAGAAAGTTACCAGAAGTCGACGGTTAGTTTGTCCAAGTTTCATGCTGAAAGATTATCGCTGTAACTTCACTCCATCAATGCCATGGGACTTCGCTGGCTGTTTGCAGACGTGCACGAGACATGCAAAAAGTAGTGATTCCAGACGAGCCGTTCGATAAAAAAGGGTTATCTTTCTCTTAAGTTCGTGATTACAGGAAGTGCCGGGCCCACCGTTACCGGTTGGCTGGTGGCGTCTCAACCCGATATCGTTGGCCGAGACTAGGAGAGAACGTTATTTTGAGCCCAGACTCAACAACTAACGGAAGGCTTGCTAGCGAGATTTTCAGACTCGCCACAATGCTTTCAATGCTCTGGCTTATGGCGATCACGTTTTCGATCGTGGTGGCTGAGACTGCACTCTGGCTAGCGGCGGTAGCTTGGGGGACAAGCTGGTTGTTGCGCGAAACTGGAGCAGGGGCTCGCCCACCAGCAGCAGGTTCGAGTACTTCTACTGGAGACTTGTTTGGGCTAGTCGTTGCGCCCATTGTCGTTTTCTTTGCGTTGTCATTGCTCTCAGTTATGGCTTCGCGGGACCGGGTAGAGGGCCTGTTTGAACTCAGGGAAATCTTTCTGTTCGCTGCACCAATAGTTACATGGGCGCTGTGGCGCGATCCAGATGCGCGTGCGCGCGGGCTTAAGGTTTTTGCTGTTGGGATATTCGCGGCGTTATTTGTGGGTTTGTATCAGGCGGCAGTAATGACACCAGCACCTGGCGACGCCATCTATCGGGCGACTGGCCCACTCGGACACTACATGACTTTTTCCGGAGTTCTTTTAGTCTCGATTCCTGCTTTGCTAACAATCCGCGGCAGAATCGGAAGGGTCGCGGGGCATCTTGTCGCTGGATTGGCGATTGCAATGATCGGGCTAACCTTGACTAGGAGCGCCTGGATTGGATGTGGGACCGCGCTAGTAGTGTTTTATGGCGTCGGGCTCATACCAGCACGACAGAAGAAGTCGAGCGGCAAAAAAGGTTTTCAGGAAAGGCCGGCGCACTACGCGATAAGTCTAGTTGTAGCGCTCGTTGTTATTACTTTGTTTGTTTCAGCGTTGGCGGGGCCTGATTCTCTTCTCGAGCGTGCGGCAAGCACTTTTTCAATGGAGAATCCAAACGATCGTGATCGGCTTGCCATGGCGGCAACAGGACTAAAGATAATTAAAGCGCACCCGCTGTTAGGTATAGGTCCAGGGTTAATGGAACGGGTTTACCCCGCCTGGGTAGTCGACTGGGGATTCCGGGAACAAAATCCACATCTGCACAACAACCTACTGCAAATTGCTGCGGAACGGGGCCTTTTGGGTCTAAGTGCCTGGTTGTGGATGATGGCAGCTTTCGGAATCCTTTCTTGGCGCATTCTCAGATCAGTAGGAGCGACCGGTCCCGGTGGTCCAGAGGCTAGTGCTGCGCTTGCTTCCCTAGCTGGATTTCTAGCAATGGGGATGTTCGAGTACAACTTCAGTGACTCAGAAGTATTGATGGCCTTGCTATATGTTGTCTCATTGCCTCTGGCCGCAGAGACCCGTCCAAACCATCATGGCGCGACTAGATAAAGACGGGAAATTTAAGTCTTTTGAGAAGTTAGTCAGTACCGGCAAGGCCCAGCTCAGATGCGACACCTTGCAACGCCGATAGCACGTTTTCAACATGGTCGCGAAACGGCACGCCGAATTCTTCGGCGGCTGTACGAAGATGATCCCTGTCGATGGCTCTGCAGAAGGCTTTATCTTTGAACTTTTTCATGACCGACTTCACTGGCAGGTCAAGAAGGCTTTTTGTGGGCCTGACAAGTGCGCAAGCGACGATAAAACCTGTCAGTTCGTCGACGGCGTATAACGACTTTGCCATATCTGTTTCGCGGCGAATTCCAGTGTGGTCTGAATGGCCAAGAATGGCCTCGATTATTTCAGTTGGGTATTCCAGGGACCTCAGGATATTGGCACCCACGTAGGGATGTTCCTCGAGTGAAGGATGCTCTTCATAGTCAAAATCATGAAGAAGTCCGGTGAGCGCCCAAATTTCTCCGGCGCCACCGTATCGCTGGGCATAAAAGGTCATAGCAGCTTCAACGCACAAGGCATGCTTGACCAGGTGAGGGCTCTTAGTGTGTTTAGTGAGCAGCGCGTAGGCTTGCTCGCGCGTCGGGACCATGGCGCCAGATCTGATTTTAGGCCAATGACAGCAGACGTTTGCCTGCTTAACGTCCCATCAATGCTGCCGCCGGATTCTCGAGACTAATTACCACCGACCCATCGGGCGACACCATGGCATGTCCATCAATCACAGCCTGTACATTGTCGTCCTCGCCAAGTTGTCGCAACTCTGGAGGAGTTAGTCGCCGCATAACACCGCGCACGACAACGCACTGGTCGCCAAGCCGGTCCAGCCCCCAACGATGCTCGGAAAGAAGGCGCTGATTGTAGTAGACGTTAGCGCGGCGGCCTTCGCCGTCTTCGACTACGAAATAAGGCGACATGATATTGGTGTCCTGGTCGACAAGCTTCACTCCCTGTAAGTCGACCAGGCCGCCGGCAAGGCGGCTGCCTGTCTGAATGTATTCCGTGTCGTTGTCGAGATCCTCTAGAGTGTGAGGCTCACCGTTCGGTTGTAGGCCCGGGGCAAGCCGCAGCTCGCCGGTCTCGACATAGGGATTTCGAACTGTGTTACCGCCCACATGGATTTCAAGAAGCTCGAGCTCATCTATCTCATCTTTAGTGAACTTTTCTTCGAGATCAGAGTCTAGTTCCGGATGGAGTGGCACCCATCCGAGGTCGGTTTCATGTAAGCCAAACACCTGCAAATCAACTTGCTGCCCGACAGACAGACCAAGCAGGTCCATGTTGTCGCCGGCGACTAGGATGTCGGTCATGGGGGCGGTTGCTTCAGCGCCCATGGAGATAGGGATCTCCGGGTCAATGTCGCAATTGCCGGAGGCGCTACTTGAAGAGGAACTAGCGCTGCTGAGAGTGATGGAGTCGTTGTCCACATGCTTCACATTGAGGCCCTCAACGACAATCTCAACGCTCGGTGGAGGTGCCCCAAGTGTGCGGAGCATCCACTCTCGAGGGTGGCTGGGGTTATCCATATACTCCTGCAGGCTCATGACCTGCGGGCTACGTTTCAGATACTCGTCCTGCCAATAAGGTACAGCTAAGACGTAGTAACCAAATGCTGTAGCCAAGACTAGGAGTGCCCAGTTAAGTGGGTCTGTAAACATCCCCACCAACCTTGATGTTTCAAAATTGTCCGAAAACGCCATCAGTTCCTCACTTCGTAATCAAACACCAGAATTCCTTGTGAGCGGGGCGATTATAGCTAGATAAAGGGAAAGCTGTCGAGTACTCAACAAGTAGGAGAACGGATACATCGGTGATCAAGTCTCGCTAGTTTCGGTTGACGGGAGTCCGAATGCAACCGATCTACCCAGATTATACCCGGGAATGATCCTAGATCTCCCAATGTTCATAGTGAGGCTAGCCCTTCTTGTAGCTATTTTCACTCTGGTTGATTGCAAGGGATATGTTAGTCGTCAATGTCTGGAGCCTCGTGGACGGTTAAGAACTCAAGGATTTCATAGGTCTTTGTTCCTCGTGGAGTTTCTATTTCGACCACATCCCCATCGGTTTTTCCAATAAGCGCCCTTCCAATTGGCGATGAAACTGAAATACGCCCGTTTCGAGGGTCGGACTCATCGGGGCTTACAAGCCGGTACTCGATTTCCTCATCGCTGTCCAGGTCGAGCACTTTGAGCGTCGACCAAAACCCTATCGAATCTCGGGGGATCATTAATTCACTAATTCCAGATAAAGACTGCCGCTTTTCATAGAGGCGCGCTAGTTGCGCTTGTACAAATTCCTTACGTTGCTTGGCAGCGTCGTATTCTGCATTTTCGCTGAGATCGCCGTGCGCGGCTGCTTCGGCGAGTTGGCGAGGCAGAGCGACCTTGAGTTCTCGTTCAAGAGGTCGAATTTCCTGCTCTATCTTTTTTATTAGTCGATCGCTGATTCCCATCCGAAAATTGTACCGGCCAACTAGCCGCGTGCCAATTCGTCAGTGGCGTGTAACACGAGCCAGTCCAATCTGTGCCGGAGCTAGGGTGGGGTCAATGTGTAAGGCTTGACGGTAAGCAGATTCTGCTTCGGCGATTCGATCTTGGTACTCAAGCGCAAGCCCAAGGCCGTACCAGCTAGTAGCGTCGTTAAGTCGATCGACAAGAACAGCTCGGAATATGTTTTCAGCGCCTTTGAAATTTTCAAGTAAAATCGCGGCATTGCCACGTGTGGCCTTGGCAGCAAGGTCGGAAGGATCATCGTTCAATAGCTCATCAAGCAGGATTGCCGCATCACCTGGCAATCCTGTCTCAAGTAGGACACGAGAGAGCTTGTATTTGGCAAAGCGGTAGTCTGAATTCAAACTCAAGCTGATTTGGAAAAACGTTTTTGCAGCCTGCAGGTCACCGGACTGGTAGGCGTCAATGCCTTTTACAGTCCAGTGTTCCGGGTCGTCCGGACCCGGACGACCGACAGTAATCACTTGTGTGCCTACCTCTATCAGGGGCCCATCCCCTTGCTCATATGATCCGGGGCTGGCATCGAAATAAAAGGCAACCGGATCTCCTAAGTCTCTACCTTTGGGCGCGGCAACAAATATTTCGGTGAGATACAGAGCGGCCGAATTTGCACGAGCTAGTCCGACTCCAACATGTGTGAATTTGGGATCCATACGATTCTGTCGATGGCCGTCACTCCGCAGGAGTGCCTCGTGTAGGAGCTTAACGCTGCGATTCCGCGCGACGTTCTCAGCAAGCCGATCTAGATCGGGATATGAGATAAAAATACGACGTTCCGTCGACAAACCAAACTCGTAGGAATAATGACTAATTCGGCCCCGCGCCGCCTGCTCTTGGCTGTGTCGGGTGGCCAGCATAGAGAGTGCCTTATGTGGGGTGAGTGAATTCAGGCCGGCTTCTTGCCGGCTAAGGTTCAATAGCTCAAGGGTTTCGTCTGCGAGTTCATTGAGATCTGGCACGGCCTGTTGAGCATGAGCCGCGGGCAGGAACACCAGTGAGATCCAGAGGAGTGCGACTAATGGTGGCCGGCCAGTCATGAAAAGAGAATCGCGACGGTGCCGCATGCCAGATTAAACTGCATCGATATTACAGAGAATTGGTGGAGCCGGCCAAATTCGGCGGCACTCTCCGGTGTTTGGTGTCTGGCGGGACTGCTGCGCAAACTGCGCATTCTGGGGGCCACAATAGTCATGGACACTGTCGCCGATATGCTCATTAGAGCGATGCATGTGTACTGGATGGCATACCACGGCGACCATCTTCCGTACCATAGCGCCATTAATGTACTGGTAGCGACAAGCAAGACGATGCAAATGGCAACGAGCACATCGAAGCGCTGCAATGAGAGGCCGATAATCTTCCCTGCACTGTTTCGATCCGGAAGTTCACGGAAGGCCACTGGGGCCACGATTCCCCCAATTGAAACAATTCCGCCAACCCACAAAACAAGGGCCATGGTGTGAAAGAAGTGCAATACAAGGAAGGTCCAATTTGGCATAGGATCAGTTAGTAATAGATAAAAAGGCTACTGTCGACTGCCGGGGCGGACTCCGTAATAGCCAGGACGTGCCTGTATCCGTCCTGCGCGGCCTTGTAGGGAAACTTCTAAATTTCGCCATTCCCCATCCCAGTTTTGGTTAGTCGGGTAGTAGGACACGGAATATTGGCTTTCCAGTTCGGTAGCAATTTCAGAATAGATTGCTTCCAATTCATCGAGCACGAGCGGGAAATATGCTGACCCGCCAGTCGCTTCAGCCAATTCTCGGAGGTTTTCAACGCTGGAGCGAACCGCGTCACTGGCATCCCCTAGCTCAGTAGAATCGTGCATTAGTTGAAGTCCGATTGTGTATACAAGTACGTCTGATTGGCGCGTGTATTCGAGAACGTCAGCAAACTTGAAGCGGCTTTGAACATCCAAGCCGTCCGACAGAATCACTAGGGCTCGTCGACCAGACCTTCGGTTTACCTTCCGAATCGATTCGACTGTGGCGTTGAATAGCTTGGTCCCGCCATCGGGATTAGTGGCATCAATGGCTTTTAGGAGCACGTCGGCATCGCTGGTGAAATCTGCATACATGTACACGCGGTCATTAAATCCCATCACCATGGCACGGTCGTTACCGCGTAACAGGTTGTTGACCAGTTGTTTAGCGCCAGCACGAGCACTCGCAATACCGCCACCGATCATACTGCTGCTGGTATCCAACAACATGGCAGCGGACACTGCTGTGTTTTCCCCCTTCGCGAAGTTCACAATTTCTTGGGACACTCCATCTTCAACAACCATGAAATTCTCATTAGTGAGATCCTCGACGAATCCTCCGCCTGGTTGCCGTACAGTGAGATTCAGTGTCACGAGATCAACGCTCGCCCCAAACCCTAGTTCGCCACGTTGTAGGAGGCGTGTATCGCTCGCGAGTTCACCACCTTGTCCAACCGCCAGAGCTTGCAATAGGTACACGCTTTGGTCCTCTGTTGCCGTAAAGGTTGCGCGCGCTGAGGAACCTGTGCCTCTTCCAATAATCTCGTCATTAACATAAAGCTCAAGGAGGCTCGCTGGTGGCCCATCGACAGCAACCGTAAAAGCCATTTCATCAATGGGCGTTGCGGAGGCAGGTGGTGAAAGAATCCGCACACCAAACAGGTCCGAGGCTGGCTCAGTGACCTGAGAGCTATTCCCAGGCTCGTTGTCTGGGGAGATATCGGGGGGCATTAACCCGCCGCCCTCAATGGTTAGCTCCGCGGCTGATTCAATTTGCTCTGCCGCCAGCCGCTCCAATGGTGTCCCATCAGGACCCATAACCTGTACTGGGTCGCGGATAATTAGATAGGAGTTTAAGAGGTCGGCGGGGTCCCTTAACAATCTCTCAGTGAGAACCTCAGGCGTGGAAGCAGTCCAGTACCGTGCTTCGATCCGTGCACGTCCAGTGCCCCTGCGGGGATATTGAATGAAGTCCTGCGCAACCACGGACTCTCCAGGAGGGAGCACTAGGAAGATTCGCCGCTGCGTACGGGAAGCGGGGCGGTCAACCCACTGAGCGCTCACCAAAAGGCCAAGCCCATATGGGGCATCTGTAAGATTGTGAAAGCTGACCGAAAAATCCTCGGCACGTTTGCGGCCGACTTGTCGGATCTCCCCGTCGAAATGAAGTTCACCGACCCTTAATTTCTCGTCGAGAGGGAAAAAGTCTTTGATGCGTGTGGCGTCACCGAAGCGATATCGATTATTGCTTCGATTGATGTCGGGCAGACGGCTATCTCTATCGATTCGAACTTCAATTGGTTCACTGGAGATTTCGAGTTCCCACTCTTCAGGTTCTGTACTGGCGGGTATATCGACATATAACCGTTCACCATTGGTAAGCGTGACCTCGACTTGGCTCCAGACTGGCACGTTTCCGGATCGGGAGGCTGTGCCAGTAATCCTCCGCCCATTGTTCGACACGCGAACATTAGAAAGCCCAAGATCAATTCTGGCGCGCGGATCCATCCAGGCTTCCAGTATTGCGCTGGGGTTAGGCGGAAAGCCTTGGGGTAAATTGGAGAGGATGATTTCTTTTAACCCGTCCCCCGAAGCCGAGTTAGACATTGTAGACAGGAGCTTGCCAATCACGGCTTCCCCGTAGAGCCCTTCCAGTAGCCTAAATGTTGCCAGTGCTTTGCCTCGAGCGGCAGGGCTGCTTTCATTCAGCATATGAACGTCTGTGGGACTTCGCATTGCACGACTGTATGCCGCTTCGATGTTATACAGGACCGGGGTTGTGGAACGGTCGCGCCGGGCTAGTAGCTCTGTCATGAATAATGCCGCACCGTCGACCCACGCAGCGTCAGAGGTTTTGGCGTTATTAAAGTAGAGTCGGGCTACAGAATAAGAAGTGATCCACCGGGAATATCCTTGGGCAAAGGCAACTCCAAGATCCTCGGCAATGATGGCAAACGGCTCATCAAATCCTAAAACCATCCCATCTGTTCCATCTTCGGTTATGACCTGCGCGTCGATCTTGGACAGAGCTAAGGGGTCGGGAACCCAGCGGATCGTTCCGCCAGGGACAGCGCTCCCCAAAATAGCTTCGTAGGATTGGACAGCGTTGTCAGCGAAGAGTGCTAGACGCCTAAGCCACTGCCCTCGATTCGCGGGCGCGACGATTCGTACCGGCGCTGATTGGATGGTTAGTGATTCTGTGTCCTGCCACGCATACGGGACAGCACGAATCGATGTGAAAACAAAGTGTTCGTGTCCTGTGAAGACCAGGCTGGCCAGTAGCAGTAAGGCGGCACAGAGCCGAACCGTGAATCGGGCTAGAAACCAAGGATGCATCTTCGGAGTATAGCATCGGCTGTATGGAACTTTCGGTTGAGCACCCCCCTCCCCCATGCTACGATCAAGCGCGAAATTTTTACAGTAAGTCTTTTATTGTCAGTCATTTAAGGCATTCCATGTCGGACGAAAAATTCGAAGTCATAATCGTTGGCGCTGGATTGTCAGGGGTCGCTGCAGCGCTCACCCTTGCAAGGAATGGCGTTGAAGTTTTAGTGATTGAACGAGGCGATTTCCCGGGAGCAAAGAATCTGTTCGGGGGCATCTTGTACAGTGGGGTGCTTGCTGAACTAGTCCCTAAATTTTGGGAGAAGGCGCCCATAGAGCGTCATATTGTCAACCGCCGATGGGTAGCGCTTGATGTTGATTCGCAGGTCGCGATCGACTTGAAAAGTGCCCACTTCGACAAGCCTCCATATAACAACACCTTTACCGCCCTGCGCTCACAATTCGATCGTTGGTTTGCTGAGCAAGCGGAAGAAGAAGGCGCGCTAATTATCTGCGAAACAACCGTGGAAGGTCTACTGACCGAGGGCGACCGTGTAGTAGGTGTTCGCACGGGTCGAGATGACGGGGATGTTTTCGCGGACTGTGTGATCTTGGCCGAAGGCGCCAACGCCTTGCTTTCAGAGGGGGCGGGATTGCGACCTGCAATGACCCCAGCTAATCGGGTTAACGCTGTCAAAGAAGTCCTTGCGCTCCCTTCTGAAATTATCGAGGACCGCTTCCATCTAGAAGGCAGTCAAGGGGCCGCCGTTGAGTATTTTGGTGGAGCTGTTAAGGGCATGGTGGGTTCGGCGTTCATATACACAAACCGGGACAGTATCTCAGTTGGTGTAGGGTGCCTGATCGAGGATTATCTCGGAACGAAAACAGCCCCCTATGAACTTCTTGATGAGTTTAAGGCCCACCCCTCTGTTGCGCCGTTGCTTCGCGGGGCAAAGACGGTCGAGTACGCGACTAAGATGATCCCAGAAGATTCCTATGATGATTTCAGCGACCTTTACGCCGATGGGATTATGTTGGTTGGAGATTGTGCCGGGCTAGTCAATCCTTCAATTCATCACGAAGGAACAAACTTGGCGATGGCTTCTGGAGTATTTGCGGCCGAGGCATTCCTGGAAGCCCGGAAGAAGCGGGATTTTTCGCGAACTGGTCTGGGGTCGTATCGAAGTAGGCTGAATGCTTCGTGGGTCATGCAAGATTTGAAGCATTATCGGGGGACGGTGGATTTTTTGCGGGCCAATCGAGAATTTATCGACAGCTATCCTCGAATCACCGTGGAATTGATGCGTGATTACTTCACCATCGACGATACGCCAAAGACAGAGGTGCGACGCCGCCTGATTCGCAAGGTGCGCGACGAAGTAAGCTTTCTCAGGTTAATGAGGCAACTCTGGCAAGCCCGGAAGAATCTGATTTAAGTTAGGAGGCCCCACATGGCAATCGATGTCAAGGATTACTTGCAGCCACATGTAAGCCTGTCGATTAGTGAGCGTCTTGATTTGGTTCGCCGCCGTTTCACGGACGAGAGCCACATAGCTGTCGACCAAGAGGCCTTCAGGAATGACGATGATCGCGCGGTTCTTTATATATGCCCGGCGCAGGTTTTCAAGCTTAATGAGGAAGAAGACAGCTGTATCGTGAACTTTGAAGACTGTCTGGAGTGCGGGACTTGTCAAGTTGCAAGACGCTACACGTCGTGGCGCAACCCTAAGGGAGGTTACGGCGTCACCTACCGCTATGGCTGAGGACGTTTATTGCAAAGTCGGCGAACAAAAACCTTGTAGCCTACCTCTGCTTTAAGTAGGCCAAGATATTCGTTTCCGGTGCTAAGGCACCACGCTGGGATATCGATCTCCACCCCGACATCATCGGCGAGAAGCATTGCAATCTCACCGGGCTTGGCATGTGCCATCCTGTTTTGCGTTCGAATGACCGGCTCTGGGCAAAATGTGCCAAGCGCGTCAACTTGCATGTCCGGGGCGAGGCTCTCCAGGCTCTCCCTGTCCAATGTGCCATGGACATAAGGGTGCAACTCCTGGTTGTTTTGATGTCGGCGCGCCGACCTTGCCCGCCCGCTCAAATGCGCAGTGCCTCCAGTTCGGTGTCATTTTGACATGGAACAACTGTAAGTTGACCTTCGCTTTCCCCCGACCGCCAGCGTACTGGTACGGTGCGTTCATGGCGCCCGTCACTGTACCGGGCCGTTATCCGACAGGCAGTTTCAAGGTCAATGGCAGTGGGTTGACCTTCGACGAGCGTCAATGGGGACGGGAAGTCGTCAACCCAAACCTCTGACCGTCCCTGGGTAAAACGCTCAAGGTAAGTGTTTTCACCTTGGTCGCGGCTAACTACCATTTTTACGTCGCCACTGAGGCGGAAATGGCGTCCCACCTTAAGTAGCATCATGTCGTCAGGCGTAACATCGGTGCCCCGATGGGCGAGGAAATCGCGTAGCTTTCGGGCGTAGTTTTCGTCAGGCAAAGAACAGCATCCACCCGCCGGCTGAGGGTAGTCGATAATCTTAAAATGATTGGCTAGTTCCATTTGTTTCTTCCTGGACCGGCCTGAAATGTTAAAGAGTTTCTCGCGGTCCACCCAACCCCGCTCCTCGGGAATCGATTCCGGCAATAATCTAGCACTGAGTGGGCGAAGCAAGAGGCGACCCAGACCGGACTCTTCTGCGACATCGTCTAATGGAGGGCGACGTTGGCTCATGGGGCGTTGGCCCAGAACCTCCCCTGTAAAGACAAAATGGTACCCGCGCTCCTCCATGATTTCTCTGGTTTTCTGCAGCATGAAAATGCGGCAATCGATACACGGGTTCATCCCTGACCCGTAGCCAAACTTTGGATTAAGGACCACTTCGGGAAGATACTCATCTTTGATATCGATGATCTCGATTGGAATTTTCAAGTCGGCACCTGCACGAAGAGCCTCGTTCCTGTAGGGCTTATCAGGGTTGCTCCGGTTGCCTAGGATGCGGTGGCGGTCTGCGAGACAAAAACCTGTTGAGAAATGCAGGCCGAGCACCTCAACATTTTGGGCTTGCATGACACGGGCAGCCAAGGTGGAGTCAAGACCACCAGAGAGAAGTCCGAGAGCTCTAATTTGTTCACTCATTTTCGTTAGGCTTCGCGGTGACGATAATCAGCAGAGATTAACAGACGTCAGGGGCCCCTGACAGATTAGGGCCAAATCAGACAGTGGTGAGAGACCCGTGTCCCGCTTCTCGCTAAGTGGGAGGCAAGTTGAAACATCACTCGGACACCTTGCCGGACTCGGCCGGATAGGGTCATCTCTATTATGTTAGCCCCGGCTTCCAGGCCAGTAGACTGCTTCGAGAAACGGTTGCCATTGCGGATGAGGGGGGGCGTTGCCCGCTGGCGTTAGTGCCGGATGCCACTGAGGCCGCTTCGGTTTCCGGGAAGGGTACATCTCGGCTTCTTCAGGTAGCCTGTTTGCCTTGCGCCTGTTACACGGAAGGCAAGCCACGACGACATTGTCCCAAGTGGATCCGCCGCCCCGTGATCGCGGCACCATGTGGTCGATGTTCAGCTCCGGCTTTTTGCCCTTCACGCCGCAATACTGGCAACGATATTGATCGCGCAAATAGATATTGGCGCGAGTGAACTTTACACGAGAGCGCGGAACCCTGTCGAAGCGCGTTAACTGAACAACACGGGGCACACGAACACGTGTCGTAACCCCTTGTAGGAATTCATCAGAGGTGGACCGGGAATCGTGAAGGATACTTGTCCAGCCAGGCCAATCATGGGCAACGTAGTCCTGGTCGAGAGCCTTAGCACGGCCAGCGTACAACAAGCAGACTGCACGGCGCGCAGTCGTGATGTGCACTGGCTGCCAAAGCCGGTTCAGGACAAGAACATTTCCTCCAGGCATGTCACCCTTGAATATAGATCTATGAATCTTCCCAAGTATTTCCAAGCCTAACAGCTCTATGATTGCCGTTCAGGCCGTCCGAACCTCATTGTCTGTCATCCAATTACCGTAGAGCGCCGTACTCCGCGAGAATCTGACGTACCCGTTCCAGAGGAAGAGCCTCGACGCGACGCCCACCGAAGCCATCCACCGTTTCAGCCATGAAAAGACTGTTGTAGATTGCTTCTTCGGTGGCTTCAATTGCTGCTTGAAACAGGGGTGACATGGCGTCCGTTGGCAGTGTTCGTGCCGCCGGAGGTGTGCCCGCATCCGGGCCAGAGCGCAAAGCTGGATTGGTAGAAAATGCGATTACATAGTCCCCACTGCCGTTACTGAAACTGGAACCAGTCCGAGCCATCCCCATTAGGGCGCGTAGCCCCAGCCGTTCAAGTCCCCGATGTTGCAGCGGAGCGTCAGTTGCAACGATTATCATGCACGAGCCGTCACCAATCGAAACATCTTGATCGAAATTTTCCCCTTCGAGCCGAGCGCCAACAGGAGCACCATTGATGAGTAAGCTCCGGCGCGCCCCGTAGTTGGTTTGTACGAGCACGCCAACTGTCCAGTTCTCCGACATTTCACCAACAACCCGGGAAGATGTGCCTATGCCGCCCTTAAAGCCGAACGCAACCGTTCCGGTTCCGGCGCCTACCGCCCCTTCCCGAACAGGCCCGGTAATGGCACCCTGGATGGCTGAGTAGACATGATCAGGTTGAATTGGTCGCGCACGGATATCGCTTAACCTTCCATCGTTAGTTTCGCCGACGACCGGATTAATAGAGCGAACATTTTCATTTCCTGGAAGCTCAAGCATGTAGCTCATTAGGGCATCTGCGACACGCGGCACGCTGAGAGTGCCAGTTAGCAAGACAGGCGTTTCAAGGGTTCCCAGTTCTTGGACCTGACTGAGGCCAGCGAGTTTCCCGAAGCCATTGCCTACGACAATTGCCGCGGGAACCTTCGAACGAAATAGGTTTCCATTGTGCGGAAGGATCGCCGTAACACCAGTTCGAAATCGGTCCCCTTCATGGATGGTGGTGTGGCCTACGCGAACACCATCAACATCAGTGATGGCGTTATATGTCCCCGGGTTCAGTATTCCCGGAGCGATTCCCATCTCACGAGCACGCACCCGAACATCATTGCCTTGCTGTGCTGTGGAAGGAGAAGAGAGCATGACGGCGAAGCTGCAGGCTCCGATGCACACCTTCAGGAGAAAAAGCAATGAATGAGACCATCTAGAAACAGGTTTTTGCTTGGCAATTAGCGGGTGGTCGGCGCGCCGACAATCTCGACGCAACAAGAATCTGGTCATGACGACGGTGGTTCGTCGAGTTCATGTATTGCCTCGCGCAACGCGCCCTGGATATCAGGGACGGTGATTTGGTCGCCACTAAGATGCAAAGTTACAGTGATTCCCGTCCCTGAGTGGTACGTGAGCCGCCGGCGCTTTGGAGTGGATTCGCCAGGCGCTTTTTCCGTTGGCCCAGCTCCAGGAGCGTGCCTCAGGGCACGCAATTGGTCGCGTGTGAGGCCTTCCTTGACAATGCGATCCACCAACGCCGATTGTTCAGCGGGATCTTCTCTCCTGGCAACCTCTAGAAGGATTGACTTGGTGTTTACGCCGGCTCCTTCTAGTCTCGCCTTGATCTCTTTCGGCAGATCGGCGATCGACAATGCTTCGGTTACGCTTGTCCGCGCTTTCCCAATTTTTCGAGCTACCTCTTCGTGGGTGTAATCGAAACGCGAGACAAGGGCGCGAAGGGCTTCGGCTTCCTCGAAAGGCGACAGGTCCTGCCGTTGGAGATTTTCGATTAGTGCAATGGCAAGGACCTGCGCGTCATCGACGTCCAGTATCATGCATGGGACTTGGTCTAGACCCGCCTCAACCGCTGCGCGGTAGCGTCTTTCACCCGAGATAATTTGAAAACCTTGGGGCCCTTGACGGACTAGCAAGGGCTCGAGCACTCCAACCTCCCCAATTGAAGCAACGAGCTCATCGATTCGTTCAAAACTCTGGCGGGGCTGCTCCGGATTTGGTACCAAGGAATCTACAGCAATTAATTGGCCAATTCCCTCCGCTTCTCGTACAGCCAGCTCATCAACGAAATGGTGATCGTGCCGCATCTTGAAGTTTTCTGGGAGCCCACGTTGCTTAGGCACGTTGCATCACCTCTTCCCCTAGTTCTGCATATTGCTTGGCGCCACTGGATCTCGGTGCATGGTCGAAAATTGACATCTTGCGACTCGGGCTCTCTTCGAGCCGAACGCTCTTCGAGATGATCGTTTGAAAGACCTGGTCTCCAAATCTATCTCTTACTTCTTCGACAACATCTCTGCCCAGGATTGTTCGGTTATCGTGAAGAGTAATTAATACGCCGAGGAGTTGCAGACGGCGGTTCACCCGGCTACGAATTTTATTGACGGTCTCCATCAAGTCAATCGTACCTTCTAGAGAAAAATACGAAGACTGGACGGGAACGAGGAGATGAGTTGCGGAAACCAATGCGTTAATGGTCAACATCCCCAGAGTCGGTGGTGTGTCAATCACAATGAATTCGTAGTTTTTGACAATTGACTTGAGTTCATCGCGTAGTCGGTAGTGACCATCGAAACTACCTAGAACTTCGCTCCCAAATTTCGCAAGCGAAAGTCGCGCCGGGGCCACGTCAAGACATTCCTGAGTGGTCGGACGAATGATTTCAGCAGCCGCAACGTCCGGTTCCACAAGGGCGTCATAGATCGATCGGTCGATCGATCCAGCGTCGAGGAAGGACACAGTACTCTGAGCTTGAGGATCAAGGTCTACAAGGAGAGTGCGCTGACCCTTGCGAGCGAGTGCCGCTGCAAGGTTGATCGATGTGGTGGTCTTGCCAACGCCGCCTTTTTGATTGGTAACCGCCAGGATCATTCCTGTTCCACGTCAGACACTCGGGACCTGATACGAATCTAAGCGAGCACGAGAAGCCCGGTCCGACGACGCTCTCGTCTGGCAGCGCGATGCTAGCTGTGGGGCTGTGAAGGTGTCAAGCAACGTGCGGACCGAGCACGCTACATCCGAGCCGCGTTCCTACATCTCGTACTTCGAAAAATCCTCAGGGTCGAGATTCTCGAACCATCTTCGGAGCCGCTCTGAGTTTGAAGGCTCCCCGCTTTCGTCGAGAGACCTTGATTGGTCTAGAACCTCCTGGTGAACATAAATTGGAGCTTGAGTACGTAACGCTAAGGCGATCGCATCGCTCGGACGTGCATCGATCTGTCTTTGTCTCCCGGCAACGTCAAGATGAATTTGAGCGAAGTAGGTATTGTCCTTGAGATCTGAAACCACAATTTTTTCGACGTTCGCCTCAAGAGACTCAAGAAGATCGCAGAGCAAGTCGTGGGTCATCGGGCGGGGCGGTTGTATTTCCTCGATGCGAAGAGCAATGGCATTAGCCTCGAAAATCCCGACCCATATAGGTAGAACACGTTCCTCGGCTTCATCCTTAAGAATGACGATTGGCATGTTGGTGACTGGATCGACCATCAGGCCCTTAATCTTCATTTCGATTTCCATGCATGCCCTCCAACACCGTTGCGGTACCAGCCGAAGCCGACAAATCGACTATAGGTCTGCCTCGAAAGACGGTCAAGGAATCAATTCTGTGTTGCCGTCAACGTGAATGGCTACGAATCTCACCGTAGAGGCTATGTGCGCCCGAGCGGGTGATCTCAACATCTACGAGTATTCCGATCAGTTTCCGGTCCCCGGTAAAATTGACGATTTGGTTCGAGCTTGTCCTGCCGCTGACATCATCCCTTGTTTTACGGCTGAAACTGTCGACAAGAACCTCAACGGTTTGTCCTTCCCATTCGCGGTTCTTGCGGGCCTGGATGTCGCGTTGCAGTTCCTGTAGCTCCACAAGACGTTGCCGCTTTATTTCGGGAGGGAGCGTGTCATCGTACGAAAGCGCCGCAGTATCCGGTCGCGGTGAGTACTCGAAAGAATAAAAGGAGTCGTAATCTACTTCTCTAATGAGCTCCAGCGTAGCTTCAAAATCTTTGTCAGTTTCTCCAGGGAATCCGACGATAAGGTCGGTGGATAGGCCGACCCCCTCTACTGTCCCGCGCAAGCGTTCGACAATTTGCAGGTAGTCGCGGCGTGTATAGTGCCTATTCATCTCTTGAAGGATCCGGTCCGACCCGGATTGGACCGGCAGGTGCAAATGTTTGGCGATTTTGGAGCACCTTCCCATCTCCTCGATCAGCGCAGGGGAAAGATCCTTTGGGTGAGAGGTGAGGAACCGGACACGCTCTACTCCGGCTATGTCCCCCGCCAACTCTTCGTCAAGTCTGCGAAGGAGACCTGGGAAGTCAAGGCCGGTTGACTTGTCTGTCCAGGAGTTAACATTCTGTCCTAAGAGTGTGACCTCTCGGTAACCACGGATACTTAGACCGCGTACCTCATCAATGATTTCATCGCCAGTGCGATAGACTTCTAATCCGCGTGTCGTCGGAACAATGCAGAAAGAGCAGTAGTTGTTGCAGCCTTCCATGATTGTGACAAAAGCGCGGACTCGATCTAGCCGGTCGGCGTCAGAGGCATCGAAATCGATGAAGTCCTCGGTAACAACCTGAGCTTCTTGGCCGTCTGCTAGGGCATCCAAGACTGATGGAAGTGCCCGGATTGCGCGGGTCCCAAGGACAAAGTCAACCGAACTTTCACGTTCGATTATTTGCTCCCCTCGTTGTTGAGCAATACACCCAGTAACGCCAATTCGGACTGGCTCCTTGCCGGCCTGTCGTCGGGCTTCATCCAATTCCCTTAAGCGGCGGAGGCGGCCGAGTTCTGAGAAAAGCTTTTCTTCTGCCTTTTCTCGAACACTGCAGGTATTTAGCAAAATCACGTCAGCCTGCTCGGGAGTCTCTGCCGGCACTAGTCCGAGTCGCCGCAGCTGCCCTGAATATATTTCAGAATCGTGGACGTTCATCTGGCATCCATATGTATGGATCCAGAAGGTTCCACGTTTCTTTCCCGTGCCAAAGTCTGGAAGGGAGTCAGTGTACTGAGGCGAGCAACGAGAATTGTCCTCTAGCATGGCATCAGGAACTCCGGAAATATGGGCTATCGGATCAATAGGCCGCAAATTATACCAGTCGAATAAGCCGCGCGAGCGCACTGGCCTCGATCGCCCCATGTCTAAGTATTCTGGGGCAATCGTTGACTAGGTCGAGGACGGTTGATGGTTTTGCCCCAACCGTGGGGCCTCCATCAACGACGGCACCCAGATCATTCCCCAATGTCGCCCGTACCGTCTCTGCGTCGCGGCAAGGAGGCGAGCCTGTCCGATTCGCTGAGGTGCCCGTCAGGGCGGTTCCAGAGGCACGAATAAGCAAACGGGCTATGGGGTGTGAGGTGAGGCGCACCGCGATTCCACTGCCGGGCCCGATTAAAGGGTCCGGCAAGCCCGCTTGAGCGGGCAGTACCAGCGTCAAGGGCCCCGGCCAAAAATGCGCAACCAAGGTGTCAAAGGATGAAGGGAATTTGCTCACCCAATTCGGAAGGTCATCCAAGGTGGCAATGAGCAGAAGGAGAGGTTGCCTTAAACCATTTCTCCCTTTCGCCATCAATACATGTTCGATCGCCTTGGGTTGGGCTGGGTCCGCGCCAAGTGCATAGAAAGTCTCGGTTGGATACGAGACCACCCCACCCGCTTTAACCACTTTTGCAGCGTTGGTCAATTCCGCAAGACTTTGAGGTTTCACCGGTGCATGTCCTTTTGGTGTTGTTCCCGACGGTACAGCCATTAAAAACGACGACAGTCAACGCTATTTTAGAAGAAGGATCGCGTGCCTCATTGGTCTGCCGGGCCAGTCATCGTGCCTAATGCATCTTCCAGATGGCCGGTGTCGTTGAACGCGCGCAAATACGTCCGTGCGGGTCCAATATCGAGAATGGTCATTCCCGTGTTGGACACCGTTATTGCCCGATAATTATCCATAGAGATTCCAAGCGCCAACAAGACGGCGATTCGGATAATTCCATCATGAGTTGCGACCGCAATGCGTCCTCTAGGGTGGCCCGTGGTTATTTCCTGGAGACCTTTCCGAATTCGGTTCTGAAGTTCCACAAAAGATTCGATCCCGGAAACGGATAAATTTCTCGGATCATTACACCAGATGTCCCAGGCCTCGGGGTCCTGGGATGCGATTTCAGTTGCCGTAAGTCCCGCCCAGCGAGACAAATCAAGTTCGTTGAACTCAGGGGCTATTTCAATATTTAGGCGGTGTGGCTGTGCAACAATTTGAGCAGTTTCTTGCGCACGCTGCAGGGGGCTCGAATAAACTGCTGTCAGCTCGCTGCACGCCATTCGTTGAGCGAGTTGGCGTACCTGCCAACGGCCATCACCTGAAAGTCCTTCTTCAGACCGGCTCATGTAACGACCAACACGATTAGATTCTGTAGAACCGTGTCGGAGGAGGTATAGACGGGTCATTATGCCGACTCTTTCCCCTATTCCATATTGCGGCGAGGATTGTACGGATGATCGCTCTCGAATTGTTCTAGCAATGCTTTGCTACCCTGGTCCAGCTCGCCCGGCAGCTCGATGCGAATACTTACAAACAGATTTCCCTGACTGTTTTGGTTGTCGGGCCCAGGCCGTTTTGCTCCCTTGCCCGACAAGCGAATAACCTGTCCACTACGAGTTCCAGGAGGCAACTTGATTGACATGGGGCCGTCCAAAGTGGGGACCGGCACGGTGGCCCCCAGACCTGCTTCATAAACTGTGACGGGAAGCTCAAGGTACAGGTCGGCTCCCTTCCGTGTAAACAGAGGATGCGAAGCGACCTGAATACGTAGATACAAATTCCCAGGTGGCCCGCCTCCGATGCCCGGCTCTCCTCGCCCTTTGACCCGAATCCGTTTCCCATCCTCTATACCGGCAGGGATCCGGACTTTTGTAGAAATCGCATCCTTGGCGCCAGTGCCTTGGTGGACTCCATACTGAACTGTGCGCTCGACACCCTTCAATGCCTCCTCGAATCCGAGTTGTACATTAATTTCCAGGTCACGCCCCGCCTGTGCAATCCCGTTTGGATACCCCTGTCCGCGGGTCGCTCCCGCTCCGCCAAACATATCGAATAAATTACCGAATCCCCCAGACTCAAAATGCATGCCTGCTCGCCCACCGCTAGGGCCGTGGTGAAACTGGTTGAAAAAATCGCTCAGGTCAAACTCTTGGGCGAACCGTTCGGGGCCACGGTCATACGCAGCGCGGCGTTGTTTGTCTCCCAGGACATGGTATGCCTCGGCAACTTCCTTGAACCGTTCCTCAGACTCACTGTCCCCTGGGTTTACATCTGGATGATGTTGTCGAGCCTGTTTCCGGTACGCTTTCTTGATCTCGGTCAATGGAGCATCTTTTGATACTCCTAGGATTCGATAATAGTCCTTCTGTCCAGCCGCAGGCATTGTCCTCAGCCTTCTTCTTTGCCTCGTGGCGCTTGTGCCGGAAGGCAATTAAGTAACGAGAATTTACGCGATCATGTCTAGATACCAGGGGCACATATCGGGAAGCACGCATTCTTGGCAGCGTGGATTTCTCGACTTGCAAGTGTACCTACCGTGCCAGATAAAAAGACGCGTAATGTCCGCCCAAAGTTCCTTTGCATACAGTTCTTGCAGGTCGTGTTCTACTTTCTCAGGATTATTTTCTGTCGTTAGGCCAAGACGTTGACTAACTCGACGACAGTGCGTATCAACCGCAATAGCGGGCGTGTCGAAGGCTATTGCTAGCAACACACTAGCTGTTTTTCGTCCCACACCCGCTAGTGATGTCAGCTCTTCCATGCCGGAGGGCACTACCCCATTGTGGCACTTAACTATATCGACGCAGCAAGCTTTGATGTTCTTGGCCTTCTGTCGAAAAAAACCGCTTGGCCGAACGGCTTCTTCCAGTTCTTCCAGGTTGGCAGTTGCGTAGGCGGCGACGTTTGGGTAATTCAAAAATAAGGTCTTGGTGATTTGGTTCACTCGTTTGTCGGTGCATTGTGCCGACAGGATAGTTGCCACTAGGAGCTCAAGAGGATTGCGGAACGTAAGTTCTACCCGTGCCTCTGGATAAGCGTCCACTATCCGACGGAAAGCCTCACCAGCATGATCGCCAGCCTGGTTCGTCACGTACGGAATCCTGCCTTAATAGATGCGTATAACCGTGACAGAACCGAAGGAAGATCCCAGGCTTTTGTGTGTACCTCGGTGTCGATCAAGTACATACACCCTGCAGGGTACTAACAGCGGTGGTTAACAGCTGAGTATGGCCGACCATCCGATGCCCAGGGCGAGTACGCCCCGGCCGAGCCAAAATCTCTCGTACCAGAATCTCAATAGTTTGAACCATGGCAAACTTTTCACCTATCAAACAGGATGCCAATCGCTCGGCCTGATTGAATGTTGGTGTGGCAGAGGCAAACCGGCCGCTACCGACAAGACATTCACGTGCAGCGGAAACCTCGTCCCATGGCTCAGGAATATCACATGTGACGGCAGAAACACCTGTTGGAAGGGCTTCGCCAATCCCCCTCAAGCGAAAATCAACTAGGGACAAGGGGACTCCTGCACGCTCACAGTTAGTCTCGGCTTGTCGAAGATGCTCTTCACGCCGATCGTATGTGTATATTTTCCCGCCCGGTTGCACCGCGTGTGCAAGCGCAATGGTCATTGCGCCGGACCCAGAACCGAGTTCGACAACTTTGTCGCCGGGACCAATGCCGAGCTGAGCGATCATGTACGCAACGTCTTTGGGGTACATGATGTTAGTCCGTCGCTGCACCTTCAGCATCCGATCAATCCAGGTTGGAAACACGGCCAGGACGTCCGATTCTGAGCTGGTTTTGAAAACCTGCCCGTATGTTTGGCCGATTAGAGAGTCGTGCTCAATGGCACCTTTGTGGGTCGAAAAACTTCGTCCAGGCTGCAAGTGGAGCAGGAACTTCCGGTCATCCTCTAGTACGAGGAGCACCGGAGACCCTTTTTCCATACGGCCACGACCATTGGCGGTCATGATGAGGCCTCTTAAATGGGCGGTGGGTGATATTGGCGGCAGGCGGGCCGCAGGAAGCCAAATAGTATCACTCGCGATGCTATCCTCGGTGTGTGCAACGCATCCTTTGCGAACTATCCACTGCTCGTAGGTATTTGTAACTATCTACACGATCCAATTCTTGAGGTAACTCCGATGCTTGATCCGGGCGTGGCGCTCGTCAGCCTATTGTCCCTACTCTTATTATCTGGTTTTTTTTCTAGCGCGGAAACCGCGCTTATGGCCGCCAATCGATACAAGGTCTCGTACCTCGCTAGGCAAGGAGACAAGCGTGCGCAAAAGGTTCGCGAGTTACTTGATAATAGGGAACGGGTGCTCTCGACTATCCTAGTTGGCAACAATTTCGCCATTATTGCTGCATCGGCGCTGGCGACAGCCTTTGCTGTCCGCCTAGCTGGTGACGAAGGGACAATTTACGCCACTATTGTGATGACGGTCTTGGTGTTGATCTTTGCGGAAATTGCGCCAAAAACCTTTGCTACACGAAATCCCCAACGAGTTGCGTTCGCCATCGCGACGCCGATCAATATTTTGGCGAGAACCCTTCATCCTCTGGCCAGCTTTTGTGTCGCAATTGCCAACGGGGTCCTGATGGTGTTCGGGAAGTCAAGTTCCGCGGCCCCCCCGATTTCCGAAGAGGATATCAAGGGGATCATTTCTCTCAGTGAGGAGGAAGTCTCAATCGCCCGCGAGAAGAGGCGAATGCTGCGGGGCGTGTTTAGGCTTGAAGATCTTTCTATTGAAGATGTCATGATCCCCCGGACCAGAGTCGTTCCGCTGGAGGTTGACGCTAACCCTCGGAAGATCATCGATACTATTCGAGCATCTGGGTTCACGCGGTTCCCTGTTTATAGTGGAACACTCGATAATGTCATAGGTGTTCTCAACTCAAAGGACGTTTTTAGATATTCTGAGCACCTCGACGAGCTCCGCATCGAAAGTATGACGCGCAAGCCAATGTTCGTCCCAGAGTCGGCTCCCCTTCAAGTCGTTCTTCAAGCCTTTCAGCAAGAACGACAACACCTGGCGATTGTTATTGATGAGTACGGCGGGGTCGAAGGGATTGTGTCGCTAGAAGACGTTCTGGAAGAAATCGTTGGGGAAATCGACGATGAATTTGACGAACCATTTATTCCGCCAGTAACTGAACTCCCGGACGGCTCTTTAAGGATTGCAGGATCGTGCCCAATTGCTCTCTTAAATCGACGCTACAATCTCAACTTGACCAGCGAGGAAAACACAACATTAGCCGGGTTAATCTTGGAACTCTCCGGGAAGATCCCAACAGTTGGTGAATCTGTGGCAAGCAAAAACCTTACTTTTATAATAGAAATTGCGCTCCCGCACCGGGTAGACCAAATAAGGATGGTTCGTAATAGCTCCGATACTCAATCGCGATAGGAGATGCCAGACATCCGCCGCCGCATAGCTGCAGTGGTTTTGATGAATTGCCGCCTGAACCGTAGCCGCCAACCTGTGTCCTCCGGGACCAGTGATACAAGTTCGATTGAAGTGTCCGTTGCTTGCTCGCCAAGTTGTGCTAGAAGGCACTCGGCAGATTCCTTATTGGATAGCCACACGCTGTGTTCAGTGGCAAGCGTGTTGCCTTTTGCAATCCGGTCTACGCCGCTTGCGAGGCCTGCCAATAACGACCGGCCCACTTCTTCCCAATCCCATGAGTTAACACCCAACTCGAGCTCATTCGCGCCACAACACGCCTGGAAAAGTCTTGCGTGGCACAAGTCGGTCTCATCCTTGCCAAGTTCCAGCAGGGTCAAAAGTTCATTGAATTGTGCTGATGGAAGCCCGTATTTCAGTGGTCGATGGTGAGGCTCCGAAGGCTTAAGAATCGCTCCTTTGGCTCCGGACTCGTCAAGTGCCCGCATCCACTCGATGACCGTCGAAATGTCCCCGGAATCCAGCGGCCCAATGTGCGGGACATTCTTGATTTCGAATTCGTCGGAAAGTTCGTACCGCTCATGTGTGGCTAGT
>PCAP01000061.1 GCA_002731215.1 Acidobacteriota bacterium | reverse complement strand
CGTTGTCTACGTGGCAGCTCCCGGCCCCTTGTGGAACCCCGGTGGTGACCGCGGCCTCTTCAAAACCAGCGATGGAGGTGAGTCGTGGCAGCGGGTTCTGCACGTCAGCAACGATACCGGGATCACCGACGCGGCCTTCAAGCCTGACGACCCTGACGTTATCTACGCCGCTGCGTACCAACGGCGTCGTCGTAATGCAATGACGATTGCCGGTGGGCCGGAGGCCGGAATCTTCCGGAGCACCGATGCCGGCGGCTCATGGGAGCGAATTGAAAATGGCCTGCCCGAAGTCGAGAAGGGTCGTATCGCATTGGGTGTCGATGCTCGCAACACCGACCGTATCTACGCAATGGTAGTAGCTCGGGGCGACGCCGGTGGTTTTTTTCTCTCAGACAACAGCGGTGACTCATGGACTCGCATGAGCGACTACTCGGGCGGAGATCCTCAGTATTACGGAGAGATCTTCGTTGACCCTCACAGCCCGGACACCGTTTGGAATATCGAAGTGCCGATAATGCGTTCCACGGACAAAGGCGCAACGTGGGAACGGATGGCGTTCGACATGCATGTTGACAACCACGAAATCGTTTTCGACGGAACCGATCCCGCACACATGTGGGTCGGCAATGATGGAGGTCTTTACGAAACTTATGATGCCGGCGCCACCTGGAGGCATTTCACCAACCTGCCACTGTCACAGTTCTACCGGATAAACACCGATGATTCGCGTCCGTTTTACCGTGTCTGTGGTGGGGCTCAGGACAACGGCACGATCTGTGGCCCGTCGCGAACCTTGAATTCCGCTGGTATCCGGACTAGTGATTGGTACCGGGTTGGGGGTGGCGATGGTTTCCAGGCTTACTTCGATCCTTACGACACCGAGATCGTCTATGCCCAGTCACAAAATGGTGCGCTCACTCGTCTCAACCTGAATACCGGACAGAGGATTGGTATCCGGCCCACCGGAGATCGAGGCGGCGCGCAGGAACGAGGCCGCTGGCATTGGGACAGTCCGCTGCTGATCAGTAAACATTCACCAGGTCGCCTCTATTACGGTGGCCACCGCCTGTATCGAAGTGACGACCGGGGCGACAACTGGGTGCCAGTGAGTGGTGATCTGACCCGTAACCTTGACCGTAAAGAACTACCGATCATGGGCAAGGTCTGGGACGAGGATTCAGTGGGGCTCCATTTGTATACAACCACGATGAGTGTCATCACCACACTTGATGAGTCCTCGCTGATCGAGGGCCTGCTGTACACCGGGAGTGACGACGGTTTATTCCAGGTCTCGGAGGATGGCGGAAACAATTGGACACGCCTCGAAAGCATTCCCGGCTTGCCGGATAACAGCTATGTGACCGACGTGTTTGCCTCTGTTCGGAATTCCGAGGTGGTCTTTGCAACATTCAACAACTGGCAGAATGGAGACTTTCGGCCATGGGTCATGCGGAGCGATGATCGTGGCCGAAACTGGGTAAACATCAGCGGCGACCTGCCAAAGCGCTCCGGAACCTGGAGCGTGGTTCAAGACCATGTTGCTGATGACCTACTGTTCGTCGGCACAGAGTTTGGTGTCTATTTTACTATCGACGGTGGTGACCATTGGACTGAGTTGCGTGGGGGAATCCCCAAGATCCAGGCACGCGACCTGCACATCCAGCGGCAATGGAATGACCTTGTCGTCGGTACCTTCGGACGTGGCGTCTACATTCTCGATGACTACTCGGCATTGCGCCACGTGAACGAAGACAGGCTTTCTGATCCAGCCTGGCTGTTTCCTCTTCGACCTGCTCCAACGTTCGCCGAACTCAACCAGGTTCGCCCCGTATGGGGCGATCAGACTGAAGCGAACCCTTCTTTCGGTGCCATACTGACGTACCACATAAACGAAACAGTCTCAGGGAACCAAAGGCTCGTGATCATGATCACGGACACAGACACTAACCACATACGTTATCTGGACCTTCCAGACGCTGCTGGCCTGCAACGCGTTACCTGGGACTTGCGCCATGATCCGCCCGCTGGGGCCCAGGGTAGAAACACCCAACAAGGGACACTTGTCGACACTGGGCGTTATACAGCAATGATAGGAATACTAGAGGGAGACGCATTCATTGCATATGGAGAGCCGCAAATCATCCTGGTGGTGCCACTACAACACTGACGAATACACTAGTGAACAACAGGCTCTAAAGCTTCCACCTGGCAACTTCAGCTTGTGCCAGCTTGCTTTACACCAAGCTCTTCTTCTGCTTCTTCCCACTCCGACGTAAGCTCTTCAACACCCGATTTGAGCGCTTTTTGTTCCGCTTCTAAGGTGCGAAGTGCATCAGGTGCTGACTTACCGAAATAGCTAGGATCACAGAAAATCTCGTTTATTTCGTCGATACGTTCCTCAGCGGTTTCGATTTTCGCGAGTATCGCATCCCGGCGGGCACGGGCTTTGCGGAGTTGGTTCTTAGAAATAGTTTTTGAACCACCCGGCTGAATCGTCGCTTCCCTCGCGGCCTTTTTTGCCTTTCGTTTCTCCCTTCGCGCCTTAAGAACTACGGTGTCCGCGTCCAGGTGATCATCACCGCAATAGTGAACGTATTCCTCGTAAGTACCCTGGTAATCAAGAATTTCCGTGGGCAAAATTTCAACAATCCGGGTAGCTAGTTCAGAGACGAACCAGCGATCGTGGGAAACGAAAATTAATGTGCCATCGTACTCTTTCAAGCCGCTCACAAGCGCTTCAATCGACTCAAGGTCAAGATGGTTAGTCGGCTCGTCGAGGAGTAGTACGTTCGGCTTTTGAATTGCTATACGGCAAAACACAAGACGCGATGCTTCACCACCGGAGAGTGCCGCCAGCTTTTTTTTTGCTTCATCACCTGAAAACAAAACGCGGCCAAGTTGATTGCGCACGAAACCAATCGTTTCCCCAGAACATATATCCCAAATCCATGACTCAGCAGTATTTTGGAGTGATTCAAATTGGTCCCTGTGGTCTTGAGCAAAATAACCCTGATGAGTTTCGTATCCCCACTCCACCTCCCCTTCATCGGTGTCAAGCTCACCCATGACAACTTTCAGCAGAGTAGACTTGCCGATCCCGTTTGGGCCCATGATGGCAATGCGGTCGCCCCGACGCACGGCCAGGTCGACGCCATGTAACACTTCGTTGTCCCCAAACGCTTTCCGCACCCCTTCAATAGTAAGAACATCGCGCCCACTGGGGCGACGCTGCTCAAATTGAAAGCTAGGATAGCGCCGCGAGCTTTGAGGCAACTCGTCTAGAGCATCCGCCTTTTTTTCAATCATGCGAACTTTGCTTTGCGCCTGGCGCGCTTTCGAAGCCTTAGCTCGAAACCGTTCAACAAATTTTTGGTGATGCTCTATATCTTTTTTCCGTTTGCGAATCTCTTTCTCACGACGGTCCCGGTCACTTCCCTTTGCATCCACGAAGCGGCTGTAGTTGCCTGGATAGAGCGTGATCGTCTGATAATCAACGTCTAGAACGTGAGTGCAAACGTTGTCGAGAAAACGATGATCGTGCGAGATCACCAGAATTGGACCAGTGAACTCTTGCATGAACTTCTCGAGCCATCGTATCGACAAGATGTCCAGGTGATTGGTCGGTTCATCGAGAAGGAGTATGTCCGGCGATCCAGCAAGCACCTGGGCAAGCAAGACGCGCAACTTAAACCCCCCGGAAAGTGTTGAAAGAGGCTGCCGGTGGAGCTCCGTCGGCAAACCGAGCCCCTCGAGAATTTCGGAGGCACGAGCTTCCGCCGAATAACCGTCGTGACGCTGGACTATTTCCTCAAGGTCAGAATAATGATCCGCATCAAACTCAGCTCTCGAACCTTCGATCAGTGTCTCCTTGGCAACGATTGCTTCCCAAAGTTCTTTGTTTCCCATCATGGCGACACCAAGAATTTCCTCATCCTCATAGATAAACTGATCCTGCTGCAGCACCCCGAGCTTGATCCGTTTGGCGACCGACACCGTGCCCCCGCTAGATTCCTCCTCCCCTGCCAATATGTTCAGCAGTGTCGTCTTGCCCGAACCATTTGCGCCTACCAATCCATAACGCTTGCCAGCATCGAGCTGAAACGTAACCTCAGAAAACAGGGTCTGGGTGCCATAGTACTTAGTGAGACCGGATACAGAGATCATGAGAACCAAGCAGCACAGGTAATAGAAAGAAACGAGGCGGAAACACCGAGCCATGGTGTTCCCACCTCGTTATTCTAATTCAGAGACGATCTGCGGACCGTCAAATAGCAATCAGAACGGCTTACTGCGACCCTGCCTTAATCTGCCAGTTGCCATCGGCATTGCGTTCTCGATACTGCTCATGACAAGGAGTACATGTCTCACGAAGCGCCCCGAAGGCTACACCAGCAGCGTCGAAGTCACCTGCTGCTGCCGCTGCCTGGAGGCTGCGACCCGCACCCATTGCTGTGTCCGCAATTCCATACGCCACACGCTCCCTCTGTGACCGCCAGTAAATCATTACTCTGGCCATGCTTGAGGTGATCGCATCAGCGCTGGCTGTGAGCCCTGAGGCATCCTGCCCACTGATCTGATCCCCGACTTCTCTCACGGCGCCACGGAGCGCCTTCATGGCGCCATCATAAGCCTCCGGGGTTACTTCACGAGCTTTTCGAGCCTGGCCGCCTTGGTCTCCACTAGTGTCTTCCGGCGCGGGCCCGCTCCAGGAGATAGTCGATTCGCTCTGCGGCGATCCTGTACTGTGCTTGATCTGCCAGTTGCCATCCGCATCACGCTCACGGTATTGCTCGTGGCACGGGGAGCACGTCTCGCGAAGCGCACCAAAAGCGACTCCTGCTGCCTCGAAATCACCAGCGGCTGCTGCTGAATGGAACCCTTGGGCAGCCCGCTGAGAGCCGATCGCGTACCGGAGAGCGCGTCGGTCACGGGTCTGCCAATAGGCCCTCGCCTTAGCCATGCCCTCTACGATCGTCGCAGCACTAGCTTCAAGTCCAGGGGCATCTTCCGCACTCATCTGATCGCCTACTGCACCTAGAGCCCCACGGATCGCCTTCATTGCGCCGTCATAGTCGTCGGCGTTCGGCCGGGCACCGCCACCGCCTTCTAGGGTACAAGACCAAACAATGCATATATGTTTCCTCAACATCAATGGACCAACTTCCGCACCGTAAACGTCCCCACTAGCGTCGACCGCCACGCCTTCGGCAGCACTTGTCCCTGAATTATCCTGATCCGGTTCCGGGTCGGGGATAAAACCATCGACCATCCCATCAGCAACCGAACCGAAGCGGATGCCACGTTTCCATCCCGGGTTTCGCCGGGCATTCGATTCTGAATCTGCCACGTACAAGACATCGGCGGCAGTGATAAATAGCCCACTCGGCCGACCAAACTGGGTCCAAGTCGCAAGATGGTCGCCGTTCTGGGTGAAGATTTGCACACGACTATTGCCACGATCACCCACGTACAAACGTCCCTGGGAGTCCATCGCCAGAGCATGCGGGTCGCGGAACTCACCATTCTCCGACCCAGTCTGCCCCCATTCCATAATGAATGTGCCATCACTGGCGAATTTCACAACACGATTGTTGCCGGCAACCCCATGCCCGTCGACGACGAAAATATTCCCGTTCGGTGCGACCAGCACATCAGAGGGTTGCTGGAAAGTATCTGCCCCATCTCCGGCTACCCCTGGTTGGCCGAGCGTCATAAGCAATTCGCCCCTCGGACTGAACTTTAAGACTACGTGTCCCATCTCGGGACGCGGATTGCGACCAAACCCGACCGCATCTGTAATCCACACGTTACGGTCGACGTCGACAAACATCCCGTGAGGCCAGAGGATCATCCCAGCACCGAAGCTGTACCTCAGCTCACCATCGGAGGTAAAGCGCAAAATTGGATCGAGATCTGGCCTGTTAGCGCAACTGTTAGCGCCACAGCGTTCTCCAACCCAGATATCACCACTACCATCCCCGGCTGGATACACGGCACTCGTTGCGCCCCATGCTCTCCCCTCGGGTAGCTGTCCCCACACACCTTCAGCGGTACGGTAGGCGATCGGGGCGTCATTCTGCGCGTACACGGCTACTCCCAGGCTAATCAGCAAAGCGGCCGTAGTTACCAACGTGAGTCCACGTGAACGTGTCATTGCAAACCTCCGACAGACGAACTGAGCGTTAGGCGGGCACCTCAATTTCAGCATCCTAACGGGAGATCGCTCCAACGTCTACAGGCTGTCGCACTTCTGCGGTACCTGGCCTTTGCAACCTGAGGTCCTTCACGCCTTAAGAAAACCAGATATTAATCCTCTGCCGACCTCGGCTCTGAGCCGGTTCGACCAGGTTTATCTGTGCGTCCGAACAGTAGAAATAGAAGCCAAACCGTACCCACAAGAATCACAAGAAGTGTAACAAACCGGGTCGTAGCCAGGAGCAAATCCATGTCGAGTGCTGGCCAATAGAATGTGTACTCTCGCAATTGTGCCCAGCGCTCGCTCATCCAATGCCAAGCACTGTGTGCGACTAAAGCAGACAAAAGTATCGTTCCCATTCGCTCGGCAACAGTACGGCGGAAACCCCAGGCCAGCACTGGGACAACCACTGCCAGAACAAAGAGTTGCCCCAACTCCACTCCCAGGTTGAAAGCGAGCAATGAAGTAATCAAATGCGAGCCAGCAAATTGCAGTGTCTCGCGCAGCACGAATGAGAAACCAAAGCCATGCACTAGGCCGAACGCAAAGGCAATGAACCAGCGGCGGCCTGTGTTGCCCCCGACGATATTCTCGAGCGCCATGTAGACGATTGATAGCGCAATCAACGTCTCCACTAGCGGCGGGAACCACAGTGAATTCGGCGCCAAACCTAATGCCGAAGCGATTAGCGTGATCGAATGCGCCACTGTAAAGGAAGTAACAACCGGCACTAGTCTACGGAAGGCACGGATTGGGATAACAAGACAGAGGAGGAATAACAGGTGGTCGATCCCATCGAGGATGTGGAAGAAACCAAGCTCGACAAACCGAAAGATTGCCTGAAAAACACTTGGGTCCAGGTTCACAAGACCCGGATCACCGCTGAATTGGAAGGCGCGTTCTGGCTCCCCCGGTGTATTGAAGCGCAGGACTGTGGTAGTGCGAATCCCGAGGCGCGCAAATTTGGGGTCTATGGAGTACCTGGCCGCGTCTTTTTCGATTTGGTATTCGAACAGTACGTCGAGCAAAGCCTGTTGCCATGGAAGCTGGGGGCGTCCCGGCAGCGACGGTCCGGTCACATTGGCAAAAGCTTCCTCATAAGAACGAAAGGACCTATCAGACGGAAGCGAAATATGGACTGCAGCAATTTCTCCCTGAGCAAGTCGGGTTCCGTCTTCGTATAAGTCGACGGCGTTTGCAATCCACCAAATGGCCGCGTCACGTAGCATTGAATCGGCGGCTTCAATGTCAATGTATCCCCGGTCAAACTGTGGAAACTCATAGTCCTGCATGGCTTCCAGCGGAACCCTGACCAGGAAATAGAGCCGCTGTCCTTCGGGTTTGACAAAAGCTTGGATTGTGACGTCCGAAGCAATGTCGTGGGCCACCGAGACAGATGGGATCGCGGCCGTCAGAAGCACCAGCATTACGGCCACGAGACCGATACCAACAACCGAATTACGGTGCGGTGCCAAGATGGTTTCTCCCTGGACGAATGTCGAGAAACTGCATAGCCTATTTCCAGTCCACAAAATATTTAAGCAAGTATACTGTTAGCACTAGGCCCCAAACAGGGCTCATCAATGGCCATTGGAGGACACGTTATGAGGCGTAATTTCCTTATTGGCACGACACTTGTTGCAGGGATTCTCGCCCTCGGTATTGTTCAGGCGTGCACAAGTGACTCTGTCTCCTCGACACCAGCTGCGCCTGCAGACGGAGCTGCAGCGATTGCCGCCGCAGCTCCTG
>PCAP01000060.1 GCA_002731215.1 Acidobacteriota bacterium | reverse complement strand
GTGGATGATCGTGACGAGTCTGTTGGGATGATCGCGTTGACTAGGGGCGTTCAAGTCCCCCCTCCGACACCACGAGAACCCCTATTTGGTAGGGCTTTTGGCGCGTCTGGAGCCGGTTTGGAAGGGATTTGGAAGGAAATCGCCCTTCGATCCGCTCCAACCACCTCGCATCCCTAGGAGAGGAGAGGGACCAATCTGGTTACTTCTTCTAAAGGGGGGTTGGTGTATAACTGCAGGTCAGAGCCCCAACTGATTTAACCAACCCACTCGCATGGGTTGACCTGTGGTGTTGTGGCAGTCAAACCGGTAGGCAAGCCCCTTCCTTGCCCGCCCCAGGTGTCGCGATCAGATGCCTACGGACGTGTACGTTGCGTACAGTGCCACGACCGTGGCGTACCGACAGTAACCAGTGCCCCCGTGGCCATCGTGTCTGAACAACTGCCGCAACAAAGAAGATGTCGCGCAGCGGAGAACACGATGCAACGACTCCTACACCAAGCAAAGTGACAAGATAACTAGTGGTACCCGACACCGTCCACGTCGTTGATGCTTTCTACTCCGCGTATGTTGTCGGAGATCAGGCAGGGATGCTTGCATTCATGTCGTGCACGGTCTCACTTAGATTTCTTGGACGGGTCGAACTGGAAGGAATCAACGAAGTTCGGAAGTTCTTGGCTTTCAATGAAGGAACCCGTGAGGCTCTTGATTTTCGTATTCGGCGGCGTCTGGTAGATGGTGAGTGGGCAGCAGTGATTTGGTCAGAGACGGCACGTGTCGCCGAAACCGGTGCCCCTTGGCAAAACCACGGGGTAGATGTCTTAAGAATTCACAATGGTGAAGTTGAACTGGTCCATGTCAATAACGACCTTCGTGTTGTAAGAACACACCTCCCAAGTTATGAGTGATCCGTCGACTCACAGAACAATGAGGGGGTTTGCAACGTCGGTAATCGACCTGATCGGCGGCACCCCGACGCTTCAACTTGACCGGTTGGTTTTGCATTGTGGCCTACTAGGAAGAGTGGTGTTGAAGTTGGAGTATCTGAACCCTGGGTTCAGTAAGAAGGATCGGGTGGCACTTGAGATGCTCCGAGAGGCGAAACAAAATGGATCACTAGTGCCTGGTCAGACCGTGGTTGAACTGACTAGTGGTAACACCGGAACTGGCCTTGCAATGGTGTGCGGTGCCCTGGGCCATCCATTCATAGCTGTTATGTCAAGAGGAAACAGCACAGAACGAGCGCGAATGATGGAAGCACTGGGTGCAGTGGTCGAGTTGGTTGATCAGGCTCCAGGCGGAACTTCCGGTCAGGTGTCGGGAGCCGATCTAGCGTTGGTTGAGACTAGAACATGTCAAGTCGTCGAAGAGACGGGTGCATTTCGAGCCGATCAGTTTTCCCTTTCAGGGAGTGTCAAAGCACATGAACGTTATACGGGACCGGAACTCTGGGAACAATGTGGAGGCGAGATCGATGCATTTGTGGACTTCGTTGGATCTGCTGGGTCATTTACCGGAGTGATGCGCGCCTTGCGCCGAGTTCATCCTGAGGTCCGTGGTTACGTCGTAGAACCCATAGACGCTGCGGTTCTTTCCGGTGCTCCGGTAACGAATCCGGATCACCGTGTTCAGGGAGGCGGCTATTCAATGGCCGAACTGCCTCTCCTAGATCGATCTCTTGTAAATGGTTACCTGAAGGTTGATGATGAAACCGTGATCAGAACGACACGGCTTCTGGCTCAATTGGAGGGTGTGTTTGCCGGGTTCTCTACTGGAGCGAATGTGGCTGCGGCGCTGGCCCTATTGGGTGAATCCGACAGTGCAATATCGGTCGCGGCGCTTGCTTGCGACAGTGGGTTGAAATATCTGTCTACTGATCTCTTTTGAAAAACCTCTTCAAACAGAGCAAACCGGTGTATTTGATGGTTCCCTTACCACGGAGAATTGTCATTACACAAACCGGTCTGCTGGAATAGACCGGAGGTGTTCAAGTCCGCCTCCGACACCACAGCAGTGATCGATTTCGTGTAACTATGTGACGACAACGGAGATGAATCACCGAGCGCTGCGAAAGCCAGACGGCGACCGCCTGAATCTGCGCTCCGCGATATTGGTGAGGCGCGCATCTTTCTTGTCGGGGACGAGTTTCGACTCTCGGCTGCCATCGCTCGGAGGCTGCGGGCCTCTGTCAACTTGGGGCCGCCTCTCGGAGCGCTAACCAGTCGCCCATCACCTGAGCACCGACGGATTCCGTAATTTCGCTACCAATCCCTACACCAAGCGCACCAGCGGCCAGGTAAGAATCGATGTCGGCAATCGACACGCCACCGCTTGGAACGAGCTGGACGTCGGGGAATGGCCCAGTCATCGCTTTAACGAAAGCAGTGCCGCCCAACTCACGCGACGGGAACAACTTTTGGTCGAGCACGCCACGGGAGCGCGCGAGTTGGATTTCCGATGGTGTTGCTACCCCCGGCAAATACGGAACTCGGCGGTCGTTTGCGTGGTCGATGAGTTCGACATCGAGGCCAGGGGAGACGACGAATGATGCGCCGCAGCTGACGGTTCGTTCGAAGGCTTCGACTGAGGTCACGCTTCCTGCACCGATCAACCGCCCAATAGAGGCGGCTGTCAATGCAACGGCCTTGAGGGTGTCAAAGCCAGCGGCGTCCTGAACAGTGATTTCAACGAGTTCAACACCTATGTGCCAAAGCCGCTTGGCCGCTTCGTCGGCGGCGACCGGCGTGAGGCCTCGGAGGACCGCGATGACCGGGCACTCCGCAAGGTGGGTACGGAAGAAGGTCATCGGAGGTGCCTCGGTAGCTCGGTTCGCTCTGTGGCCGAGGACTCGGCGAGCTTGCTTCGTAGGGCAGGCGTTGAGAGGTCCAGGGTTGTCGATGCCCATTCGTCGGCGGACATAGCCAGAAGTCGACGCGTTGTCTCGTCATCGGCGACTGTGCCCACATCGCTTAGCTGAGAAAGTGCGCCCATGGCAGTAATGTGCCCGAGGCGGAGGCAGGACTCAACGTCAGCTTGGTGGCGCACGCAGCCAGCGAGAAAACCGGCTGCGAACGCGTCGCCAGCGCCGACCGAGTCGACGATCGGCCCGTTGAGCGCCGGTACCTCGTGCCATCCGTCGTTTGTGTGGGCGTGAGCGGAGTTGGCGCCGTCCTTCACCACGATCATGTCGGCTTGCGGCAAAAGATCTCTGATGGCCTCAATCGTGGGTGCGCCCCATAGATCTACAGCCTCATCGAGTCCCACAAAGACGACGTCGCATCGATTCGCCGTCGCTCGAAGCAATTCGGCTGCATCGGGTTCATTTTCCCAGATCGTGGGTCGCCAGTTGACGTCGAAGGAGACAACCGACGCACGCGTTCGATCTGCAACGAAAGCTTGTACGAGTTCATGGCAAGTGGGGGACAGGCCCAGGGTTATGCCGGTCAGATGAAGAATCTGGGGCTTACTCGCGAACTGAAATGGCAGTGTCACCGACATCGCTGCCGCAGCTGAATCACGCCGGTAATACCAAACGCGCCGCTCACTCGCGTCGGCCTCTTTCAGCATCAGCCCCGTCTGTCGCTCCGAGATGCGGCGGACATTGCTGACATCGACACCGGCGTCGCGGATCGTGGACAAGACGAGGTCTCCAGCCAAGTCCGCTCCGAGTTGGCTGACCCATGCAGTTCGCACGCCGAGCGCAGCGCAGCATCGAGCGACGTTGGACTCTGCCCCGCCTACCTCCCACGCAAACGCGTCCTCGTCGGCGCGCGGGCGAATAGTCAACATGGTCTCACCAAGCGTGACGATCTCTATTGCCTTGATTGACTGTTCGAGCGTTGCGGTGTCGGGCATCTGCGCTGGTTCTAACCGTGGACGTTCATCGACGTCAAGTCGGCCTCACGGTTGTGATTGAAGAACCCAAGTTCGATTGGCCGGTTGGTGAAGCGACCCGTCACCACGAGGGGCTCGGTGTCGTGGTCGGCTTTGACCAGATCGATGGGGTGCGTCATCACGTGGCTGACCGTGCCGGCATCGAAAGATTGATTGGTCACGGTGAATGCTACTCCTTCGGGAAGGTGTCTTCAGGGTCGATCCCGAGCAAGGAGACGGTGTGACAGAGCTTGTCGAGGGCCGCTTCCAACACGTCTGTCTTCTGCGCGAAGCACAGCCGGAGGAAGCCCTCTCCCTCCGCACCGAAAGCCCGTCCGGGCGCCAGTCCAACGCCACAGCGTTCGATGAGTTCTCTTGCGCATTGCACGCTGTCGGTCATTCCGCCGATACCGAAGAAGGCATAGAACGCACCGGCCGGTTCGGTGTAAGTGATGCCAGGTGTTGCCGACAGTCGCTCGGTGACGAGGCTTCGGAGCGTTGCGAGACGTGAACGCAGCGCCGCGACCTCATCTTCACCGTTTCGCAACATCGCTTCGCCCGCTGCCTGGATGAACCCGGCCGGACTTGCGATGTTGAATTCGTTGAGCATGGCAAACGGAGCCTCGAGCGAAGCCGGTGCGGTGATCCAACCGAGCCGCCAACCGGTCATCGACCATGCCTTCGAGAAACTGTTGACACAGATCACCTGGTCTCCCACTGAGGCCAGGGCGGCGAACGATGGAGCCACATCGGCATCGAATGCGAGCCTCGCGTAGACATCGTCCGCAACGATCCACGTGCCGGTGCGTCTGCAGTGGTCGAGGACTCGTTGTTGATCACCCGCTGACATCACCCATCCCGTGGGGTTATTCGGGCTGTTGATGAAGACGAGCTGTGTATGGGCTGTGATGTCCGACAGCAGCGCTTCGACGTCAAGATGCCATCCGGATTCGCCGCTCTGCAACGATCGGACGTGCACATTGCCTCCCACGATCCGAAGGACCTCGATAATGTTTGGCCAGGTCGGGCCGACGACTACGCATTGGTCTCCGGGATCGACGAGGGCCTGCGCGACGATCGTCAGTCCCTGCATGCCTGAGGCGGTGACCGTGATGCGGTCACGGTCGATGGGTACGTTGTACTTCGACTCGTGGTAGGAAGCGATGGTGTCCCGCAGGGTCGGACTGCCGCTGTTAGGTTGATAGAAGTGATTTCCGGCGCGTAGCGAGGCGTTCGCTGCGTTCACCGCGATCTCTGAGGTCGGCCAGCAACCTTCACCGAACCACAGGGGGATGACATCGTCGCGGCTCATGGCCGCTTCAGCGACGCGCCGAATGAGGCTTGGTTGAAGGCTGCGGGCCCGGTTGCTTGTCAACGGAGGCATTCTCCTTCGGGGTCGTAGGGATGTGTTGGGAGCTATCGAGCTGGTCCTGGGGACCCGACGACATCGATCGTCACCTCTGCGCCTGGCTGTAGTGCAGCGGCGCGAACGTACCCAAGGGCCAAACTTTTGCCGACGATCTCAGCATTGTAGGTGCTCGGTTCGCCGCCGACCGCGTCGGCTTCTTTAGCATCGATTGCGAACAAACACAGCTCGTGCGCCGGGACTGTCGCGAGCTCTTCGAGGGCAGATGTTCTTACGAATGTCTGGCCGTCATCGAGCTTGACGAATGCACCGAGACCGGCATCGAAGGTTGTGCTTGCTCGTGAGTTTGGGCCCCCACGTCTGGCAGTTCCGCTGATCGACCCATACAGTGCTTGTTGTGGAGATCAACAGCTACGAGATCGAACCAGGGGCATACCTTAAAGGGGCAAACCTTAAAGGGGCGTACCTATTCAGGGTGAACCTCACCAGGGTGAATCTCGAAGGGGCGAACCTCCAAGGGGCAAACCTCACCGGGGCATACCTCACCGGGGCATACCTCACCGGGGCGAACCTGACTAGGGCGAACCTCGAAGGGGCTCACCTCTTCAGGGCGAATCTTACCGGTGCCGACCTCACATTTATGAGTCTGACTAGGGCGAACCTGACTAGGGCGAACCTGACTAGGGCGAACCTCGAAGGGGCGAACCTCACCTGGGCGAACCTGACTAGGGCGAACCTGACTAGGGCGAACCTCGAAGGGACGTACCTCACTGGGGCGAACCTCACCGGGGCGAACCTTAAAGGGATGGGAGCTGACGAGGGTACGATCTGGCCTGAGGGGCTTGACTTGGAAGCCGCCGGAGTGACCTTCGACTAGGCCGTTCTGGCAGGGCTGCTGGTCGGCCCGTACTGTGGAGGCCGTGGAAGTCAACGGCTACAAGATCAGGCCGGGAGCGAATCTCAGAGCGGCAAATCTTGAAGGTGTGAACCTTGCAGGAGCGAACCTTGCAGGAGCGAACCTCAACGGTGCAAACCTCCACAGGGCACTTCTTGAAGGCCTGATACTCGAAGGGGCCAACCTTAAAGACGCGAATCTCAAAGGTGCAACCCTTCAAGGGGCGATCCTCAAGGGTGCGAATCTCAGAGCGGCAAATCTTGAAGGTGTGAACCTTGCAGGAGCGAACCTTGCAGGAGCGAACCTCAACGGTGCAAACCTATTCTTGGCAGAGTCTGTTTCGGCGAACCTAAACGAAGCAAATCTTTGCTTGGCGGTGTTTGGCTATGGGCTCCTCAAATGGGCACAGTTCGAGAGAGCGCAACTCAGAGGAACGAAGTTCTTTTACGCGGACCTCGAAGGGGCGAACCTCAAAGGAGCAGACCTCTTCGGAGCGGACCTTGCCGGAGCGAACCTTGCTGGAGCGGACCTTGCCGGAGCAAACCTCAGCAAGGTAAAAGTTGATAAGAAGACAGAATGGCCAGTGGATTTCGGCTCAACTGAAGCCGTCAGTTAGGATTTCTGAACGGCGTTGATGAATCAGGCCTCAGACTAGGCGACGGAAAACTCCACTCCTGGCTGCCATCTCCACGCCCGGCAGGGCGGCTAGTGCCGCGTTGCGCTGGTGGAATCCCGGGTCGCCCATTCCACGGGTGGACCGCTCATCCCAGTCGCCCATGGACTCGTATCCCCAGTACATGCGAACAGACGGGCCGGTTCCCCAGAAGCTCGTGCAGACAGTAACCGGCGTGCCAGCAAGCCCGTGCATGTACTCAGCGAACTCCACCGTGGCCTCCACGGTCGGAGCCATTTGGTCCATTGGAACCTTGCTGACGACGTCGGAAAGGATATTCGGTACCGACGACCAGTCGCCGAGCACGTGCACGATGTTCCATAGCGAGTCATCAGCGGGGCCGTCCACCAGAGTGTTCACATCTGCTGCCTTGGATCCCAAGGCAGCACCGTCAACGTTGTCATGCATGGGTGCTCCAGAAAAGAATTCTTCGACATTAGAGCAGAGAGCGGAGGCCGCGAACTGGTTAGTCGGTCCCACGATTGTCTCCCACAATGAGTACCCATAGTCCGACATTGAGTTGATGGCCTGGTGGACATCGACCAGCGCCGCCGACGCTTCGGCCGTCCGGCCTGCCTGCATCTGAAAAATCCGATTCCATAGCTTCATCACGCACGTCCCCCATTTTCACGTTTGCTGGAAGGCAGTGACTTTAGATCAAACACGCTCGCGTGTCAGTTCGGAGAACGGTGGTACGGGTTGGAAATCTGAGTATCACCAAGTTCTATTTGGGCTACCGAGAGTATTGGTTGTAGCACTAGTCTTCACAGGAGCCGGAGGGACCGGTTGGTATCAGAAATTGGAGACTGAACTAATGCGCGCTGATCTATTGACAAATCAAATTGCCAATCGGGCCGCTGACCTGAGGGCAATAATCCTCCCGTTTGTCATCGCCCATTCTGGAATTGTCGCGGTGATCGTGTTCGGTGCAGATGGCCTTAAGGCAGATGGGGCCACTCTTGCTTTAGCGGCTTGGGCGGTTCTGGGGTCACTCTGGGCGGCGATCTGGACCGACGGGTGCATCCAAGACATCGGAGCGTGCGCCAAAGACATGGACGATGAGATGGCCAATAGCCAAATTGGTCGCAACTTCGCCAAATCTCCGTTCGGCCTATTCCGCCTGATAAACCTGACCGTCGTGGTTCTGATTGTCGTAGCCGAACTCATGGCCCTCTACTAGGCACCGACCAGTTCTCTTGTGACTGCAGTGACCAACTCGGCCATAGAAAAGAAGAGGTTCTCATAGGCTGGCAGACCGGATTTCAAAGTATCTGAGAGTCGGTTGCGATCTATCCAGACGTTGTGAAGGCCAATCTGTCGCGCCGGCACATGGTCGTGTCGAATGCTCTCAGCTATGTGGAGGATCTCTTTCTTTTCGTGGCCGAGATCGCAAGCTAAGTGTTCAATCAGATACCTGAAGTTGGCTTGTTCGGGTTTGTAGGAGCCGATTTCCTCTGCCGTATAGATGGCGTCAAACTCGACTCCCAACAGTTCGTTAGATGCAGCGAATCCAGCGCGGTCCACATTTGACAGGATTACAAGATCAAAGTGGTCCGACAGAAACAGAAGAGCGGCGCTTGAATCCGAAAACGCAGGCCACTGCGGTACCGAGGCGCCGAACGCCTGGTCAAGCGGATCAGAAGACTCTAAACCAAGATGGGCTGCAAGTGAATGGTGAACCTGTTCAAGGACCTTGGGGTAAACAAGTGTCGGCGTAGCAGCCTGTTGAAGTCCTTCGAAGTGGTTGAAGGTGGCGATCACATGAGCACGGTCGAAGACTTGATCAGGTCTGGTACGTAGAAGAGGTTGAAGGGCCTCCCAAATACCCCCTTCCCAGTCGATGAGGGTTCCGTAGCAGTCGAATGTTAAAACCGGGTGATCTGTGATCCGATGAAGCATTTCAGGGCGTTAAGGAGATGTCAGACGGGAACGGTTCACCTCTAAGTGGAGCACATCGGGGCGAGAGTAATGGCCAGCAGGGTCGAAGTTTTGACGCTGTTTAGCAACCTCGCCGATATCTAGATCAGCCCATACGATGCCTTCTTCGTTTCGAACTGGTTCGATAACCCACTCACCATCTGGTCCTGCGACACAGGTACCTCCATTGTGGTAACGCTCTCCTTCAGGGAGAGCGTTACGCAGAGGAAAGTCATCGGGTACGTGTTCGGATCGGTAGATAGCCCCCACGCTGACCACGAACAGCCGCCCTTCACGAGCGACGAAACGCGTTATGTCTTCGGTTAGGCCCACAGAACCAGGCCATGCAGCTACATGCACTTGCGAGCCTGATTCGTACATGGCGGCTCTCGCCAACGGCATCCAGTTCTCCCAGCAGTTGAGACCAGTGAGGCGAACCCCACAGTGCTCGTGGGCTACCAGACCAGCACCATCGCCGTCAGCCCATACGAGCCGCTCAGCAAAGGTCGGCTTCAACTTTCGGTGGATTCCAACTATCCCCTCACTGGGGTCGATTGCAACCAGCGAGCAGTAGGCAGAGCCGATAGAGGCAGCACGCTCAACCACGCCCACATAGGCGAATAACCCAGCTTGCCTTACAGCCTCGACAACTGTGGCGAATTCGGGTCCGTACACCTCAACGGATTGCTCCAGGTACAAAGAATATGCAGCCTGCTGGTTCGCATCCTCCCAAGCGGCAGCGTTGGTGCGGTCTAGCCAGATTGGATACCCGGGTACAAATACTTCAGGAAAGGCCACCAAGTCAGCACCGCCAGCTGCTGCCTCGGAGATCCGATTAAGGACAATTTCAATGCTGCCTTCGCGGTTGAGAAAGGTTGGAGTTGCCTGGACAGCTGCGATACGCATTTGAACAGTCTGACCAATGTCTGATCCAGTCGCAACGCAGAAAACGGACAGGAATCAGTGATGGCTTGTACGTATTTCGGCAGGGCTCGTGGATTCACCCAGCACTATTTGAAATATCCAAGACGCCCTTCAGACGCAAACGGCACGTGGCTGCAGCAAAAAGGAAGCGGTAGTGTAGCGCTGAGCCGGCTACCAAATTCAAGTGTTTGGAGTCTCGAGATGCAGGTTTTGGATCAGGCACAGATCGACTCATTTTGGAGTAACGGCTACCTGCTGCTCGAAAATGCGGTGCCCGTTGAGAAGATTGCGACCTTGGCAGTTGAGTTTGAGGGATGGATCGACGAAAGCCGTTCCCACACCGAACCATATGGCCACATGCAGGATGGAAGACCTCGTTTTGATCTGGAGCCCGGTCACACCGCAGAGACACCTGCCATACGACGCGTTGCTTCCCCCATTGAACTGTCAGACGCCTACCTTGACGTTATGCGTTCGTGTCTCGCTGTAGACGCGGTGGCCCAACTGATCGGACCGAACGTGGCGTTCGGTCACTCCAAGGTGAATTCCAAGTTGCCTGGCACAAGTACTGAAGTGAAGTGGCACCAGGACTTCCTTTTCGAGCCCCACACCAACGATGACATGATCACCGTGCTCTACTTCATCGATGAGATAACTAAGGAAAACGGCCCGCTTGAAGTCGTACCTGGCAGCCACAGAGGACCCCTGTATGACCACTGGCATGACGGGGTGTTCACAGGCACTGTTTCAAACTCCGTGCTCGAAAAAGCAAGTGCTCTAAGGGTCCCAATCCTAGGATCATCCGGGTCAGCGGCTCTCATGCATGGGCGCACCCTGCATGGATCGATGCCAAATCTTTCAGATCAGCCTCGCACTGTGTTCATCTGTGGGTACAAGGCCGAGGACTGCAAGCCACTACAGGTCTGTCACGTACCATCTATCTACGAAGGTGAGGTACTGCGGGGCGAAGCCACCAACCGGTTGAGATGCACTGACGTTGAGATGGAGTATCCAGAAGTACCCACGGGGGCATCATTTTTCAACCAACAGGAGCTCTACACGGTGGACATGTGAGCGAACTTGACCTAGTCCAACTCGAGTTCACAACGGATGAGGGTCTTGGCAGGCGCGCAAAACTGGGAGTTGTCGTCCTGGAGTCCGATCACACACTTGAGGCTGAACTTCGAGAAATTCGGATAAAAGAGGTAACGCACTACATCGCGCGAATAGCCAACGATGCCACAGTCACCCCTGAAACCTTGACAGCTATGGAGGAGAGGTTGCCTCTGGCGGCGTCCCTGCTTCCCATTGAACTCAAACTGGATGCCATCGGTTACGGTTGCACGTCGGCAGCCACCCTCATAGGTGAGCCTGCCGTTGAGGCAGCATTCGACTCGGCCCACCCTGGGGTGCCATCTACCAATCCCATCAAAGCAGCTGTTGCTGCCTTTACCGCTCTTGGGGTTCAAAGAATCGGTGTGGTCACTCCCTACACGGCTGATGTGACACGCCGCATAGTCGGGCACTTCGAGTCTGTCGGTATCGAGGTGGTAGCCGTAGCTTCTTTTCTTGAACCAGATGACCACCTGGTCGCAAGGATTTCAGAGCAGGCTGTAGCCGACGCCGCAGTCCGTGTGGGTGGGGCTGACGTATGCGAGGCGGTATTCGTCTCCTGTACCAGTCTCAGAACCTTCGGAGTGGTTACAGATATTGAACACCGCATGGGCAAGCCTGTCGTATCGAGCAACCTCGCGCTCATATGGCACATGTTGAGACTGGCTGGAGTAGACGACGAGGTTCAAGACTTAGGACGTCTCTTCACACTCGAGCAAAATGTGGGTGCCAGTTGAATGAACTGACTCCATCTCGCGGGTTCCCCGAGTCTGAATTTAGACGTCGAACCCAGGCGGCCCAGGCGAAAATGGCACAGGCTGGAGTCGCCTGCCTTCTCGTATGCACCGAACCCGAGGTCAGATACTTCACTGGCTTCCATACGCCGTTTTGGCAGAGCCCGACGCGTCCCTGGTTCACAGTGATCCCCACGGAGGGAAAGCCCATCGCTGTCATTCCTGGAATAGGGGAGAGCGCGATGTCAGGCACATGGGTTGATGACATCCGCACATGGCCAGCTCCGCAACCAGAGGACGAAGGTGTCACCTTGCTCGCCTCCACACTCCTTGATCTAGCCGGTCCAGCCGGTCGGATCGGCCTTCCAATGGCCGCGGAGACGCACCTGCGGATGCCTCTAAGCGACTATGAAATGCTTCAGAGGCACTTAGGGGATGCCACTCTCGTTGATGCAACGAACATTGTGCGCTCCTTGCGTATGGTCAAGTCTGAGGCGGAGATAGCCAATATCACCCACATCTGCAGGATTGTCTCCGAGTCATTCGCTGTACTTCCAGAGCTCGTGGGTATTGGGATGAGCGAACGAGACGCATTCAAGGCCTTCAAGATCGAACTTCTGCGAAGAGGCGCTGACGATGTGCCCTACCTGGTTGGGGCAAGCGGACCGGGCTTCTCGGACGTGATCAAGCAGCCGACCGACCGAGTAATCGAACGCGGAGACCTACTCATGTTCGACACAGGTTCAACGTACGCCGGCTATTTCAGTGACTTTGATCGCAACTATTCCTTTGGAGAGCCTGATCCGGGTGCAGCGCAGGCCTACCGGACAGTCTGGGAGGCAACAGAAGCCGGGCTCGCATCGATGCGTCCTGGTGCAACCACTAGCGATGTTTGGGCTGCCACGGCTGAAGTTCTCACTGATGGTGGCTCCCTTGGCAACTCGGTCGGTCGACTCGGACATGGGCTAGGAATGCAGGTGACCGAATGGCCTTCAAATACTGCTGGAGATGCCACCGAGATTGTTGAAGGCATGGTGCTCACTTTGGAACCTGGCTTTACCTGGGAACCAGGCAAGTTGATGCTTCATGAGGAGAACGTGGTGATCCGAGAGGACGGCGCACATTTGCTCTCATGGCGCGCAGAACGGGAACTGCCGGTGATCGGGTAAATCAGATTTCAAACTAACCAGGCTTGTGTGCGACGTTGACCTAAACGTTGGCGGCGTCCTAGCATCATGCGAACCTCGAGTCGGGCAGGCAGCGAGGAAAAACGGTGTGTGCCCAGGGACCAGTCGCCTGACAGAGATTACGGACATGCACTTCGGTTATTTTCTAAACCAAAACAACATCGGACTCACCAAGCCATTTCACGAAGTGGTTGAGGAGGGTCGTGAGATAGCCAGCTACTGTGATCGAAACGGCTGGCATTCAATTTGGACAACTGAGCACCACTTTGGCCACGAGGGGTTGGAGGTCTGCCCAAACCCGATCCTCATGACAGCTGATCTGGCTGCACGCACAGAACAGATCAGAGTCGGGCAGGCTGCCAGCATCATTACTTTTCACCATCCGATCCGGCTTGCCGAGGATCTTGCAATGCTTGACCACATGAGTGCTGGTCGTTTGGAGGTCGGTGTCGGACGGGGTATTTATCCCCGTGAGGCCGTCAACATGAACCCCGCCTCCGACGTAAGGAACTCGGAACTCAACCGTTCCCTATTCGCCGAGACCCTTGAGGTTATGCGGCGATGCTGGACAGAGGAGTTCTTCTCCTTCGAAGGCGAGCACTTCACATTTCCCCAACCGGGGCTTACCTTCGAGCATTCGATGAGTCCAGCAACGGGAGCAAATACCGACGTCGAGACTGGTGAGATCACGGCCCTAGCTGTAGTGCCGCGGCCATTACAGAAGCCGCATCCACCGCTCTGGCAGGTAATTGACACTCCTCCCTCAATCCAGTTCGCTGCAAAGAACGACCTCCAGGGCATGTTCTGGATCCCTCCCACTGATGCAATGGTGCCGCGCTTTGAGATGTACCGCGATGCCGCTTCAGAGGCCCGAGGCGAAGAACTTGAGATGGGCGATGGAGTGGCGCTGGTCCGCGACCTCTTTGTTACCGAGACAATGGAAGAGGCGGAAAGGCTTGGCGGCCAGGGGATCCTGACTTACCTCGAATGGGTCTGCCACTTCAGGGGTCTTGGAAACCACATGTTTCCTGGAGAGGTTTTGCCTCACGGCGGTGGCAAGTTGGACCACCTTTCCTACGAGTGGCTTCACCCACGCAACCTGCTGTTTGGCTCCCCCGAGTACGTCGCTGAACAGATCCAAGAGATGAGAGACAAGTTGAACCTGAAAACCCTCCTGTTGTGGTCCAGTTTCCCCGGGGTGCCGCACGAGGCTGTGATGGACAGCATCACCATGTTTACCGAGCAGGTGATGCCTCTCTTCCCAGAGGAGCAACTCCGGAGTGAAATGGTCTGATGGCTCTCCAAGTGCGCAAGTTGGTCCTACATTCCGAGGAGGTCCTGATCGAGGGTGGACGTGTGGCCGAACCACCCCTGTTGTTATTTGGTGTCGGCGCTGTCATTGCCAACCCATGGGCTGGAGCTGGTTTCGTGGAAGATCTGTCTCCCGAGATTCTTGAGGTGGCACCGGAAATGGGCGAATTGCTCGTATCTAGGCTTATCGAGGCAACAGGAGGCGGTGAAGCCGTCGAGGCATATGGCAAGGCTGCGATGGTCGGAACTTCAGGCGAGGTCGAGCATGGCTCGGCGATAATCCACACGCTCAGATTTGGGAACGTGTTCAGGGATGCAGTGCGTGGATCTTCATACCTTTCGTTCACGAACACGAGGGGTGGGCCAGGAGCGCTCATTTCGATTCCCATGATGCACAAGGTTGACCCAGGCTGGAGATCCCACTATCTCACCCTTGAGATGCACGTGGCCGACGCGCCCGGTCCTGATGAGATCGTCATTGCCATCGGTGCATCCATAGGTGGGAGACCCCACCATCGGATAGGCAACCGTTACTCCGATATGGAGGAAATGGGCCTCAACCCTGAATGAAGCACGAGACTTTTATCCGGGTAGAGGGTACTGGGGCACCTCTTCTCTTAATCCACGGTGTTGGACTGGATCACACCATGTGGGACCTTGTGGCCAGCAGCCTGGCGGGCCACAGGAGAATCGTGAGATATGACATGATGGGCCACGGTCGTACTCCAGACTTGCCGGGTGATCGGAGCATAGAAGACTTCGTGTCGGAACTCCTTCACGTAGTTCAATCACAAGACTTGGATCAACCAGAGGTTGTCGGCATATCCCTGGGGGGGATGGTGGCCCTAGCCACCTCTATACGCAATCAAGGTCGTTTTGGAAAATTGGTGTTGTTGAACACTGTGTTTGATCGGAGTGCCAATCAGATTGAGGAACTCAAGGAGCGTCTGGCTATCACAGAGACAGACGGAATGAACGCGGTAGCCAAGATGGCTGTTGACCGCTGGTTCAAACCCGCATGGCAAGCCGAGCATCCAGAGCGTGTCCTCGCCATACGGGAAAGACTTCAGTCGACTGACCTATCCGCATATTTGAAGGCTTATAACCTGTTCATTGAAGGCGACCCGCTGATGCCAGAAGGGGCGCAACGAATCCAAGAGCCCGTCCTCGCTATGACAGGAGAGTTTGACCTCGGTTCAACGGTAGAGATGTCCACTGCATTGGCAGGAGCTGTCCAGAATGGACAGGCCCGCATCTTGAACAAGCTGCACCACCTGCCCCCAATCGAGGCACCTGAGTTGTTTGTCACAGCGCTAATCAACTTTCTAGAAACGGGGGCGACACAATGATCTACTACCAGATGTATATCGACGGTGAGTTCTGTGAGGCAGCAGACGGCAGTCGCTTTGAATCCGCGAACCCGGCGACAGGTGTGGCCTGGGCGACTGCCCCCGCTGCCGCAGAGGAAGACGTCGATAGGTCGGTACGGGCAGCTAGGCGTGCTCTCTATGAGGGAGAGTGGGCAGAAATGACCCCGACCGGTCGCGGAAAACTGTTATTCGCATTAGCTGATTTGATGGCTGAACGGTCTGAACACCTCGGCTCCATCGAGACCACTGATAGTGGGAAGCTGGCCGTAGAGACTCGCGGACAGTCTGCCTATGTAGCAGAGTACTACCGTTACTACGCAGGTCTGGCAGACAAGATTCAGGGTAATACCTTGCCGATAGATAAGCCTGGCCTCCACGTTTTTACGACCCGTGAACCGATCGGGGTCGTAGCTGGGATTGTGCCGTGGAACGCAGAGATGCTCCTCACTGCCACAAAGACGGCACCAGCGCTCGCCGCTGGCAACACGGTCGTCATCAAGTCCTCGGAGGAGGCACCTGCACCTGTACTCGAGTTCGCCAAACTGGTTGACGAGGTCGGGTTTCCACCAGGGGTGTTCAACCTAATCACAGGTTTTGGCGAGCCGTGCGGTCGAGCGCTGACGGCACACCCACTGGTAAGCCGTGTGGCGTTCACTGGTGGCATAGAGGCGGCACGTAAGGTAGTAGCCAATACGGCTGCCAACTTCGCCCACGTCTCATTGGAGTTGGGCGGCAAATCACCGATCATTATCTTTGATGATGCTGACCTTGAAGGGGCAGTAAACGGTGCGATCGCCGGCAATTTCGGAGCAAGTGGTCAGAGTTGTGTTGCGGGCTCACGGGTGTTCGTGCAAGCAGGGATCCATGAGGAGTTCATCCGTGAGGTAGTTAGGCGTGCAGAGGCCGTCCGCATCGGTGATCCGCTGGATGAGGACACACAGATGGGGCCACTAGCTACAGAGGCGCAACGCGATCGGATAGAGGCTGTCGTCGCCGAGTCGATCTCGCAGGGGGCCACCCTCCACGCCGGTGGCCATAGACCACACGGAATGGATTCTGGCTGGTATTTCCAACCGACAGTTCTCGGATGTGCCAGCCAGGCGATCCCAAGCACACAGGTAGAGCTATTTGGGCCGGTCATGTCCGTCCTGTCCTTTGAAACCGAGGAGGAGGCACTAGCGCTAGCAAATGACACTGAATTTGGGTTAGGAGCGGGCGTATTTACACGTGATGTTGCACGCGCACATCGCGTAGCTGCTGCAATCCGCTCTGGGATCGTATGGGTAAACACCTATCGGGCAATCTCGCCTGTGGCTCCGTTCGGTGGATTTGGCCAAAGCGGTTATGGACGCGAGTCAGGTATGGATGCCATCTACGAGTACACGCGAACCAAGAGTGTTTGGATCAATACATCAGACCAACCGATGTCGAACCCCTTCGTCATGCGGTGACTTACCAATTTGACCTCGAGACCGCTGCTGAGCAAACGGCTGACGGTCGCTGGAAGGCACTCCTCACAGACTGCTGGAATATCGGTGACTTTCCAAATGGTGGCTATCTGGTGGCGTCAACCCTTCAGCCCATACGACAACTTTGCTCTCACCCTGATCCGATTTCGGTCACGGCCCACTTTCTTCGCCCAGGGGCTGCAGGCACTAGGGCTGACCTGACCGCATCAATCCTCCGCGCCGGACGAAGTGTCACGACGGCACGAGCGGGTCTCAGCCAAAAGGGAACTAAGCGACTTGAGGTACTTGCAGCCTTCGGTTGTCTCGATAGTGCTCCTGGTCACGGCCAAGTCGTGACCGAGACGATGCCAGACATGCCGCCTCCGGAAGACTGCGTTAGTCGTTCTGGGCTGGAACAAGGTATCGAACTTAAGATCCGTGACCGGGTGGATATGCGGGTCCATCCCGAGTATGCGACCGCTACAACTCTTGGACAGGCAGAGACAATTGGTTGGATCAGGTTTGCCGATGGTCGCGAACCGGACACCCTCTCGGCGGTCCTATTCGCGGATGCGTTCCCACCACCGATCTTTGGCCTGCTTGGCCAGGTTGGGTGGGTACCGACGATCGAGTTGACAGTTCATGTTCGTCAAAGACCAGCTCCTGGCTGGGTATGCGGGAGGTTCGTTACTGAGGACCTCCACGCCGGGAGGATGATTGAATCTGGCACCCTATGGGATTCGACAGGTGCGCTATTCGCCAGGTCCCGACAATTGGCGATGCTGCTACCGGAAGTGGAACAGTCCTGAATGGCTTCGGAATCTTTGAGGTTTCCGGTTCGTGTCAAACCCCGAGCACCCAGAGTAAGCGTGGGGGGAACTTGGGGACCACAAAGGGTGCTACTTGTGACAGTCCAGGTTCCTGCTGTTGATGGGAAGGCCAACAGAGCAGTGATTGGCGCTCTTGCTGGTGCACTCGAGTTGCCTAAACAATCGGTGAGCATTGTGGGAGGGGAGCGTTCAAGGAACAAACTCGTTGAGGTCGCTAACCCACCAAGTGGTTTTTCCAAATCACTTAATCGACTTCTAGCCTGCTAATCAGGTTCGCTACAGCAGTTCATGCCGCCAGGACTGACGAATTCGGTGCTGGATAGTGCATTTGGCGAGAGGGTCAATGCGGCAGATCCTCTGATTCCTACTTCTGAAAGGATGCGTGTTTAGCCTTGATCGAAGGCGTATATATGTGCTGCCTGACCCAGGCCATGTAGTAGTTGCATTTAACGTCAGGCAGGGCGCTAGACATGAGGAGTGCATTTGGACAAGCCCCATCGCCACGGTGAAACGTTGCAGCGAGATGATTCTTTTGACAGGTTGACGGCCTCCAGATTTGATGTGGTGGTAGTCGGCGGTGGTATCAACGGTGCCGTCGCAGCACTCTCTCTTTCTGCGCACGGTCTAAAGGTCGGAATTGTTGAGGCCGATGACTTTGCCTCGGGAACGAGCCAAGAGTCCTCCAACATGATTTGGGGGGGCTTCAAATACCTAGAGAGTTACGACATTGGTCTTGTGGCCGGGCTGTGTCGTTCAAGGAACCGGCTAGCCGCCGCGTATCCGACACAGATGCTTGAAAAGCGTTTCATGGCGGTGCTTGAACAGGGCGCCACCTTTGCTCCATGGTTCGCTGCCCTCGGCGCTAACGCCTATTGGGGTCTTGGCCGCTTTCATACAGCACGTCCTCGCCATAGAAATAGATCTACGATCCACCGCTTGGAGCCTGCAGTGGCAACCAACGGGATCAGGGGAGGAATCGAGTACTCCGACTATCTCCTTGCTGACAACGACTCGCGATTCGTGTCTGAGATGATTATCGGCGCCGAGAAGCATGGGGCTGTCGTTGCTAACTACGCGAAGTTGGAGTCAGCTGAGTTCGCCGCAGGAACCTGGAAGTTGATGATCCGCGACCAGGTAACGGACTCTGTTCTTGAGTCAACCGCACAGGTGCTAGTAAATACAGCCGGACCGGAAGTGCCAGTCCTTGGGTCTCTTACAGGGACGACTACTGCCAACCGTCTGGTGTTTTCGAAGGGAGTTCACCTAACTGTGCCCCAGGTGACTGACTCCGGGAGAATCCTCGCTTTCTTCGACGATGCCGAACGGCTTTTTTATATTCTTCCGATGGGGCACCGTTCCGTGATCGGAACAACGGACACTTCTGTCGATGATCCTGACGTCGCTGTCAGCGATGCAGACAGGGCATTTCTCCTCGACCAGGTGAACCAGAGGCTTGACCTTGAAACCCCCTTAGATACGGCCGATGTAATCTCCGAGCGGTGCGGTGTTCGAGCCTTGGTTGTCCCACCGGGTGGCTCTGCGAAACGCCGTGATTGGACAGAGTTATCACGCCGTCATGCAGTAGAGGCTGACAAGCGAAGACGAGTCGTGTCAGTCCTAGGTGGAAAACTGTCAGATTGTCTGAATGTGGGCGCTGAGGTCGTCGAAGCTGTCAGTGACTGTGGTTTGCAACCGATGCCGCCAGTTGCTCGGTGGTTCGGTGAAGCTTCTAAAGGTGAGCGTGTACTCGCGTTGGACAGAGCAGCAAGATTGGACATTGACCGAGAAGTTGCTGCTCTCATCTGGCGGCGACACGGTACACGCATGGACGAAGTTTTGGATCTTGTTCGGGGTGATGAAGACTTGGCACAACCAATGAGCATCCTCGACCCCCTGAGCAAGGCAGAGGTGCTGGTGATGGGTCGACACGAACGGATTGTTCGACCTGGAGACTTGTTGCGTAGGCGGACGATGCTGTCGATGCTCCATCGGCATGGAACGGTCGCAGCTGACAGCGGAGTACGAACCGCAGTGCAACTTCTTCTGGGAATCGATGGCCTCAAGACAATGGACAAGGAATCTGGACTGGTGGACGGTGCGTACCCCTAACTTGCGCAAGCGGAAGGTCTCTCAGGCCGAAGCCATAGAGATAGGGGCGCTTGAAGATGGCCAGGAACCGTTGTGTCGATTTTTGGGACAACTGCCTTAAGGCTCTGCCGGTTTCAAGAGGCTAAGTCAGCTGTCGTTTTCACCGTCGGGGACACTGCGATTCCACTCAGCAAGGGGATGTCTGACCCATCGACCCACAGAGTGGGCGATCTCGCCTGATCGAGCAAGTACCGGTTGAAAGGTCGACTGCTTGTCTAGCGGGACTGCCTCGCGAACCTGACTTCGGTACCCGAGGTAGGAAACTAGGACCGCCAGCACAACAGCAAGCGAAATGAAGTACCCGATCGGACCAAACTGCTCGATCGCGATGCCGAGCACAATCGGGGCCGCCACAGCCCCCGCACTAGATACCAAAACCAGGGCCGAGGCTGCTGCAACCCGCTTTTCTGGAGGAATCCAGTCATTTGCAAGAGCTACGAACTGTCCGTACATGGGAAAGACAAATGCCCCGAAAGCCAAATTCAGGGGTACTAGAAGCAGACTGTTTACTGGGGTCATAGCTCCGACAATTGCAAGGCCAAGAGCAATGGAAGCCACTGAGAGAATCACGGCTCGTCGTGGATAGCGGTCCGACAGGTTGCCGAGTGGCATCTGCAACAAAACGGCACCAATCACTGCAGCTGAGGTGAAGAGGGCTACGCGTTGTGTACTGAGTCCCGCTGTGGTCCCAAATACAGCTGCCATGCTGGTCGATGCCGATTGGACGAAAGAACAGAGGACGATCCCGACCACAGCCAAAGGGATGGTCTTGTATAGCTCCCTTACCGGCATCGTTTCGGTGCTGGGTGCCGGTGCAGTTGTAGCTGCGGAGAGGGTCACCGGGAGGACTGCAAATGAAATTAGTACCGACGAAAGAACAAAGAGCTGAAAGCCATCTGGCGGTCCAACATTGACCAGTAACTGCCCTCCAGCAGTTCCGGCCATCGAGATCATCATGTATAGACCGAGAATCCGCCCCCGGGTTTCGTTGGTAGCACGGTCATTGAGCCAACTCTCGAGGACCACATACACGCCTGCGTTGCAAGCACCGCCCACGAAGTAGACAAGGCCCCAGGTCAGAGGTTGAACAAGAACAGCATTGACCAGTACTGCTGTCGACGCTAGGGATGCCAGAGCTGCGTACACCCTGATGTGGCCCACGGAGCTGAGCGCCCGAGGGATTCCCTTAGCGCCTACCAAATAGCCGGCAAAGTGAAAGGCCATGACCGCACCCATGGACCCTGCGCTGAAACCTTCTGACTCGGCGCGGAGCGGTAACAGAATTCGTTGGAGACCATTTCCAACCTGGAGGAAGGCGAAACCCAAGAAGAGGGCCCATACGCCTACAAGGGCCGAAGGCGCAGTTCTTTCAGAAAGTGTCTGGTTCAACGGAGATTCTGGATTCCGCGACCGACATGATCGGGACTGGCGACTGTGGCGTGGGCCTCAGCGATGGTGTGGGATTGTCCGAGAATGGGTTCGTGAATTAATGACGTTCGCGGCGGCCCTCCATCTGCGGGCTGCGACACGTGTAACAGCATCACCTCTTGCGTGGCAACTGGAACCGGATCTTCATCGACAAGAAGATCATGGTGGAGGTGAAGACGCTTGTTGTCGACTCCGAGCACTCGTGATTTCGTTGCGATAGTGGATCCCTGACGGACTTCCCGAAGGAAACGGATATGGGTCTCAACGGTGTAGAAGGTTCCACATCGGTCGCGGTACTCCTGTCCGAAGCCGAGATGCACTAGCAACTCATCTGTGGCTTCGCCGAAGGCCACGCCGTAAAAGCCTTCGGTGAGATGGCCGTTGTAGTCGATCCAGGCTTGAGGTACGACGGTATGCCAAACCATGACAGGTTCAGGACTTGGAGACATCGATCACACCTCTAGGTTGGTCACAAAAGCTTCTGAGCGTGCGGGGGTGCACTCCAGCGAGACCACTCCGCGCAATCTAGGTCCGCCGCAGCGAAATGCAACGGCTTACCACACCAATTTTCCCGGACTGATCCACTGCTCAATCAAGTCGCGGGGCGACCCACTTGGCAATCAAATTCTGACCAGGCAAACGAGCCCAACCAGGACTAATGGGTTGACATGCCCGACGGAATTGCAATTCCAAATTCGGCACAGGCATCTGCCACTACGGCGAACAAGTACTTACCAAAAGAACGCTCACATGCGATCAGATAGGAACGACCTGCCTCTTGGTCGTTGCGAACCACGTCACAGCCTACCTTCGCGATAGAACCGGAAAAGACAGCTCCATCGGGTGTCATGTGGTCGGCAAGGTCCACGTTGCAGACCTTTGCAAGGGCGTCTACAGCGCATGAGCCCGAGATCCGAAACATCGTCCGGGCATGTGTGATGTCGACAACACTGACGAAGCCATCTCTAGGCACTGATTCGGCCACCTCGGTGCTCCGGTGTGCTTCTGACAAGAGAGTCCACTCATCTGGCCGGCTGCCACAAATGAGGATGCCATCCCTACTACGACTCCGCCCATAAGAGACCTTGAGGTGCTTTCCAGCAGCGGTTTTCCTGTCAGCACGGACTAGGACCTTGGTGTACTCGGAGTGGTCTGCTAGAGAGATGCTGCCGTCAGGTGCTGACAGGAATGGAAACTCAACAGCACTTCTGTAGTGGATGTCAGACACGTTGACGCTCGCCTTCAGGATCTACGTGGGCATGCTGTTCTTGAACAGTGGCTTTGACTCGCCTGCCATCGACCAACTTCACTGTTAGCAACGTTCCGGCAGCAGCGAGTGAGGAATACACCTGTGCGAGACAAACAGACCGTCCCAGGGTGGGAGACATTCGGCTCGATGTGATCCGTCCAAGAATCTCGTTGCCATCGCTACTGACAATCTGACAAGCCTCTTCGGGAACAATGCTGGGATCTTCGGTTTGGAGGCCGACGAGCACCGGTAGATCGCTTCGCTGGAAGGCAGCGCGAAGTTCTGGTAGTCCAATGGTGTCGAGTTTGTCCAACTTCACCAGTCCACCCAGGCTTGCCGTCGGTGCCTTGCTGAGGCCATCGGTGTCCTGTCCAACTATGTAGTGCCCTTTTTCAAGGCGCAGGATGCGTTGGGCCTCGACCCCGAAAGGAGCCACTCCAAGGTCTGAACCCGCTCCTAGGAGGGCTTCCCAGATATGTAGTGCGTAGCCCGAATGTGCATGAATCTCATAGGACAACTCTCCGGTAAACCCAATTCGCCAGATAATGCAATCCTGAACTCCAGCAACCGACCCCTTACGAACGCTGAAGTAAGGAAACGCAGTGGCGGACAGATCGACATCATCGACAAGCCGCTTGAGAAGTTCACGCGACCTGGGGCCTGCAACGTTGATGCTTGTTAGCCCACCAGTAACGGGTGTCACGTGGACCTCCCATTCAGGCCGGTACGTCTGAAGCCAGTCCTCCAGCATCTCCCATACCGCCCCAGCGCCTGAAGAGGTGGTCGTCATTAAGTAGTGTTCTTCAGCGAGCCTCCCAGTAACACCATCGTCTGAAACGACGCCATCCTCAGCGACCATGACCCCATAGCGAACACGGCCGATTTCAAGGTTTTGCCACTTGTTGACATAGACCAAATCAAGTAGTCGCGAGACATCTGGTCCACGAAGATCCAGTTTGCCGAGGGGGGTGACATCGATCAATCCGACGTTGTTTCGAACATTGGCAACTTCGGCCATAGGGTTGCCATAGTGATCGGGACGAACCCATTGGCCAGCCAACATGTTGGTTGCACCATTTGCCTCATGCCAGTTCTGTATGGCGGATCGGCGGGTTGGTTCAAAACTCTGACCCGCAAGGGCCCCCAAAGAGACAGGAGCGAAGGGAGGTCGCCACACAGTCGTTCCCACATCCACTATCGCGGTCTGGCGGGCCTCGGCTAGAACAGCCGCAGCATTGACAGTCTCCAATTTGCCCTGTGACGGCCCCATGGTGACCGTGGTGTAGCGCTTCATCAACTCAATCGAATCAAAGCCCTCCGCGGCTGCTTGGATCAGGTCCTTGGATGAAATGTCTTCCGAGAAGTCCACGAGACCATGGGTTGAACTCTGGTAGCACTCCGGGTGGGGTACGCGCCTCAAGGGGACCCGTTCGTCAGAAACTGCAGCAGGCCGATCAAAAGATGGCTTAGGCGAGCGTGCAGTTGCAGACATTCGATCATGTCGAATCCGCATTGCACGACTGGCGGCCAAGGTACCTGTCTCACGACCGTGTGCTACCAGTTCGGTGATCGAGCCATCACCAGTAATGCCACCTGTCGCAAGGACATTGTCGGGAAGGGACTGGGGAAAGTAGCGCGCTGCCACCTGGTCATAAACGGGCCGGTCACCAGCCATATTCAAGAGGGAAGTGGGGGAAGTCCAGCCGACTGCGGTCACCAGAAGGTCGGCCTCAAGGGTCTGGCCGTCTCCGGTAAGGATGGTCTTCACTCGACCCTTCCCTTTGACCCTGACCACGTCGTCGCCAGCACGAGCATCCAGCACCGCGACGACTTCTACCCCAGCAGACTCAAGGTCTGCCAGAACGGCATCACCCTCAAGGTTAGCGCTAAACACCACTGCACGATGACCCGGACTTACAGCCCAAAGGTTGATGAGGCGCTTCACTGCGCCGGAAAGCATCACACCAGGAGTGTCGTTGCCGGCGAACACGTATGGTCGCTCAATAAGGCCTGGAGCGACAACAAGTGAGCCTACGCGGGCCTTAATGAGGCGTTCGAGAGCCACTGGATGGCTCCGCTGCATGATCGCGACCCAGTTGTGGTCATAGCGACCTGTGACAACGGAATCGCAAAGGATTTCAATACCGGAGCAGGACTGAACAGCCTCCAACAGTCCATCCAGCACAGAAAGATCGTCAGGCCCACCCCACCGGAGGTGCCCTCCGAGTTCGGGTTCCTGTTCTACAAGCATTACTGAGGCACCGGCTTTTGCAGCAGCCAGGGCAGCAGCGATTCCAGCGGGTCCACCCCCAGCAACTAAGACGTCGGGGTGCGCGTAACGCTTGTCGTAGTTGTCGTGAGACTTCGTCTGCCAGTGGACCTGCCCGCCGGGCGCGAACTTTCGGAGGACGCGCTGGTAAACGTGGTTCCAAAGGAACCGCGGCCGCATGAAAGTCTTGTAGTAGAAGCCGGCCGAAAGGAACCGACCCACCAGTCGAGTTGCTGTCCCAATATCGAATCGAAGGCATGGCCACACATTTTGGGCCGTGACCTGCATGCCTTCGACTAGGCGGCGGCTTCCAGCTCGTACGTTCGGCTCGTCACCAACTTGTACAGCAAGGTTCGGATCCCAATGGTCGGCGGTGAGGATACCTCGACGTCTGTGATACTTCAGCCCTCTCGAAAACACCCCAACACCTTCAGCAGCTAGTGCAGAGGCAATCGTGTCCCCCTTGTAGCCCGTGTAGGGCCGACCATTCCACGTAAATGAGAGACGCGTAGAACGGTCTATCAGTTCACCGGGCCGGGACAGGATGCGGTGGCTGCTCATGTGGTGTCTGATTCCCGAATCTCGTTGGTTGCAGTATTTCGCTCAATGGTGAAATATCGACGACATCCATTGCGGCAGTACCAGGTCTCGGTCACCCAACTAGCCGGATTCTCTCGAAGGTACAGGTAGGAGCGCCATTCGGTGAGGGTGGCTGTATCAGGGTCGGGCCGAGGTACGACTTCGCCAGCATTACGCAAATCTGACGAGTTGCGTGGGCCGCAGCTAGGGCAAGGTACAACAATCATCAGTGGCCCACTGCTGCTGCGCCTTTTTCACCGACGAGATCTCCGTCGGTGAAACGATCGATTGAGAACGGAGCGATCAGTTCGGCTGTACAGCCGTTGGCAATCGTCTCCGCCATGGTTTCTCCGGCTACCGGTCCGGCCTTGAAGCCGTATGTTCCCCAACCAACGTCTACGAAGTAACCCTCTACAGGTGTGAAGCCCATGATAGGGGAGTAGTCGGGGGTCATATCGCAGAGGCCGGACCACTGGCGCATGAGGCGCATCTTGGAGATTCCCGGCATCAACTCCAAGACGTGGCCGGCCAACTCCTCGGTGAACTCAAGAGTGCCGTTGAGTCGATATGTGCCGACAGGATCGACTGATGCGCCAAACACCAGTTCACCGCGGTCAGTCTGGCTGACGTACACGTGAAGTGACCCGGATACTACGACTGTCGGAAGGAAGACCTTGCAGGGTTCAGTCACCGCTGCTTGGAGAGGGTGAGTGGTGATTGCTAGTGGTATGCCTGCCATGTTTGAGATAAGAGATGCCCAACCTGCGGTGCAGTTGACGACGACTGGGGAATTGATATCTCCACGACTGGTATGAATGCCAGTCACCCTTCCGCCAGGACCTTTGCCTTGAGGTCCATCACCACCCGTGCAGGTGATGTCCAGAACTTCTGTCCCCTGCAGTAGGTGTACGCCTAGGTAGGCGGCTGCCCTTGCGTATCCCCAGACGACAGCATCGTGTCTGACAATGCCACCGGGTGGATGGTAGAGGGCGCCAAGAATCGGGTATCTAGTGTCAGGCGACACGTCAAGACTGGGCGTTAGGCGCTTGACTTCCTTCGGGCCGATGACACTCGAATCGATATCGAGCAGCTTGTTGACCTCGGCCCGCCAATTCATAGTTCGAAGTGCCGAGTCCGTGTGGGCGAGGGTTAGGTGCCCTCGCTTTGACAGCATGACATTGAGGTTTAGGTCGGTTGCCATGTTGTTGTAGAGGTGAAGCGAGCGGTCGTAAAACGCCACTCCCTCTGGGGTCAGGTAATTGGATCGAACTATCGCCGTATTTCGCCCAGAGCCACCAGCGCCCAAGTAGCCCTTATCGACCACAGCAACATTTGTCATACCGTGGTTCTTTGCTAGGTAATAGGCGGTGGCAAGACCATGTAACCCGCCACCAACGATGACTACGTCATAAGTGCTCCGGCGCTCTGGCTTACTCCACATGCGTGGCCACTCGCCGCGGGTGAGGCCATGTCGGATCAAGCTGCCTGCCGAGTACCTATATCCGTGGCGTGACATTCCCAGTTCCTGTCTGAAAGCTTCGCAAGACACCCAAGCGGTGCAGGTGATGACCAAACTTCCATCTACTTGTAGGTCGCGAGGAGACTAGGGGCTTCAGATCCTGAATCGCGCGTAAAGGAGTAGAAGAATTTCGGAATATGGTTGAACTATGAAAGAGGAGACAGAAATAACGCCTACACCTCGCCTGCACGTCGTCGATCACCCACTGGTCCAGCACAAGTTGACTCAGATGCGAAGGGAGGAAACGCCAAGTGAGCGCTTTCGTCAACTTCTTACTGAGACGAGCCTCCTGCTCACCTACGAGATAACCAGGGAGTTGGCATTGCATCCGGTTGAGATCCGTACTCCACTGACAACGATGTCAGCTCCTGAACTGGTTGACGACCCGGTTGTAGTGTCGATATTGCGTGCAGGTAACGGCCTATTGGATGGTGTGCTGAGGGTCATTCCAGGAGCGAGGGTCGGTTTTGTAGGTCTCTACAGGGACCATGACACGCTTGAGGCAGTCGAGTACTACTGCAAGTTTCCACCGATGGACGGCAGAGCTGTGATTGTCGTAGATCCGATGCTCGCTACCGGCAATTCTGCTACTGCGGCACTTGATCGTGTCAAAGCAGATGGACCTGGGGCAATTCGCTTCCTATGCCTCCTAGCTGCACCCGAGGGAGTGGCAGCGCTCCATGCGGCCCATCCAGATGTTGACATATGGACTGGTGCTGTGGACGAGTGTCTAAACGAGGTCGGCTACATCATGCCGGGCCTGGGCGATGCCGGTGACCGGATCTACGGCACCACCTGAGCAACGGCCAAAGGGCCGTCGCAGCCGACTTGCTCTACTCTTAGTAGCTCTTACAGGCGCACTTCTTCCTGCGATTTCAAGAGAGTCAGCAGGTGGATCCGAGGAAGTCCGTGTGAGCTACACCGAAGCCTCACCAGTTATGTACCTGAGTTTCGACGACGGACCACACTGGTTGTTCACTCCGATGCTGCTTGATCTTCTTGACCGTTTTGGAGCACGCGCATCATTTTTTCCAACCGGTGAGGCGATAGCAGCGCGCTGGGATCCAGAAATCACCCAGGCACTCCTAAGTAGTGGCCACACGATCGGCAATCACACCTGGAGGCATAGCGATCTCTCCAGGCTGAAAGGCGAGCAGGCTTTAGCAGAAGTGGCTCGGGCCTCTTCCGGCCTTGAAAAGTTGATGGGCTATAGGCCTAGTTGCTTTCGTGCCCCCTACGGCGAAGTGGGAACGATCTTGGGCCAACTGGGCCCGGAGTTGGGGATGACTCTTGCTGGCTGGACCGCCGATCCGCAAGAGTGGCGTGACCCTCCCATCGAAGACGTACTCGCCTATTTGAAGAAGCGTGAGCGTGACGGCATGGTCGTGTTGCTGCATGACCGCAAATGGTTGACGCTTCATATTGCTGAACGAGTACTTGCCAACTATTCCGCGCAAGGATGGATCTTTGAGGCCCTGCCGGGATGCAGAAACGAAGATTCTGAGTTCTCCAGAATGGCGTACCTCACACCTGGTGATCCACCTGTGGGTCTGATCGACAAGTATGAAATTGTCAACCAGGAAGCTTCGGTGGAAGGCTGGGCGTTCGATGCAGACCTGCCAGACGGTGGTTTGCCCATTCGCGTGACAGTGACCGGACAGGAGCCATCAATCGTCGCCAAAACAAGCGAGGAACATCGCTTCCATTTCCAAGTACCCAACGTAACTGTTGATAAGGCATTACACATTTGCGTATGGGCAGTCCGTGCGCGCCGGCAGGGTCATGACACGTCCCTGGGTTGTCGCAGGACGAAGGGCGACTGAGGGCATGGTGTCGACAACACCCCTACCTGATCCGGACGAACAAGCGATGATCATGTCGACCATGCGGACGGTTAGCAGAGTAATGGGCGTGCTTACCAGGGCGAATATTGGCCCTCCTCCAGAAATTGGCCCAGGGCCTGCCATTTATGCAGCTAACCACCGGAGTCTGGCCGACCTGCTACTTGCTTCGGTTACCTTCCATTCCTGGGAAAGGCCGATCCGACCTCTGGTTGCGGCTGCATATTTTCAAATGCCCGTCATAGGGCCATTGCTGCATCGCCTTGGATGCATACCTGTTGATGGTGTCGAGGCGCTAGACCTGGCAACAGTCGAACTGGAAGCGGGCTGGCCAGTAGCCATCATGCCGGAAGGCAGGGTCGTTCCAGTCGAGGAGTGGAGAGAAGATGGTGTGGGTCGGACCCACCAAGGGGTTGGGTGGCTCGCGGTCAGCACGGGTCTGCCACTCATAGCAAATGGGGCTAGTGGGACGGAGGCATTTTGGCCTCGTAGTTCAAAAACACCGCGAATCAGGCCCTGGAACCGTTACCCCCTCGCCTTGCGTAGCGAGGTGCTTGGTGTCATCCATGCCGCTGAACCCCGTGAGGCCACCGAGCTTGTCAGAGCAGCGCTCGTTCGCTGCGTCGAACGGGCCGATTCGGTGGTTGAGGAGATGCGTAGTGGGTAAGTGGTACTTCTCAGCTGTTTGAGGCAGCAATCAGAAGTGATAGGGGTACTCCGAGTAGTCCTGAGGCCGCTTTTCTAAGAACGCATCACGCCCCTCAGCAGCCTCATCAGTTCCGTAGGCAAGTCTCGTTGCCTCTCCGGCAAAGACCTGCTGTCCCACCAGGCCATCGTCAATAAGGTTGAAGGAGAACTTGAGCATCCGTTGAGCGGTAGGGCTTTTGGCGTTCACCTCGGCTGCCCATTCCAAGGCGACATTCTCGAGATCGTCATGGTTCACGACAGCGTTCACCATCCCCATAGCTTGCGCCTCTTCAGCGGAATAGGTGCGACCCAAAAAGAAGATTTCTCTAGCACGCTTTTGCCCGATTTGACGAGCGAGGTATGCCGATCCGAACCCACCGTCAAAGCTCGCCACATCGGCATCGGTCTGCTTGAAGGCACCATGTTGGCGACTGGCAAGGGTCAGGTCGCAGACCACATGGATGCTGTGACCTCCGCCAACAGCCCAACCAGGAACTACAGCGATCACCACCTTCGGCATGAAGCGGATTAGCCGCTGTACCTCAAGAATGTGAAGTCTTCCAGTGCGGCCCGCGTCAAATGCGCCATCCTCATCGGAGTACCTGTAGCCGTCGGATCCACGAATCCGCTGGTCACCACCAGAACAGAATGCCCAGCCTCCATCGCTGGGGGAGGGGCCATTGCCGGTGAGAAGAACCGTACCGACATCGGTCCACATCCGAGCGTGATCAAGAACCCTGTATAGCTCATCAACGGTCGAAGGCCGAAAGGCATTGCGCACTTCTGGCCGGTTAAATGCGATCCGCACTGTGCCCTGGTCGATACATCGGTGATACGTCACATCACCCGAGTCAAATCCTTCGACAGGCACCCATCGCTTCGGATCGAACAAGTCAGAAACTTCTTCAGGTTCCACGGTGTCGCTCCTGGTAGTCCAGTCGGAGCATAGGCCCGACTCCGTTCAGCAGCGTCCTGGGCCCTAATATTGTGCTGCACGGAAGGAACTCGATGGCCGAGTTCACAAACGCTTCTGCCTTCGGGCTTTCGAGGCTTAGGCATTGGAGGGCGAGACCGTGGTTCACAGACTGTCTGGTAGGAATTTCGTGCTAAGCGCACGTCCTACCGATAGCGGCACAATGAGTTTCAAGGAGCCGTTTTGCCTGAAGTGGAGATGCCAGATGCCCGTACGAGTCGATATGTGCCTTGGTGAAATTGCCAGATTGGGCACAAAGGACCCACTTCCATCTGCAACGGAAGTAGTAATCAACAATGGGTAGGAGAGGCGAAGACAGCGCCTTCAAAGGAACTATCGGTCGAACACATGCCGAGTCGGAACCCTGGTGGCCCGAGACAGCAACAGCACCCGAGGACAGCCCGAACGTTTTGGTGGTCCTACTTGATGACACAGGCTTCGCTCACTTGGGTTGCTATGGCTCAAGCATCGACACGCCCAACATTGACCGACTCGCTGAGAGTGGTCTCAGGTATACAAACTTCCACACCACTGCGCTTTGTTCACCAACTCGCGCCTGTCTTCTAACCGGTCGCAACCATCACTCCGTTGGCATGAGAGCTGTCTCCAACTTCGACAGCGGGTATCCACACATGCGCGGCTACATAGCTGACCATGCTGCGACAGTCGCCGAGGTACTAAAGGACAACGGTTACGCAACCGCCTGTGTGGGCAAGTGGCACTTAGCCCCCATGGCTCAGGCATCCGCTGCTGGGCCGTTCGATCATTGGCCACTGCAGCGAGGTTTTGACCGCTTCTACGGCTTCTTGCAGGGAGAAACTGATCAGTTCCACCCAGAGTTAACGGCAGATAACCATCACATAGACCCCCCAGCGGAGCCTGAAGACGGCTACCACGTCAGTGAAGACCTCGTAGACAAGGCCATTGGCTTCGTGAGTGACACCAGGTCCCTCAGGCCAGATAGGCCGTTTTTTCTCTACTTGGCGTTTGGAGCCACACACGCGCCGCATCAGGCGCCAAGACCATATCTGGAAAAGTACAAGGGGCAATTCGATGCTGGCTGGGATATCACGAGACAGGAATGGTTCCAGAACCAACTAGAACTCGGAGTTGTCCCGCCCGACACGATCTTGGCCCCAAGAAATCCCGGAGTAGAGGCATGGGATGACCTCAGCCATAACCAGCAACGTTTTGCTTGTCGGCTCCAGGAGGCATTTGCCGCGATGCTTGACCACACCGACGCGCAGATCGGTCGCCTCATCGACCACCTTGAACTCCTTGGCATCTTGGATGACACCGTGGTGATGTTGCTGTCAGACAACGGTGCAAGTCAAGAGGGTGGCCCCACTGGAGTGACCGACGAAATGAAGTACTTCAACAACTTCCAGGAGGATGTCGACTCCGCTGTCGAGCGGCTTGATGACATTGGGGGCCCTCACTCACATAGCAACTACCCGTGGGGGTGGGCTCAGGCGGGTAATACGCCGATGAGGTGGTATAAGCAGACCACTCACGGCGGCGGAGTGAGAGATCCATTGATCATTCACTGGCCGGGCGGAATCAGTGAGTCGGGTGGTAGACGGAACCAATTCCACCACATCACAGACCTAACACCCACTCTCTTGGACCTGGTTGGTCTTGACATGCCCGCCCAGCGCAACGGACGTGAGTTGACGCCGATGACTGGAACAAGTCTTGAGTACACCTTCAATGGGCCCGAAGAGCCAACAAGAAAGGGAGCCCAGTACTTCGAAATGTTCGGACACAGGGCCATCTGTAGCGATGGATGGAAGGCAGTAACGCGACATGTCCCTGACGCTCCCTATGACGAGGAACGTTGGGAACTCTTCCACCTTGACAAGGACGTGTCAGAGACAAACGACCTAGCAGAAGCAGAACCAGAACGACTGAAGTCCCTGATTGACCTTTGGTGGGCAGAGGCAGAGTCGAACGGGGTCCTACCACTTGACGACCGAACACTTGAACTATTCCGACCTCGGTTTGGCCCCGGCACGCCCCACCAGGGCCGGACCTACCGCTACACCCCTCCGATCTCACACATTCCAGCTGGTGCCGCCGCCACCCTCGGCAATCGCTCCTTCCTAGTCGAGGCTTCAATCTTGCGACCTGAGGGTGGTGAAGGAGTGATAATGGCAGTCGGCACGGAGAACCTGGGTCTTTCCCTATTTGTCAAAGAGGAACGCCTAGTCTTCGACTACAACATCTTCACAGACCACCACGTCGTCCGAAGTCTGCAACACCTCCCAATAGGCGAAGCAACCGTAGGTGTGCACTTCTACCGCGATGGGAGTACAGGTACAGCGACGTTGCTGCTGGATGGAGAGGCGGGCGGCTCGATGCCTGTGCCCTTCGTTATACGGATTCTTGGTTCGACGGGGCTCGACGTAGGGCGTGATGCTCTGTCGGCTGTGTCAGAGGAGTACGTCGGACCCTTTCCATTTACCGGCACACTCCGTGAGGTTGTTATTCACTTGCCAAGTAGGGGAGTGGGCGAGACCACAGAAGATGCCCTGCTAGCAATGAGAATGGAGTTGGCACTCGAATAGCCAGTGTTTCTTCAACTGATTGGTTCTCCCAGTCAGGGTTGGTGTCGTGTCAAATAGTGGAACGGATCGCCCTGTAGCCTTGCTGGTCATCACGCCACAACTGGCACTGAGACCATGACACCCAGACCAGCCTCTCTCCTACGCACCCTGATCGCCCTCGTCGCTGTACTGGTTGTTCTCATGCCTACCGGAGCTTCCGGTGAGACCGAATCAATCCGCGAGGCTAGAGATCGCAGGGAAGCCGCAAAACATCGCGCAGCCGATGCGGCTGAAGCGCTGGAATTGGTCGAAGCCGAGGACGCTGAGGTTTCGGGAGCGCTCGGAGCTCTCGATGATGCGGTATCACTCCAACTAGCCAAGATCGCTTCCTCGCGTCAGGCAATCGAGGTCGCCGAAGCCGAAGCAACGCTTCGCTGGGTTGAGGTTGAGCAGGTGGGATCTGAGATTCAAGAAGTTCGGGCCCGCGTAGAGAAACTGGCTGTAGATGTCTACATATCTGGACTCCGGCCTGGCATCCTGCTTGAGGCCGAAGACCTCTCGGCTGGCATCAGAAAGTCCGCCATTCTTGATGTGGTGACAGGCAATCGCTCAGATCTCTTGGAACGCCTACACACGCTTGAAAGGGAGATGGAAGCCATTGCCCGATATGCCGATGCCGCCATCCTGGATGCTGAATATGAGCAACGGGAATTGGAATCTTCCCTGCTGGTGTTGGATCGACGTATCAGTTCACAGGAAGAAGTGCGGGACGAACTTGAACTTCGAATCGAGGAACACGAAGCTGCACTTAAGCAGCTCGAACGCGAGCAGTACCAGATGGCCGTCTTAATCGACAATCTGATTGCTGAGGAACTGCGACGTTCTGCTCCTGACCTCACCAAAGAATCCGGTGCTGGTTTCATAATGCCAATTGAAGGAAAGATTGGTTCTGGCTTTGGTGTCAGGATTCATCCGATCTTCGGCACCAGCCGCCAGCACAACGGGGTAGACATTGGCTGTGTCCTAAACCAGCCTGTTTGGGCAGCCAAAGCAGGAGTGGTGCGCTTTGCAGGTTGGAAAAACGGCTTCGGCAATGTTGTTTTGATTGAACATGAAGGGCCAGTCATTACCGTCTATGCGCACCAAGAGGAACTCCTGGTTTCTAAAGGCCACACACTCCAAACTGGTGACGTAATTGGGCGATGCGGGTCCACCGGCTGGTCCACGGGTCCACACCTGCACTTCGAGGTACGCACGGGTGGGGAACCCAAGGACCCGATGATTGTCTTGCCGGGCTGATCTTGGTCAAGCCGCTAAACATCGAGGGGAGCCGATGACAAGACTCGAGGGGAAAGTCGCCTTGGTTACCGGTGCTGCATCAGGCATCGGACACGAGTCAGCGATCTTGTTTGCAGCCAACGGCGCCAAAGTGGCGTGCGTAGATACTGTCAAGGAGCGAAACGTTGCAACCGCTGCGGCAATCACCAGCGCTGGAGGCAGCGCAATATCGTTGGTCGCAGATGTCTCCAAAGCCGGTGATATGGACCGGGTAGTGGCGACGACAGTTGAGGAATACGGCGCCCTACACGTGGCCTTCAACAACGCTGGAATAATGCATCCCGACGACGGGAATGCCGTAGACACTGAGGAGAGTATTTGGGACTTGACCATGGGGGTCAATGCCAAAGGAGTGTTTTTCGGATGCAAGTACGAGATTCCAGCGATGCTCGCATCTGGTGGCGGTTCAATAATCAACACAGCCTCCTTTGTAGCCGTTATGGGTTCCGCTACCTCCCAAATCGCCTATACGGCATCCAAGGGTGCAGTCCAGGCCCTCACTCGTGAGTTGGCCATCGTCCATGCCAGACAAAACATCCGTGTGAACTCACTTTGCCCAGGGCCCCTCAGGACTGATCTGTTAATGAACTTCCTAGATACGACCGAAAAGAAGGATCGCCGTCTTGTACACATACCGATGGGCCGCTTTGGGGAAGCTTCGGAGATGGCGGAGGCCGCTCTCTGGCTGGCGTCAAACGAATCGTCCTATGTAACCGGCACGGACCTCATGGTGGATGGAGGTCTGAGTGCGGCCTATGTGACGCCTGAGGCCTGAGGACAGAATCAGGGAGAGTCGCCTGTTGCCAGTCGGTTGTTGATGTCTTTGATGGCGGTAAGCAACTCGAGCGGTTCATCTATCACGTAGTGAGCCCCTGCCTTCCAAAGTTCTGTACGGGCTAACGCAAGGCGATCAGCAAAGTCTTCTGCTGAGATAGCGTCAGCCTCACTCAAGGAGTTGATATTGAGATAGTTGCTATAGCCAGCAATCCCGACCGTCCAGCAACCAGCCTCAATGCCCTCAGACACACCGGAGCCCGTGTCGTCGACTTTCACAACAGCCTGAATAGGGTGAACGTCCATCAGATCCATGTTCCGGTAGACCATGAACGGCTTGGGCCGGACACCGTTTTCAACTTCATCACCCGCTACTGCACAGTCAGGTAGGAACCCCTGCTCCGCTGCGTACTTGAGGAGCAGGTCGACCATTGGCCTAGTGAAGCCAGTCGAAACACCGATTCGGATGTTGTGTTCGGCACGCAAACGGTCGGCCAGTTCTGCAATACCTGGCAAGAGAGCAGCGTGACGAGGGAGGATTCCTACCTGTAGGGGAACGAAGTCTTCGAACATGGCATTAATCTCAGCTTTTTCCGGATAATGGCCGTGGACCTCAGCCCACCGTTCGCTCACCGCAGGCAAGTCTGCAAGAGCCTCAAGGTGGAGGTCTTTCCGCAAGCCCATCGGCTTGCGGGCTTCCTGCATCGTGACTTCTACGCCATGCTTCCGGAACACTTCAACAAACGCCATCGCCGGTGCTATCACGTAAGCATCGACCGTTGTCCCACTCCAGTCCAGTACGACTCCCTTGATCTTTCCCTGATAGCGGCGAGCAGTTGGCCGTTCCACGGAGTCGGTACTACCCAACGAACGCCGAAGCGAAGACCAGCGAGACGATCGTCATGACCTTGATGAGAATGTTCATAGCCGGGCCGGACGTGTCCTTGAAGGGGTCTCCCACTGTGTCACCGACGACAGCCGCCTTGTGACTATCGGAGCCCTTGCCCCCCATTGCGCCGGCTTCGATGTACTTCTTGGCGTTGTCCCAGGCACCACCAGCATTGGCCATGAATATTGCCAAACAGAACCCCGAAACTAGGGCCCCGGCAAGAAACCCTCCAAGGGCATCAATATTCACGAAGCCAATGACTAGAGGAACCACCACGGCGAGAGCACCAGGAACAAGCATCTCCTTCAGGGATGCTGCAGTCGAAATCTCTACACAACGTGCAGAGTCAGGATTGACCCCTGGCTTGCCTTCGCGAAGACCTGGGATCTCGCGGAACTGCCGACGAACCTCCTCGATCATTTCTTGGGCTGCTCGTCCGACAGCGTCAATGGTGAGTGCGGCGAACAGGAATGGAAGCATGGCGCCGATAAAGAGGCCAACGAAGACCGCTACCTCGCCGATGTTTAGCGAGAGAGTGCCCCCCGCCTGTACAACTGCAAACTCAAAGCTCTTGAAGAGTGCCAATGCGGTTAGAGCAGCTGAGCCGACAGCAAAACCTTTGGCGACGGCTGCAGTGGTGTTTCCCAAGGAGTCCAGAGCATCGGTCACCTCACGAACACTTGGATCCAACTCGGCCATCTCGGCGATACCACCTGCATTATCCGCGATCGGACCGTAGGCATCGACTGAGACCACAACGCCGAGTGTTGAGAGCATTCCTATGGCGGCAACGGCTATGCCATAGATGCCGCCGTCGAGGTTACCGATCGAGTCAAATGCCATTTCGCCGCCCCAGTAGGCGAGAGCCACCCCCACGGCCAACAGGGCCACTGAGGCAGCAACTGAGACCATGCCAGCCGATATGCCACCAAGGATCGTGGTCGCAGGACCTGTCTCCGTTTGACCAGCGATCTTCTTTACTGGGCCGAAGTGATCAGAGGTGTAGTACTCAGCGGTCTTGCCGAGTGCCCATCCAACGACCAGACCACCGATCACTGCAATAGCGAGGCCAAGAGGGTTATCGAATGCCGCGTCTGAACCAAACAACCAGAAGGCGATCAGGACGGTTGCAACAGCGGTTATGAACATCGCTGAGTTCGTACCCATGTGCAGGGCCTTGCTGAGTGCTTTCGTGTCCGTGGAGTCGCCTCCCCTCACAAGAAACGAGCCGAAGATAGAAGCCAGCATGCCGGCAAAGGCAATGGCAATTGGAAAGGACAAAAGAGAGATGTTGGTAGTAGTCGAAGCATGCTCAGCCCCTAGGCCTAAAGCGAAGGCCACAAGAGAAATCGGTGCGATGATCGAACCGGCATAGCTTTCGAAGAGGTCAGCGCCCATGCCGGCGACGTCGCCTACGTTGTCGCCTACGTTGTCTGCGATTGTTGCGGGGTTGCGAGGATCATCTTCCGGTATACCTGCCTCAACTTTGCCCACAAGATCAGCACCGACATCAGCTGCCTTGGTGTAGATGCCGCCACCTACACGAGAAAACAAAGCTATAGACGAAGCCCCTAGGCCGTAAGCAGTTACAACCTCGAAGGCATCCTCCACTCCGACTACGAGGACGAAGAGGATGTAGACGAGCATTAGCCCGCCGAGGGCGAGGCCGGCGACTGAGAACCCCATTACTGCTCCGCCTCGAAAAGCAATCGGTAAGGCCTTGCCAGGCCCCTGTTTGGCAGCCTCAGTGGTACGGGCGTTGGCCATCGTGGCGACTGTCATACCCACGTAGCCGGCAGTTGCGGAGAGGACCGCTCCAAGGACGTAGGTAAGGGCAGCTGTCGGAGCGATTAGGACAGCGATCAGGACAGCCATGACCGCTACAAAACCCGATACCCACGTGTACTCCTTCTTGAGGAAGGCACGTGCTCCTTTTTGGATCTCCGTCATAAGGAAGACCATCCGTTGGTCTCCTGGGCTGGCAGCCCGCACGGAACTGTAAAAGTAACCAGCCAGTGCGAGACCCATCACCGATGAGGCTGCGGCTAGGTAAGGGATGGCTTCCAAGGGTCGATCTCCTGAGATGTTGGGAACGTTTGTCGTGTGGATTCGGCACGGTGGCCAATCGACGGATTCCTGAGCTCTGGGACGGATGTGTTTGATGCCCCGGAACTAGAACCGTCGTGACGCTAGTGACCTGAATGGCGTGCTTCAAACATCTGCTTGGCGACATATGTCACCCGGTACTGGAATCAAAGCGTCTGCTAGGTAAACATCGGTGTATGCAAGAAGAGGCCATTCGTGACGGGATGTCGCGACAAAGGGCTTTGCTCTCCCCGGAAGTGGTGCACGATGCGAGTGCGCTTGTGATGAGACGCGTCAAGCAGTTGGAGGAGTTTTGTGAAGCAGAATTGGTTGCAGCGTATGTCGGCATCCGGGGTGAGATTGATCCTTGGCCAATCCTTGAAGCTGTAGAGACCCGTATCGCTCTTCCTGTGGTAAGACCAGGTGGAGTACTTGAGTTCGTCCTGCCGAGTGGACCGCTACAACCGGGCCCATTCGGCATTAGGCAACCTGTTAGTGGTGAACGGGTATCGCTACGTGACCTTGATGTGGTTCTCGTCCCTGTAGTGGTAGCAGACAAAAGATGCAATCGAATGGGCCACGGAGCTGGCTATTACGATCGGACATTCGCTTTTCGGCTTGAGGCACCGGCACCGCCTCTCCTAATTGGTATTGCACACAGCTTCCAGGTCGTCCCATCTCTCAATGCCCAGTCATGGGACGTACCCCTCGACATCCTTGCAACTGAGCAGGGCATCCTCCTCCGTAAGCCACAGATAGGCGAGGATTAGCCGGTGTACATCATCGTTGTGGGTGCTGGAGAGGTCGGTACTTACGTCGCCGACCGCCTGAGTGGCCAAGAACACGACATAGCGCTGATCGAGGTCGACCCTGAAAGATTCCGAGAGATCGACAAAGACCTCGACGTGCTCGCTGTGAAGGGCAGCGGCACTGATCCAAGTTGCCTGCAAAAGGCGGGACTTGACCAGGCTGACCTACTCGTTGCCGTGACAGCCAATGACGAGGCAAACCTGCTATCCGCTCTTCTCGCACGACAGGCCGGGGTCCAAAAGACGATTGTCAGGGTGGAGTCTCGCCGCCTACGACGCCAAGAGGTCAGAGATCTCTTCAAAGGTGTAACCGACCATCTCGTTATTGATCCTGATGAAGAGGTTGCCCAACAGGTTCTGCGGCTGATGGAGTATCCAGGAGCCCTGGATGTAGCAAGAATGGCCGATGGAGAAGTTGTGGTCATTGGGGTGAAGTTGCCTGCACACGCACCACTGGTCGGCGTCACATTGGGCGCATTGGGTCAGGAATTGGAACCAGATTGGGACTTTATCGTCGGCACAATCACCCGCTCCGGATCCGAAAACGAGAAATCCGGGCAAGATGTGACATTCATTCCCCGGGCTGACGAAGTCCTCGTGGAGGGCGATCTGCTCCGAATCATCTGCAAGCAAAGAGCTCTTAAAGAGGTGACCCATCGGCTGGGAATCGCTAGAGAGATGCCGACCCGCGCTCTCCTCCTAGGTGGGGGTCGAACGGCACAGATGCTGGCGGAATCGCTCATCGACCGAGGTGTGGACGTAGCAATAATCGAACATGATGAGAAAAGAGCGATCGAACTTGCCGAAGAACTACCCCGAACTCTCATCTTCAGGGGCGACATTGTCGACGCCGACATGCTCGAAGAGGCCGATGTGGGTGCACAAGATGTCGTAATCGCTCTTACAGGGGAAGACGATTCCAACGTACTTGCGTGCCTCTATGCCAAGGCAGCAGGGACCAGGCAGCAGGGCTCTGAGGCGGCGGTCAAGACCATCGCTGTAGTGCACCGTCTCAAACTCCTTGACCTCCTCGAAACTCATCAGGTCGGAGCAACACTTAGCCCGAGGACTGCTACTGCCAACAGCGTGCTCAGGTTTGTTCGTGGCGATGTCGGTACAGTCGCCGCTGTCGCCACATATCTCCAAGGTGATGTGGAGATCCTTGAGTTCGCGGTATCCGAATCGTGCATTTGTGCGGGAAGCACAGTGGCTGAACTCCATATGCCACACGAATCCCTGATTGGGGCAATTGTCAGAGACGGGAAGCCCCAAATCGCCCGAGGGCGTAGCACCCTGCGCGCTCGAGACCATGTAGTGGTCTTAGCCAAGCCGGAGTCGGTCGACAGGGTCACCGCCCTGTTCGCCTGACCCCACCGGGACAGATATTCCCGTGGCTGCCAGGACGACCATTCGCCAGTGGGCGTCTTGGACTGCAGCAACTGCATGGGCGGTGTCTGCAGCCCTCTTGTCGATCGGTACCTTGTCTGTCTGTTCTGGATTGATCGACCTGTTTAAGCAAGGTGCTGATTCACCAACGCTACTCATCATGGGAAGTGCCATGGTCTTCGCGGGAATCTTATTGGTAGGCAGAGTCCAGAACCCAGACAACATTCGGCCCGCTGACGTCCTCGCAACAACGACACTAGGGGTCTTCCTAGCGGTCCTTCTTCTTGCCGCCCTGTATCTCCTCACCGGTGCGATCCAGAGCCCTGATAGCGCCCTTTTTGAAGCCACCACAGGAATCACCACCACAGCCTTAAGTGTCATCGACCCGAGAGACCTCGGTTACGGACTCCGGTTCTTGCGGGCGTCGAGCCAGTGGATAGGTGGTTTCGCCGCCCTACTAACAGGAATTATAGTCCTTCCATTTTTTGGATTCGGCCGCGAATTTACCGACCGCTCCAACTCTGCCAATCACCGACCACTAGTTCCGGACAAGTGGTCGGGTGTCCGAAACATTGCCCTGCTCTACATCCCTTGCACCGTTTTGGTTTGGTTTGGCTACATGCTGGCGCGAAAGGCGCCGTTTGAGGCCGCACTCCTTGCTATGTCGACCCTCTCAACTGGGGGCTTTACTAATAGCCCCACCGAGTTCGCAGACCCTGCAGTCCAGTGGGTTGCCATTGCAGGCATGATTTTGGCGGGGTCCAGCCTGGTGACGATTTGGCATTTGGTAAGAGGTGGCGGAAGGCCCCATCGTCAGACAGGTCTCATGTTGTACCTAGGCCTGCATGGAGTGGGAGTTCTGCTCCTTGCTCTGTGGGCCACGGGACCCGACCTCACCGGGCTCCGGCAAGGCCTCTTCGTCGTTGCAGCTTCTATTTCCACGACCGGATTTCCTATGTCTGTGCCTGGAAACTGGGCACCCGCTGCGCCCGTTCTTCTGCTCCTGTTGATATCTGTTGGTGCCATGAGTGGGTCCGCTGGTGGTGGCCTTCAAGTACGACAACACCGGGTTCTAATGAAGTTGGCCATGCGGGAAATGGCAAGACAACTTCATCCAAGGGCAGTGCTCAAGGTTCGGCTGGCTGGGCGCATCGCCCGCGAAGAAACGCTCCGCCAGATAGTTGTGCTGCAATTTCTGTTCGTAGCCGTGGTCTTTGCTACGGCGCTGTTAGTTGCAGTATTGGGCTTAGATCTAGTTGGCGCTCTTTCTGCAGCCATACACGCAACGGCAACGGCTGGCCCCGTGCGCACCCTCAGCGGTGAGATCGTTGATCCGATCAACTGGCCCTCCAGTGTTCGCATGGCACTGCTTCCAGCAATGATTTTCGGTCGCCTTTCCATCTATCCAGCCGTCCTTGCGATCGCCGCCCTCGTGCGCATTGTTGGCAACAGAATCAGACCCAGGCGTCGTTACTTGGCGCGCCGGCACCGAGCCAGCTCGTGAGTTTCTTTGAAACGAAGTGGGAGACCACAACTGGGCATGTAGCCGGAATCGCCCTGATGTTCGTCGCTGTAGGAATGTTCGCATCAGCCGTTCTTGAAGCTTTAGGAGGAACACATGGAGCTTCGATTCTGCTAGCGGCTGTGCTCACTCTTGTCCCAGGGGCCTCCCTTTGGCTGTTTACACGCCCCGGTCAAGTCGACCGTGCAACTGTCTTTAACGCAGTGGCCGGAACATGGCTAGTCGTCTCTGCATTCGGTGCACTTCCATACCTATTCGCTGGGACCTTCCAACGCTCGGGAATCACGTTGCCAGTTGTCTTTGCTGATGCTCTATTCGAGTCGGTGTCCGGATATTCGTGTACAGGATCGACAATATTTGGCTCACACAACCTGATCTCCGACCAAGGGCCCGGCATTCTGATGTACCGCCAGTTCACCCAGTGGATCGGCGGAATGGGAATAGTCGTTCTTGTAGTGACGGTACTTCCAGCTCTCCGGGCAAGTGGTCTCGGGTTGATTGGAGCAGAGGCCCCCGGGGCTGGTGGGGACCGTCTAGCCCCTAGAATGGCCCAGACTGCTAGACGATTCTGGTACCTCTACGCTGGTCTTACCGCTCTCATCGCAGTGGCTCTCTTTGCTGTAGGAATGTCGCCATTTGATGCCGTTGCACACGCGTTCACTACCGCGTCGACAGGAGGATTCTCCACTCGAGACGCATCTATCGGGTACTGGGACAGCGTGGCAGTCGAGATGGTCATCATGATTGGTCTGGTACTTGGTGCTGCAAGCTTCACCCTGCACTCAAGGACTCTCTCATCACACCGACCGGTTCACCTAGAGGACCCAGAGTTCCGGGCCTACATCTGGCTATTGACCGGGTCCACCGTACTGGTGACACTTCTGCTGTGCAGTGAGGGGATGGGGCCCACCAACGCACTCCGGGCGGCTGTCTTCAATGTTGTAACCCTCGGAACCAGTGGTGGTTTTGGCAACGCGACGGGGCCAGGCACCAACGGCGACTTCGTTACTTGGGCAGCTGGCCCCCAGATGGTCCTGCTAGTCCTGCTGGTATCGGGTGGCTGCACTGGCTCAACCTCCGGTGGTGTCAAGGTCATGAGGCTCGTTGTGGGACTGTCGCATGCTCGAAGGACTATCCGTAGCATTCGCTACCCAAGGGCTGTCTTACTGGTAAGACACGGCGGCAGCACGATGGCAGAGCCGCTGGTTGAGCGCATAGCTGGCTTCATGATTATTTTTGGGATTCTTGTGGTGTCCGGGACACTCGTTGTAGCTGCTCTCGGCACGGATCTTGTAACCGCGTTCAGCGGTGTCATCGGGTCTCTTGGGAATATGGGGCCCGCTCTGAACAAGGCAGGGCCAACGGCATCGTTCGTAGACGGGTTCGCCACCCCTGCACGTCTTGTGTTGGCTCTCTTGATGCTCATTGGACGGCTGGAGCTTTTCCCGATGCTCCTGATGCTCGTCACCCCGTACCGGACCCTCCAAGAGAGGTTTGACTTCCATCGAGCGTGATGCTGCTGGCAAAGCCAGAGATGGGATGTCGCAACGTCCTGAACTATATTGGGAGCCCAGATCAGGGAGTTGGCTGCGCATTGGTGCCACTCCTCCCATGGCTCCGGCACTTCCGGAGGGGAGCCACAATGTCGTGGCCGATCCTGTGCTGACTTCGACAGCCATGCGCTCTGGCCAGTGACGTCTAGAGCCAAAGAGTTTCAAACCCCATCATGGATACGCGCAGAAAGAATGCTATGCCAACAGCCAGCTCGCAGACCAAAGGTCTCTATGAGCCCCGTTTTGAACACGATGCATGTGGCGTCAACTTTGTTTGCCACTTACGTGGCCAAGCCAGCCACGAAATCGTCGAACTTGGCATCGCGGCTTTGTGCAATATGGCCCATCGCGGAGCGCTCGGAGCCGAAACCAATACCGGCGACGGGGCAGGCATTTTGCTTCAGGTGCCTGATGCCTTCTACCGTGAAATAGTCAACTTTGAACTACCTGAGCGTGGCCAGTATGCGACGGGAATTGCCTTCCTCCCGCGCGACTCTGCCGAGGCAGGACAGGTAGAACAGGCTGTCAATGCCCTAGCGGGAGAAGAAGGACTAGAGGTTCTTGGCTGGCGGGACCTTCCCATTGATGACTCGATGATCGGCTCGGTAGCCAAAGCAAGCGAACCAACTTTCCGGCAAGTCTTCATTGCGTCTCGCAATCGAGGCTCTGGGCGAGCTGTCGGAGCTCACTTGGATCGCCTCGCTTATGTGCTTCGGAAACGGACAGAACACGAGATCGGCATCGATCCAGACGCGAGCGCTGATACAGGAATGGGGACCGCAGGTACTCAACAAAGTGGTGTCTACTTTGGTTCCCTCTCATCTCAGACGATCGTTTACAAAGGGATGCTGACAACAACCCAGTTGTCCCAGTTCTTCCCAGACCTTACCGATCCGCGCCTGACCAGTGCCCTGGCACTCGTTCATTCCAGATTCTCCACAAACACTTTCCCCTCCTGGCCGCTTGCTCATCCGTACCGCTTGATCGCTCACAACGGGGAGATAAACACGGTCCAAGGGAATCGGAACTGGATGCGCGCTAGGGAAGCTTTGCTCGAAAGTGATCTTCTACCTGGTGACCTGAAACGGATCTTTCCAATTTGCACGCCTGGCGCAAGCGACACTGCTGGCTTTGACGAAGTGCTGGAACTCCTGTGTATGGGCGGATATTCGCTTCCTGAGGCGGTCATGATGATGATCCCTGAGCCATGGGAGAACCACCGCGAGATGGACGCGGATCGCGCTGCTTTCTACGAGTACCACGCCTCGTTAATGGAACCATGGGACGGCCCAGCTTCGATCGCCTTTACTGACGGAACAGTCGTCGGAGCTGTGTTAGACCGGAACGGCCTTCGGCCAAGCCGATACTGGGTCACCGACGATGATTTGGTGGTAATGGCTAGTGAGGTAGGGGTGGTCGACATTCCCTCCGCAAAAGTGATCGAGAAAGGTCGCCTGGAGCCCGGTCGGATGTTTCTCATCGATACGGAGCAGGGGAGAATCATCCGCGATGATGAGATCAAGGCTGATTTGGCCGCCGCCCACCCCTATAGAGAGTGGTTGGATTCAAATCTGGTCCACCTGAACGACCTGTCACCTGGACCTAACCGAGCAAACAATGACTCAAGAGTACTTAGCCGCCAACAGGCCTTTGGCTACACCCTTGAAGAACTCAAGCTCATTCTTGCACCAATGGCTAGAGATGCTAGGGAAGCAATCGGATCCATGGGATCGGACACGCCCGTTGCTGTGCTTTCCCGACGCCCGAGACTCCTTTACGACTACTTCCAACAGTTGTTCGCTCAGGTCACCAATCCGCCGCTTGATGCCATGCGCGAAGAACTCATTACCGCGGTCTGTGGGAATATTGGAGCAGAGGGGAACCTACTGAGTCCGGGCCCTGAGAGTTGTCGTCAAATACGTCTTCCTCATCCTGTCTTGACTGAGGCAGAGATGGCAATGCTCGTCAACCTCGACGGTGTCAGCGAACCTTCGGGTTTAAAAGCGCGAGTCCTAGACGCCCTCTACCCGGTGCAAAAGGGCGGTATCGGCCTTACCAGCGCCCTGGAAACTCTTAGAGCTGAGGCATCGAAGGCTATTACTGAAGGGGCCAACGTCATCGTAATAAGTGACCGGAGGGCGGATTTCGAAATGGCAGCGATTCCGTCGTTGTTGGCTACCGGGGCCATCCACCACCACCTGATCAGCAAAAAGACCCGGACGCTCGTGGGGTTGGTAGTGGAAAGTGGTGATGCTCGTGAGGTGCATCACATTGCACTTCTCCTTGGATTCGGTGCCGGGGGAGTATGCCCGTACATGGCCTTTGAGTCCATCGACCAGATGATTAAGACGGGAGCCCACGGTCTGGACCCTCAGCTTTCTCCTGATACAGCTCGGCAAAACTTTGTGAAGGCTTGCGACAAAGGGCTGCTGAAGGTGATGTCCAAGATGGGAATCTCGACGGTTTCTTCTTACACGGGAGCCCAAATCTTCGAATCAATTGGACTCGCAAGCGACGTCATTGAACTCTGCTTTAGGGGAACAGTGAGTCGTCTCGGAGGTGTCAGCTTTGATGTACTCGCTGATGAAGTCGCCCAGCGCCATGGTTCGGCCTTTTCTGAACGTGCGCAAGAGCAAGCACACCGAACCCTCAGCGTAGGGGGTGAGTACCAGTGGCGTAGCGAAGGCGAGCATCATCTTTTCAATCCCGAAACAGTATTCCGTCTACAACATGCAACCCGTTCTGGCCGCTATGACGTTTTCAAGGAATACACCCAATTGGTAGACGACCAGGCTCGAGAACTAGCAACACTTCGCGGCCTTTTCCGCCTACGCGGGGACCTGCAAGGCTCGATCCCACTCGAGGAGGTCGAACCCGTCAGTGAGATAGTCAAGCGTTTTGCTACCGGTGCCATGTCTTATGGCTCGATCTCGGCTGAGGCTCACGAGACCCTCGCTGTTGCGATGAACAGGCTCGGTGGGAAATCAAATACTGGCGAGGGAGGCGAGGACCCCTCCCGATACCTACCCGAACGGAACGGTGACCTTCGCCGATCGGCCATTAAGCAGGTGGCATCAGGACGCTTCGGGGTAACAAGTGAGTACTTGGTCAATAGCGACGATCTGCAGATCAAGATGGCCCAAGGAGCAAAACCGGGAGAGGGAGGCCAGTTGCCGGGCCACAAGGTCTACCCCTGGATAGCCAAGACTCGCCACTCTACACCCGGTGTGGCACTCATCTCGCCTCCCCCGCACCACGACATCTACTCAATTGAGGACCTGGCTCAACTGATTCACGACCTCAAGAACTCAAACCCGACCAGCCGGGTTCACGTCAAACTGGTTGCCGAAGTCGGTGTTGGCACCGTGGCTGCAGGCGTCTCCAAAGCGCATGCCGATGTGGTGTTGATTTCAGGTCACGATGGGGGGACCGGGGCATCTCCGTTGACATCGATCAAACACGCTGGTGCCCCGTGGGAGTTGGGCCTTGCTGAGACTCAGCAGACCCTTTTGATGAACGACCTTCGTGACCGGATCGTTGTGCAGGTGGACGGCCAACTTAAGACCGGCCGGGATGTGGTAATCGCCGCCCTTCTAGGTGCAGACGAGTTCGGCTTTGCCACCGCTCCGCTCGTGGTTTCGGGCTGCGTGATGATGCGTGTTTGCCACCTTGATACCTGTCCCGTGGGCGTCGCTACCCAGAATCCAGAGCTGAGAAAGAAGTTCTCTGGAAAGCCTGAGTTTGTGGTGGCGTTCTTTGAATATCTGGCTGAAGAGGTGAGGGAAATTCTCGCATTTCTTGGCTTTCGGACAATTGAGGAAGCCATTGGTCAAGTTCAGTGCCTCGACACCGTTGATGCCGTAGACCACTGGAAAGCAGCGAATTTGGACCTTTCACCAATCCTTCACATGCCCCAGATCAGCGATGACGCCCACAGGTGCAACACAGGCGGACAGGACCACGGGCTCGAGGCTGCCCTGGATAATGATCTCATCAGGATGGCCGGGGCCTCGCTAGAAAATGGATCACCGACCACCATCACTGTCCCTATTCGAAACGTGAATCGGACTGTGGGGACGATGCTCGGCTATGAGTTGACGAAGCGCCACGGCAGTAAAGGCCTTCCTGACAACACTATTACGATCAACTTGGCGGGTTCTGCCGGAAATAGTCTTGGAGCGTTTATGCCACGTGGCATCACACTACGCCTAGTGGGTGATGCAAACGACTACGTCGGCAAGGGCCTGTCTGGCGGACGCATCGTCGTGAGACCGCCGACGGATTCACCATTCGTAGCCGAAGAGCAGGTGATAGCAGGAAATGTCATCCTTTATGGCGCAACCTCTGGAGAGGCATTCATCCGGGGTCGCGTTGGAGAGCGGTTTTGTGTCCGCAACTCTGGCGCCCTAGCTGTGGTCGAAGGGGTCGGAGATCACGGCTGTGAGTACATGACTGGGGGGCAAGCTGTGGTCCTCGGTGGAGTCGGGCGGAACTTCGCAGCGGGGATGTCGGGTGGAATCGCTTTCGTTCACGACCCGTACGGAGTATCAAGACCGAGGATCAACACAGAGATGGTGCTATTGGAGGAACTCGATGAGCAGGATCGAGACTGGCTACTAGATGTACTCCAACGTCACGTGGCAGAAACAGACTCTGGTCTGACGGAGGGCCTACTCGCTAGCTGGACAGCAAGCAGTGACCAGTTCTTCAAGGTCATGCCCATTGACTACAAGCGTGTGCTCGAAGCCGCTGCTGCTGCACGTACTGCTGGGCGTGACGAGGGTGAGGCAATCATGGCTTCGACCAAACGATGAGGGAGAAGCGGTAGTGGGAGATATCCGTGGATTCATCAAGTACGAGCGACAACTTCCCGAGCGTCGCTCGGTCCCGGTTCGTTTGCGGGACTGGAAAGAGGTATCTGAGCCGTTTCCCGAGCTCGACCTGAAGCGCCAGGCAAGCAGGTGCATGGACTGCGGAATTCCCTTTTGTAACCACGGCTGTCCTCTTGGAAACCTGATTCCCGACTGGAATGACCTTACCTACCGAGGCCAGTGGCGCGAGGCGGTTGAACGCCTCCATGCAACGAATAATTTCCCAGAATTCACTGGCCGCCTTTGTCCCGCTCCGTGTGAAACGGCTTGTGTCCTTGGTATTAGTGAACCTGCCGTCACTATCAAACAAGTCGAGGTATCAATTGTGGACCGGGCTTGGGAAGAAGGGTGGATCAAACCACTCCCGGCGTCACAGAGAAGTGGTCGACGGGTCGCGGTGGTTGGCTCAGGTCCAGCTGGACTGGCAGTGGCACAGCAACTGACTCGCGCTGGTCATGAAGTGGTCGTATTTGAACGAGATGACCGGATAGGAGGCCTGCTCAGGTTTGGTATTCCTGAATTCAAGCTGGAGAAGCAACACCTTGACAGACGCCTGGCGCAGATGGAGGCCGAAGGTACAGAGTTTCGTACTCAGACGAGCATCGGAACTGATATCGCACTCACAGAACTCAAGAGTGACTACGACGCTGTTGTACTGGCCTGCGGTGCTACTAGGGCGCGAGACCTAACGATTCCAGGAAGGGCACTAAGTGGGATCGTGCAGGCAATGGAGTACCTGCCGTGGGCCAATCGTGTGCAAGAGGGAGATTTGGAGAACTCACCGGTTTCTGCAAATGGGAAGCAGGTGGTGGTAATTGGGGGCGGAGATACTGGAGCGGATTGCCTTGGAACTGCCCTTCGGCAGGGTGCTACGAGCGTCCAGCAGTTTGAAATAATGCCGCGCCCATCTGAATTTCGCACTGAAGATAGTCCTTGGCCAACCTGGCCAGCCCTCTACAGGGTTTCCTCGTCACACGAGGAGGGCGGCCAGCGGCGATTCGCAATCAACACTGAAGAATTCTTGGGCAAGGACGGACACGTGGCCTTCCTGCGGACCCATGGAGTTAGCACCAGGATGGCTGATGGGCGTCCGCACTTCGAAAAGATCGACGGTTCGGAAGAGGTGTTTCCTGCTGATCTCGTGTTGTTGGCCCTGGGCTTTACAGGGCCAGAGACAGAAGGGTTGACAGCAGAACTTGATTTGGGTCTTGACTCGAGGGGCAACATTGCCCGAGACGAGTCCTTTTCGACATCGACTGACGGTGTGTTTGTATGCGGGGATATGGGTCGGGGTCAGTCCCTTATCGTTTGGGCGATCGCAGAGGGCCGGTCCTGTGCTGCATCGGTGGATGAGTTCCTCCTCGGGGCGACATCACTGCCAACTGCGATCTTGCCCAATACGGCACCTCTACGATGAACTGCTAGCAAGCTGGACTGGTTCGATCGAAATTCTAGAACGGTTGGGCGTCTATGAACTCCAGAGCAGCGTCGATGAAACCAAAATTTTCTGGAGTCGCAAAATGGTCCACGCCAGACAAGGTTGTAAGTGTCGCGTTGGGCAGGGCAGCTACAAGGCGGTCAGGGGGGCCGGCAAAGTCTTCGTCACCTAGGACCACATGAACCGGCGCTGTTACCGCAGCCAAACTCTCCTCAGTCACAGCAGGAGGATCGGGACGGCTGAGAAACGCTACCAGTGCCTCCCTGTCGGCACCAGGAGACTCAGGCAGTCGAGCAAAGTATGAGAGCTCAGGGTCCTCGGCTTGTCCAGTCCGGACAGCTTCAATGATGGCTCTGCTCCTTGCCGGATCATCCTCGAAAAGGTTCCTGCCAACACCAGCAACAACTAGCCTGTTGAATCTTGCAGGACAGGTCGAGGCCAATACCAGCAGTACTCGAGCACCCATAGAAAACCCAATCGCGTCTACTGGTCTTTCCGGAATCGTCGAAAGGACTTTCCCCTCAAGATCCTGGTAGGCCTCGGGATCCGTGGGCCTTGGCGCGTTTCCATGACCCAGCAGGTCGACCGGTATGACATCTCGACCGGCATCTGCCAGTAGAGACGTCCATCCACTGTTTTCCCAAGTGGTTTGGTACGACGTCCCGAACCCATGAAGCAACAGAACTGGCGGCCCACCCTCAGAGGACATAGTCAGACGTTACCTCTACGTCGTTGAGTAACACAGAGCACTAAAGCAGGACCTTTAGCGAATAGAAGGTCGTCGCGACCTGATGACCATCATGATGACAGCAACGGTAGGGAACAGGCCAATCAGAGCGCTGTTATGGGCAAGGGTGTGAAAGCCACTAAACGTGACGAATACACCCGAACCCAAACCCGCAAGGGCACCAGCTGCGGTCATTCCCAAATCAGCTAGGCCCTGCACCCGGACCCTCTCCGGTCCATCAAATTCAACTACAAGCAATGCCGAGGAGGAGATCAGGCCAAAGTTCCAACCAAGTCCGATTAGGAACAGACCGATAAAGATCCCTAGAGAATCCTCGGGGTTTGTTCGGCTTGCCATCTCTGAACCAATGAACAAGATGAGGCCGCCAGTTGCCAGAACGATTAACGGCCCCAAGTGGTCCGTTAGCCACCCGACCACCGGAGCACATGCGTACATCCCGATGATATGGAGTGATATGACAAAGCCGATTATTTCCAGTTCGTGATCCCCGTCGCGTAGATGCAGGGGGGTCATCGTCATAACACCGACCATCACGATGTGACCTACAACCATCGATAGCACAGCAAGACGCCCTGTGGCCGACCCTATGAGGCTTCGTGCCGCTTCAGCGAGATGACGGCCCTCCTTGGTGCCGGTACCTCCTACGCCTCCCGCCACCACGAGTGGATCCGGTCTTAGGTATCTTCCAACTATGAGAGCAGCGCTCACGAACAATGCAGTTGAAGCCATGTAGGGGCCGGCCAGAACTGATACACCGAGCAGGCCAGCAAATGACTTCGCTGGACCCAGTCCAATCGATGGTCCTACAACGGCACCGATAGTTGAGGCCCACACCAACGTCCCAATTGCCCGTGCGCGTCCCTCTTCGGGCGCTAGATCTGATGCGGCAAAGCGTGCCGCAAGGTTTGCTGCATTGCCGGCACCAACGCCAAGCATCCCAGGAACAAGAAGGATGTAGCACCCTGTGATCGCCGACAACATGCAAAAAGTCGTCCCGATTGCAGCGGTTGTGTAGCCGGCAACGAGGCCGGGCCGACGACCATATCTAGACATGAGGCGGGCGAGGGGCAGGATCGCTAGGGCCGAACCTGTGGTCAATCCTGATGCGGCAAGTCCTCCAAGCATTTCACTACCCGAAAGTTCTTCACCCAATACTGCCGCGGCCGAGTAGGCAGCAGTCATGGCAGCACCGGCCGGTATCAGGCCGGCCATCAACGTACGAAGTGTCCGTCGTTGCAGATTTTCTTGCGCTCGAGCCTCCGGCCCCCCGTCGCTTTCTACCACCGGCGAGACCGTACTGGCAGGAGAGCTACAGAATCAGCACCGGGCGGCTACGGTCCCGGCATGGGTAATAGTTTCTTCATCAGACCTGTCAAGTGCTTTGTTCGGCATCGATGACACGTACTGTCTATTCCTGCTTTGACGTAGAGACGACTGGCCTCGATCCCCACACAGCGCGTGTAATTGAGGTAGCCGTAGTAAAGATCACTTCCACTGGCGAACTGGTGGGGGAGTGGAGCACCCTTATCGACGCGGAAACATCGGATCTTGGACGAACCGACATTCACGGGATAAGCCACGACCTCCTTGTGGGCGCTCCGACATTTCGAGAGGTTGCGGGAGATTTGATGGTGGAATTGTCGGGCTCTATCCCAGTGGCTCACAATGCACGATTTGACATCGGATTCGTGAAAGCTGAATGGGAACGTGTCGGGCTTGGAGCAATCGATCTTTGTGCGATTGACACTGTGCCACTAGCGAAGGGGCTGGGTCTCCCAGGAAGCCTCGGGAATCTTTCCAGGGCACTTGGAGTTGACCTGAACGGTGCTCACAGGGCACTAGACGACAGTCGGGCACTAGGTAGTGTGCTCAGCATCCTTCTCAAGCGTGGAGCCGTCCCAGATGAGAGTCCACTCTTTTATCCACCACTTCTAGCACCCGCGCCTACCGGTCACTCGCTGCAACGCTCGAAGAGATAGAACTACTTGGACTGGCCCCAGAATCAGTTGACCGATGGGTCATCCGGATAGGCGCCCATCTGACCGAGGAGACCTGTCTGCCGGGCAAGTACTGCCGACCACAGCCCTTGCGGGTCCGTCGATGTTGCATCTAACGGCTGTGCCTCTAGGACAAACCAAGATCCCACCGCCAGCTCCTCCTCCAGTTGACCTGCAGACCAGCCCGAATAGCCCGAAAAGAGTCGAATTGAGGAGATGCCAGAGGCTTGTTCAGGATGACCGTGAAGGTCAACTACGCCGAGAGGTCCAAGCAGGGGAGTCACACATGGATGCCCACCTTCCGGAGCCAGGCCGAGGCCCACGATTGACCCCTGAGATACCGGACCACCCGAGTGCAGTAGTCCCGGTGGCTCAATGAGGCCTGCCCAATGGGGAACAGCCTCAGCCGCGGAAACTAGAAGAGGTCGATTCAGCACCAATCCGAGAGCACCTTCACCGTTGTGTTCGACCATGAGGAGGACGGTCCTGAAGAAGTTCGGATCAGCCAACTCAGGTGCGGCAACCAGCAAACGTGCCTTTGTTGTCCTGCTCATCCTCCAACATCCTTGGAGTCACCTTTGAGTGTGTCACCAAGGAGTGTGTTAGCCCCAGATCTCGCTACGACTCCGACCAGCTCACCACCCGCAATCGCTGTGTAAATCCCAGTGGTCGTAATGCTGGCATGTCCCAGGAGACTTTGAATCACGTTCATGGGAACGCCGTCAGAAGCCAACTGAACACCAGCCGTGTGCCGAAGCGAATGCAAAGAACGATTGCGCAAGCCTGCCTGCCGGTTAAGGGTAAGGAGCCAGTACCTGAGTCGGCGATAGTTGAACCGTTCGCCATCATTGGTGAGGAACAAGGGATCGTCGGAACGAGCTACGCCAAATCGGTCCTCACGTTCTGCTTGCCAAAGGGTGTTGGCATCGATGAGTTCGGGTGAGAGTGGAAGGTGGCGAATCCTGCGTCCCTTTCCAAGGACCTGCATCATCCATGTAGCTCTTCCTGCTAGGTCATCTAGGCGCTCGCGTGTCACCCAGCCAATGTCAGCGTCCGTCAACTCGGAGGCCCGCAGCCCTAGAACCGCAAGAAATGCACACATTGCGAGGTCCCTGGACGCCCAGCGGACGCGGCTTGACCGGTCGCCGGGCTCGGTGGCTGCAATATAGAGATCCCGAATTTCGCCAGGCCGAAAGTACTCAGGATCCACTTGTGGAACTTCCAACTTGGCCAGTTTTCGAATTCGGCCGATGTCAGGGACAGTGTCCACAAGGCGCTTAGTGAGGCACCAGTCAAAGAAGGATCGAAGAGCAGCGAGGCTTTGGTTGAGGGTCGCCTTGGAGACCTCTCCGCTCGCCCGCATTTCCCGTACGGCATCTGTAAGGAGTGCTTGGTCAAGAGCATCAGGAGCAAAGGAACTTGGAGCTACGCCTGCGTGAGACACGAGCCTTCGGACTCCCTGGCTGTAGGCGCGAATCGTGTTAGGCGGCTTGTCCTCGTACAGCGGCAAGTCTGCAAGCCATTCATGAAAGACGGCTGACATGTCCTCAGTCTCTGGGAGAACCCTGTAGGCCATTTGCTCCATAGTCCCTGATCTTCAACTATTGGAATAGATGATAATATACATTATCTACACAAGTGGTGGATTTGAACAATCAAAGTAGTTGCCTTCAAGTAGCCATCCCCTTCCTTACGGCTAGCGTTGTGGGCCATGCCACGTATCGAGATCGAACTGACAAGTAGCCGCGACGACGGATCCTGGACCTGGAGGGCCGCAGGGGCTCGAGAGCCACGAGGAACCCTCGATGGCAGTCTTCTTCCCACTGGCGCAGCAGTGGGCGATCAGCTCCGTGCTGAAACCGAACAATTTTTGGATGGCCTCGAGATCACAGCATTGCTTCTACCAAAGGCCGGCAGTGATCAGCCTGACCTTCTCGAAATCCTTGGCAGCGGACGCAACGAACCTCAGGTCATCACAACGCTTGCGAAAAAGGGACGCTCTGGTCGTAAGGGTGAAAGCCCACACAGTGACGACAAGCCCAGAGGTCGCCGTAGAGACGGAAAGGATGGGAAGGGTCGGCGCAAAGAACGCGGTGAGCGGAGTCAAAGTACTAGGAGTGATGGCGAAACGGGGTCGAGCAACAAGAAGAAGGAGTCCAGCAGGCGTCGTTCACGTAAAGGTGCTACTGCTAGCCCCTCCACCGCCACCGAAGGCCCACCGAAGCCGAAACGCCTGCGGCCACGTAGGAAACACCGCAAGGCCGCCTTGGCAGCTTTACCGGAAGAACTGCACCTGATTGGACAAATTCTGGCACGTGGTGGCATCCCGGGACTGCGCGACACAGTTGAGGCACAGAACAAGGCCGCTTTGGAGGCAGGTGAGCCGGAGATTCCGACGAGTCTCCTAGTTCAACTCGGCGAGAGAATCTATCCTTCGCTGCGGACAGCCGACTGGCATGACCGTGCAGAGGCAGCCCTAACTGGTATCGCCGAGGTTGATTTGCGCGACCTTCGCTCCGTTGTCGTCGCATCCGACACGGCAGCACGAAGCGACGAGACACGAGAACTCGCTGGGAAGCTACGGGAAGAACTCGCAACAAGGGTTGATCGAGAACACACGGAATGGATGAACGAGGTCCGCAGCACGCTCGATTCGGGTCGGATCGTACGTGCGTTGCGCCTTAGTTCAAGGCCGCCCAAAGCCGGCGCTCCCCTACCGCCAGCTGAGCTAGATCGCCTTGCCGAAGCAGCAAATGCCAGCCTCACCTCTCAGATCAGCCAGGACCGCTGGGCGACGATCATCGACGCTGTTGCACTCTCCCCTGTTCACCTTCGCGTAGTTCCTGAAGGCCTCCCAGCAGAACCTGCTGAGGAGTTGCTTGAGGTTGTACGAAGGGTGTCCATGAACGTCCCTGATGTGGCGAGTAGTTTTGGAATCAAACCTGCTCCCACTCGCCGCAGTCGACGACCACGCCGTCCGACAGCCTTCTAGGGCTGAGGGCCCGACGTCGGACCCGCTCCAAACGGTGGCTAGTGTCGCCGGCGTGATCGTCGAGTACGAGTCAATCGACCGGGTGGGGTTCATACGCATGAACCGGCCTGATGCTCGCAACGCAATCAACTCTGAGATGGCTGAAGCTATTGAAACCGCCGTTGACCAACTAGAACAGGACGACCAGGCATGGGTGGGACTCCTGTGTTCGAATGGGCCCGCGTTCTGTGCAGGGGCCGATCTAAAGGCAATTGCCAGCGGTTCAGCCAACCTAACAACCACCAAGGGTGGTTTCGCAGGCCTCGTAGACAGAGAACGCTCCAAGCCCCTCATTGCAGTGGTTGACGGTCCGGCAGTAGCCGGCGGAACCGAGATTGTCCTGGCCTGCGACCTGGTTGTGGCGTCCACAGCCGCGCATTTTGGTATCCCTGAGGTTAAGAGATCGCTGATTGCCGCAGCAGGTGGCCTCTTTCGTCTGCCGTATTTCCTTCCTCCGACCGTTGCAATGGAACTTGCGCTCACCGGTCGTGACCTCAGCGCTGAAGACGCCCACCGGTATGGAATGGTCAACCGCTTAACCGAACCCGGCAGGGCCCTTGAGGTAGCACTAGATCTTGCTGCTGAGATCAACGCCAATGCCCCCTTGGCAGTACGTTCATCTCGACGTTCAATTCTGGCAACGCGTTTCTTGTCCGATAAGGAGGCGAACACCGTTGTGACCTCTGAAAGTCAGGCTGTCTGGCGTAGCGAAGACTTCCTAGAAGGCCCTCGTGCGTTCATAGAAAAGCGGAACCCTGTCTGGAAGGGTCGCTGAAAAAAGTTCAGGAGATTCCCAGAGCACCTCCGGTCCCGAGCACGCCATGATCAGTTAGGAATACCTCCAGTCCGTCCACAAGATCCAGTTTCCCAACATCCGCTAGGGGCACCCAACGTGCAGCGCTGGCATCGTCACCTGCAACGGGCTCAGTAGCATCGAGGACCGCTGCTTGGAAGTTGAGGATCACGTGGTGGTGATCTGTCCCAAAGCGTTCTACCCAACCGGTGAAGGCACCGCAGACACCTTCAAGGCCGGTTTCCTCTCTCAGTTCTCGGACCACTGCTGAAACCACTGATTCCCCTGCCTCAATTCGACCTCCAGGCAGTGACCACCTGCCAACTCCCGGCACAGTGCCGCGTCGAATCATGAGGAGGTTTGCTCCATCTACGGCGATAGCGCCAACGCAGAGTTGTGGCCCTCCGACACTCACCGGTCATCCAGCCAGCGGTGTACCACAAGCGCTCGAGCCGACATTCCCTGTGTCTCAAAGAAGTTCTTTGTTTCTCTGTCGCCTGGAAGTGCAAGTGCTTCAATCCCGAGCGCGTTTCGCTTTCTAGCGGCATCAAGCATGAACATCAAAAGAGCTTCGCCAATCCCGACTGACCTGGCTTCAGGTTCGACAAACAGCTCCTTGATCACAGCATGGATGGCATCGTCGGCAGCCCGAAAGGTTCGCATCAGGCCAAAGCCCATTGGGACCTTGTCGAACGTGCCGATGGCGACAACCATCTCTTGTGAGGAGAGACAAGTCTCAACGTAAGCAGGCAGGTCGTGAGCAGCATTGTCGCGGAGTGCCAACACTTGCCCTCCTCGTTTGTCCACCAGTTCTGAGCGAGCAGAACCCAAGAGTGCCACCAAAGCTACTTGGTCTTCTGTAGTCGCCCGTCGCGCTGCTTCCACTCTCAGCAATCCGAAAGTCTCACGAAATGGGGCCACCGCAGTGTCCGCATTCACCAGTCTCAGCGACTGCACTCGCCTGCACGAGTAGGAAGCAGTGAGGGCAGTGAAGCTCAGTTTCTTGACGTTCCTCGATGCTGTCGGTCGCTATCGAAGTTGCCTGCGTGGCGCCTTCGTCGTCGTCGTCGTCGCCAGCTGCAATCCGTTCCTTGAGGATTGCATCTAAATCAGCTTCGACGTCATCTGGATCAAGGTCGTCCTCATCGTCTGCAGCAGCAGCACTTGTAGCACGAGGGCCAGCTTCGTCTTCATCTTCGTCTTCATCCTCGTCGGACTTAGGTGCATCATCATCGCCTTCGAAGTCCTCACCGGGCGGTTCTCCCTCAAAGTCCTCGCCGGGCGGTTCCCCCTCAAAGTCCTCGCCGGGCGGTTCGTCAGTAGTTTCGTTGTCGCTCATTGTTCCCTCGGGTGTTCTTCGGATCGCGGCCGGATCATAGACAGGTTCTGGTGCCTTTGGACACCACCATTAGAGCCAACTAGGCATACGCCTATGGATGCCTTGCCATTCAACCGATTGAGGAGTCTGACGTGTCAACAGCCTGAACCCTCTTTTGCTCGCTTCGACGCTCTGAGTCAAGGCGCTCTAGGTCAGTGCCTGAGGAGTGATCGACGAAAACCATCATCTCGGCAATAGCCCGGTGTCCGGCCACATCTCGGATAAGAGTGTGCATCTGCTGGCACACTTCACGATACGCGGGATGCCCCTGAGGGGACGTACGTAGCTCAAGTACATGCATCGCCTCCCTGGCGTTCATCTGCATCATGTAGCGAACACGGTGAGCGAGAGAGGCAGCGTACGATGCCTGATCCGGAAATGCCGGTTGCAACGCATCGTGGAGGGCTGCCGAGCGGTTCATAGAAGCGTCGAACTGATCCGTGAAGCCTGCAGCATCGACCTCTGGGGGCCTCACGTAACCGTGCGTAGTGCTAAGACGTTGCCAGTCCAGAGTCATCATTCGGTGACGCTGTAGGTCTCGAAAGGCCCCGTAGTCGGACAGTATGTCAAAGCGGTAGGAAGGCCTTTCGAGGGCCCTGCCGGGGCGATGGCGCCGGTTGGACCGGTCTCCGACAAAAGCCTTGAGTACGGATAGGCGTTCTGCAACTGTCATGGCCCCAACCCGATCCTCTACTCTCCGGTCCGGTCGGTTCGTAAAGGGGTAGAGAACGGCTGCAACCAACTTGACCTCGGCATCCGGATCAAAGTCAGTCAAATCGACCAACTTCACGTCATCAATAGGCTCCCCGGAAGGAAATAGTTCATCGGCGATGTCTGCAACTCGCTCTCTACAGTCGATGCCATAGGCGCCTACCGCCGCTCCCCTATCAGGCAGGTCGACTCGCTTGAGGAATGATGGAATGACCTTGCGGAGTTCGGTCAACATCATTTCGGCATAGGTCCTGGCCTCAGGGAGCGGGTGGGCCCGCATGCGGACGAGAAGCGCCTCGTAGGCCTGCCCGGATGCATAGATGCCAACGTTCGAGAGTGAGGCGGCAGGAAGCATTCCCCTAACAGAATCGAATGCTTTGGCAGCCAATGCCTGGCGATAAACGAAGTCCGAGTCCCTTTCGACCTTTGGTGTTTTAGCCCGAAAATGGTTGACCATGAGCGGAACCATCTCGGCGTAGTTCTCAAAGAGCCGGTCCATGTCAGAGATGTACCTGGCTCCCAGTGGTGATGAAAGGATCTCTGGGTCCCGGTAGTAGCGGTACCGTCCGCCGAGCCTCAAGTCATACGCTATATAGCGAGTAGACTGCTCAAGGTAGGACATCATGCGACCCCACTCAAGCACCTTGGTGAGCAGGTTTGAGGCCTGCTCACAGGCTAGGTGAACACCCCCTAACTGGGCGACGCTGTCGTCGCCGAACTCGAAAAAGACACGGTCATAGAGTTCTTCTGCGCGACGTAGTCCCACCGTTGCATCGATAGTCTCATCGCCGGAAACGTCCAGTTCACCTACAAACTCCTCGAGGAACAGTCGTCTGAGACTCTTTTCGGATCGCGAGTAACGCGCGAAGAGTGCCCCCTTCACCACCTCTGGCAGATTAACCAGAGCGAACACAGGTTGGTCCAAGTTCGTGAAGTAACGACGCAGTACGTCTGCCTCGTCAGCGCTGAACTCCTCAGCTACGTAGGTGGACACGGGCGCTGAGGCTAGGGCGTCGCGTCGTCGCCTTCGCGGACACCACCGGCGGAAGCAAATTCAGCCCTGGCTGCCTCCAGTGTCCGATCGTCAGTCCAGCAGTCCACGACTGTGAGTGCCATTGTGCGGGCGGCGTGGAGAACTGAAAGGTCGGCTTCTTGGCTCACGGCCGCAGTCGCGAAGTCGTTGGTATGGATTGCCGTCCCTAAAGGCGCTGCCTTGATCATGGGGTGAATTGCCGGCACCGCATAACTGACGTTGCCGAGGTCGGTACTGCCGACTACCTGGTGGCCGTTGGTGGGGTGGACTTCACGCCCAAGGCTGACAGAGTTGGCCACGTAGCGGTCAAGTAGAGCCTGGTTGTCTTTTACCTCGTTGTAGACGGGCTGACCCAGTTCGCAGTTTATAGAACAACCGCTTGCTGCCGCTCCGGCCTCAAGGCATGCGATAACCCGTTGCGCCAATGCATCTACACCTGCACGATCTGGCGAGCGAACGTACCAGCTCGCAGATGTCTCCTCAGGCACGATGTTGGCCCGTTGGCCCGCATTTGTGAAAATTCCATGTATTCGTTCTTCCGGCGAGATGTGCTGGCGGAGTGCTCCGACGTTCATGTATCCGAGGACGGCTGCGTCCAGTGCGTTGAGGCCAGCTTCGGGCGCCGCTGCAGCGTGTGCCGCCTTGCCGGTATAGACCACGCTGATCTGTTGGACGGCAAGGCTCGAAATGCTGCGCAGATCAGCGTCTGCTGGGTGAACCATCAGTGCGGCGTCCACTTCCTCAAATGCTCCCCTCTCAAGCATCAGCACCTTTCCGCCTCCTCCTTCTTCTGCTGGTGTACCGAGAATCCGTATGCGTCCAGTCAGATCGTCAGCTACAGCAGCTGCAGCCAGCCCAGCGCCCAGCCCAGCCGCAGCAATGAGGTTGTGCCCGCATGCATGTCCGATTCCGGGCAGCGCGTCGTATTCGCACAACACCGCCACTACTGGTCCCCTACTACCTGCCGAGGCCACGAATGCTGTGTCCAGCCCGTAGGCAGATTTGACAACCTCCAGGCCCTCTTCTTCAAGTATTCCAGTGAGAATCTCGTGAGCGATGTGTTCCTTGAAACCCAGTTCGGGTTGAGTGTGGATCTGGTGTGAGACGCTAATGAGGGTGTCAGCGAGCTCGTCTATCCTCTTCAGAGCCTTCTCTTTTGCCCTGGCGATGCTCGAAACGGCTGCCATTAAGGAATCCTAGCGTTCTCGTCCAAGTCTGGCTTTTGCCTGGGGTCGCCACATCTTAGAGAACCAGTTCAAGGGCAGATTCCTCAATCCGTACAGAGACGTTCCTGAAGGTCCCTACGCGTTCAGAGTCGAGATAGACAGGTACTGCCTTTGGAAATGTGACCTGACTTGCTGGAAGTCTCTTGTAAGCGATACCGGGATGTGGAACGTGAATACCAGCGTGCAGCCTTCTCTGCGCCTGTAGCCGTTGAAACAACGGTAAGTCCGAGTCCAGGAGATCCAGAAGGCCATCGCCGGGATGTGCTCGAGGGGCCAAGTTCCAAGAACCATAGTGTGACGAATTGGCTGCTACCCAGCACCGACCGCTGAACCAGGTTCGACGGGCTACTAGGTGTGCAATGAACCAGTAGATCTGACCGTCTAGTAGAGCAGAGCCGACGTCGACTCCCACCGTGGTTAAGTTTTCAGAGAATGGCCGTTCCGGGTTTCTTCCACCAAGCGACCTCCAGAGATCGCCCCCTGTGAGTTTGATCACGGGAATATCTGCTCCCGAAGAGCGAGCCCGGGTCACAATTCTGCGAACTTCAAGATCGCTGGCAGCCAGAACATACCCGCCCGGCGGAGGGCCGCTTCCACCCCAGTCTGCACCTCTAGACAGTGGCATGGCCTTTTATGCCGCTTCCGGACTATCAGCAGTAACAGTGGGATGGCGGGGTGCCGACTCGGAGACTGCACCAGCCATAACAACCACACCTCTTTCTAGGTTGCCGATGGCTTGAAATGCTGCTGCAGCTAGCTCGGGGTCGGCGACCTTTTCGATCTGTCCGAGCAGGTCGGAGACGAGTCGCACGTTACGGACAAACTCCCCAGCGCTCATAGTCCCCTCTAGGGCACTCGTGAGGCTGCCTCCATCCACCCAATGCATTATCCTCTCAGCCAGACCGTGAGATGTCTGAAACTCGTGGGCTACCCCCTGGTCGGCGCTTTCCTCCCGGATGCTCCGACTGAGGTCTGAAATTGATCGGATCCTCCTCCCGATCCGACCGCCTGGTTCGGGCACCATGAGATTACGGGGACCTCGCTTTTTGTAGGTCAGACACGACACGACAGCCGCTGTCTCTCCGGGTGTGAGGCCATCTAGCAGCCGAGCTCGAAGAGCCTCGACTACCAACAGGTCGGCTTCGTTGTGGATCCTCGCTAAGGGTTTTCCACGCTCTGTTAGTTGCCACGATGAAGCCATCTCTCTTTGCTCAAGAACACGTTCCATGCGGTCCACAATTTGGACGAGGTTCGAGGCCTCGGTTTGGCGACTGTGAGTCTGAAATTGGGCGAAGGACCGTGCCAGGAGGTCCCGGGACTCTTCTCTCGTACGGGTAGCCATCAAGTTTGCGATCATGTTGTAGGTCGGCCTAAAGGCGGATTTCAGGAGGAACTCATTGCTTCGTGCCAGTTCGGCAACCTGTTTGAACGTAACGAAGGGTGACCAGCAGATAAGAGCACTTCCTTCGGCATCGATGCCGCGCCTTCCAGCCCTACCGGTTAACTGCGCGAACTGTCCAGGTGTGAGCAATTCATGGGTATCACCAGTGAACTTCATCAGCTTCTCTATGACCACTGAGCGAGCCGGCAGGTTCACACCTAGAGCCAGGGTCTCGGTTGCGTAGACGACCTTCAAGAGGCCTGACGCGAACAACTCTTCAGTCAATTCCTTGAAGAGGGGCAGAATGCCAGCGTGGTGGGCCGCTATTCCCCTCCTGAGGCCTTCTTTCCACTGGCTGACACTGAGTACATTCTGATCTTCAGGTGAGAGATCCATAAGCCGCGACGACAAGAATGACTCCACCTCAGCATTTTCGCTCTGGCTATTGAGATTGATCCCATCGCGAATTAGCGAGTCACGTGCGTCATCACATCCAGCCCGACTAAATATGAAGTGAATGGCTGGTAGCAGGTGGCTGCGTTGGAGTTCGCGAAGGACCTCTCTCCGTTTGGGTGGCGACCAACCGTATGCTTGCCGACCCCGTGCCCTTCGCCCTTCGAGGTCGTAGCGTTCTCCTTTGGTATTGGATTCGCCACCCTTGGAGATAGGCACCCGGTGAAGCTGCCTCTTTCCACGGCGCTCAGAGATGAGGTAGAGACTACGTAATGGAACCGGTCGGTTCCTTTCCACGATTACATCCGTAGTTCCCCGAATTTCATTCAGCCAGGAACCGAGTTCTTCAGCGTTCGAAACGGTGGCTGACAATGCCACGACCCTGACGTGACCGGGAAGGTTTAGGAGTACCTCTTCCCAAACCGCGCCACGGTAGGGATCTTCCAGGAAGTGCACCTCGTCGAGGACAACCCAGCCAAGGTCGTCAACAGCCTCGGAGTCCGAATAAAGCATATTCCTTAGAACCTCGGTGGTCATCACGACTACCTGTGCCCCTGGTGAGATGGCGTTGTCGCCAGTCAAAAGACCCACCTGGCCAGGTCCCAGCATTCGCGTGAGGTCTCTGAACTTCTGGTTCGACAGGGCCTTGATGGGTGCCGTGTAGAAGGCCCTGGAACCGGCTGCTATAGCGCTGTTGATTGCATGCTCGGCAACGACCGTCTTGCCACTGGATGTGGGTGCCGCCACAAGGACCGAGTGTCCCCCGTCTATGGACTTGATCGCCTCATTCTGGAAGCTGTCGAGCTTGAACGGCCAAACGGGTATCAATCTTCGGCACGTCTCTGTCGTCGCTGACGAAGTGCTCCAATCAAGATCGAAATCTCATAAAAGAGCCACATCGGTCCAGAGAGAATCAAGAGTGTAAATGGATCACCGCTCGGCGTCAGGATGGCAACCAAGGTGACTATTCCGATGATGGCGTAACGGCGGGACCGACGGAGAGCGGCCGGCGTGAGGATACCGATCAACTGCAGGAAAACGAGGATCAGGGGAAACTCGAAACCGATACCAAAGGCCATGGTCATCTTGATGACGAAACTGATGTACTTGGCTGGTGAAAACACGCTGATCAAGTCAGGGCCACCGATATCGACGAGGAAGTCAAGAGCCCTAGGGATACTCCAGTAGGCGAGAGCACAGCCACCGGCGAACAGAACCAGGCCTGACAAGACGAACGGAATTGCCCATCGTCTTTCTCGCGAATAGAGCCCCGGCACGATAAAACGCCAGAGATGCCAGAGCAATACCGGCATGGCTAGGGCCAGACCGCCGTACCCGGCAACGCTGAGGCGCACTGAAAAGGGCTCCAACGGATCAGTCACCAGTAGCTCACACCCGCTGCCAAATACAGATTCCGCGGCGGTTTTACCACGAATGCTGCAGTAGGGCCTTAATAGCAGATCGAGAATTTGTGGGTAGAGCACCCAGCAAGCAACAGCGCCGATGGCAACGCCAAGCAGGGAGAGCAGGATGCGCTTTCGAAGTTCCTCAAGGTGGGAGACGAGGGACATCGTGCCGGATCTGTTGTCAGACATCTCGAGCTTCAGTCGTCTTCCTGAGTTGTCTTTTCAAGCTGGGTTCCGTTACTTCCCGTCGGTTCGCTCTTCTCATTTGAGTCAGAAATGTCTGATCGAGCTTCCGTTCCTTGGTTCTCGGCGGTTTCAGAGGTCAGAACGGTCCCTCGTATTCGCGCCTCCGCCTCAACGATGGGGTCTTCAACGGCAGCGCGCAACTCCTCTTGGAACCCCGTAGTCACTTTGCGGACCTCTCTCAGCGCACGACCTATCTGGCGGGTGAGTTCAGGCAGTCTTGTGGGTCCCAGCACCAAGAGACCAATGAGGAGAATGACAAGAATCTCACTTCCTCCCAGATTTCCCATTCGTTGAGCCTACCGGTGCTTGAAAGCCGGAAACTTAGAAGGGAGCTGGTAAGCGACTCACAGACGGCCAATGTCGTTGAGAGGCCAAACCCGGAGAAAAGCCCGCCCAATAATCGAACCCTCAGGGATCGGACCAAAGAACCGTCCATCTTTGGAGTTGGTCCTATTGTCACCTAGTACGAACACGTGACCTGGTGGCACGAGGCAACCGTCGGAGGCGTTCGTCGGATTCTGACATCCGGGCGGAAGGCTGAAACCCCCCGTTAGGTCCTGGGAGATTAGGTAGGGTTCCAGGAGCAAGCCACCATTGATGAGCACCCTTCCAGCCTCCGTACTAATGGTCTCACCGGGGAGTGCAACAACGCGCTTGATCAAGTCTTCGATTCCGTTCACTGCTCCCTGCGGGTCTTTGAAGACCACGACATCACCTCTGTTGACGTCATGCAACCTGTAACTGAGTTTGTTGACAATGATGCGGTCGCCATTGTCGAGAGTCGGCTCCATAGACGGTGAGGGGATGTAAAAGGCCTGAAACAAGAAGGCTTTCACCAAGAGGGCCATCGCTAGGGCAGCCACAATCACACTTCCCCATTCGAAAAGGACTTTTCCCAAACCGTGTCGGGGCCCCGGTAGGCCGAGGTCAACCTGTTGGACGCTCCCAACAGCTGGTGTTTTAGAGGTGAACCGGAGGTCTGGTTGGTCAAGGCGTGGAGCAGGGGCCTGGGATACTTCAGGCGGCGACTCAAGAACCGATGCCGACGAACCGTGGAGATCTTCGAAGGTAACCAACGGGGGTCGATGATCAGTTGTTGGTTCCCTCATTGTTGGAAGTCCCGGATCGGTGTCCTTCGACTCAGCATCGGCATGCTTCTCAGGTGGATGACCCTCGTTCGGAACAGGCTCACCGGAAAATGACTCTGGATGAGCAGCACTCTTAGCCCTTGCACGTTCTATGAGTTCGTCAGCCCAGGTGTCCTCAAGATCAGGCCCTTCATCGCCTTCGAACTGTTCACCTTCCATAACTCCGAACCTAGCCCCCATGCAGGTGGGACCGGTGGCGGTCAGACACCATAGAGGGCCAGGATGCGCTGAGCAGCTTCAGAGCGGAGTTCCATTCCAAGTCCATCAGGCCATTTGATGACTTTTCCGGTTGGCCCAAGACGCAGCAGCAAGCGCTCCAACCAGTGTGCTGAGGAGACCGGGAGGCGCACGCGCAACTTGCCACCAGATTCCTCCTCTACGCCACTATGGGGATATTCTTCGACGACCCACCTAGCTTCCGATGCCAACTCGAGAAGAACTTCAGGAAGGCGGCCATCGGTGGGAATCTGATAATCGTGGTCCTCATCCAACAAGGGCCTCTCGAACTCCAAGGAGGTTTCGTCACACCGGCTGATGCGATCGACGCGAAAGACCCTCTGAGAAGCAGCTTTATGGCAGTGGCCAGCAACGTACCAGTGGCCTTTGTCTGCGTAGAACCTGTGTGGATCCACGAGGCGGGCTCCAGCAGTATCTCGTCCATAGGAGTAGTAGTCGATATCAATTGATTTTCGATCAGCGATCGCTGATCTGACAACGTCGATGATCTCCATGGAGCCAGCTCCGAGCCGCACCTCAACTGTCTCGTTGCTCCCAGAAATCATGCCACTTGCCAACTTGGTTAGTGCGCGCTCAAGGGGTCCAAGGTGGTTATCGCCGGTGATTTCGACAACAGAACGACCCGCGGCATAGATCTGCAACATCTCTGCAGCACTCAGGCGCATAGGGCGTCTGAACCAGTCCGCGTACTGAATCCAGACTCGATCCTCAGAGACTGTCACGTCAATCAGGCAATCGGGGGTGAATGGGTGGACGCCGACGAAAAACAAAACGTGTTCGAGGTCGTCAAGCAATTCATCCCTGCTGTAGTCAAACCTCTCAACGATCTCTTCAATCAGAGGCCCATCCTGGTCCACCACCCATGGGATTACGGCCAGGAGACGGCGAAGTCGTTCTAGTGCAGTCAGGCTGTTCATCGGAGTGGCTCGAGCCAATTAATAAAATCGCTCCGTAACTCTTCTGGGCCGAGTACCTCCGCGCCATCTAGGAACGTGAGTACAAAGGATCTGAATGCCGCTCGGTTACTTACGGGCTCTTCAAAGATGGCAGAACCATCCGCTAGATGCTCGACCACGCCGGTCGGTCCAAGGAAGTCGGAGACCCAGGGAATGTGACGCTCATGTACGAGCAGGCGAGCGATTAGGGTACCGTCCTCGCCATAGCGCCAAGCTGGTTCGATGCTTACATCAACCGGATCCTCGGGCCTAACGAAAGCATCTCCTTCGCTGCAGTCCACCGGCCCCCCTATCCGGTCAACACGAAACTGCCGTGCCTCATTCGGTCCTTGGTCATGGCCGGCCAGGTACCAGCGGCCACGGGTGAACACGAGCCGGTGTGGTTCGACAACTCGGCTATTGGTGTTGTAGGTGAATCTCACGATCCTCCTCTCGGCGGTCGCCGACATCAGCAATCTGATGACGTCGTCGGCAGGGACATCAGCAACCGCTCCCACTTGAGGAGAATCGGATTGTGCAACTCCTCCCAACTGCCAAAACGGGTCCGACCGCGGGACATCGTCTAGACGAACGAGGTTGGAGGCCAGGTGCAGGGCAGCTAGTTCGGCGGGGGTCAGTGCAGGAAGGTCAGCCTCGTAGTCTCCAGGCCGGATCCGATAGCCGTCGAGAGGCGGATCAGTACCAGGTACGTTTTCGACAGATAGAGGTAGCCCCATTGAGCGAAGCTCATCCTTATCGCGTTCGAAAGTGCGCCTAAAGCTTTCATCGTTGTCCGAATACGAACCATGGGGAAGCTTGCCGCGTAAATCCTGTCGACTTAGAGGGCGCTCGGTTGCCAATAGTGCCGCAACCAGGTTGAGCATCCGCTCCAACTTCTTCATCCTGCAAGCCTAGACATACTGCCGAAGCTGTTTCAGAGTGAATCAATGAGTTTCTGGACCCTGTCGTCATAAGCTCGAAACGGGTCCTTGCATAACACGGTCCGTTGGGCTTGATCGTTCAACTTCAGATGTACCCAATCGACTGTGTAGTCCCGGTTTCGCTCCTTCGCGCGCCTAATGAACTCGCCTCGGAGACGCGCCCGGGTGGTGCTAGGCGCATGCACCTTGGCATCTTCGATGGCAGCATCGTTTGTGGTCCGCTCCACGAGTCCCCGATCTTGTAGACGGTAGAAAAGCCCCCGGCGTTGATCTACATCATGATATTGGAGATCTACCAACGCTACGGCTGGATCCGAAAGGGGGAGGTTGTGGCGCGCCTTATAGCCGTCTACCAGGAGTAACTTGGCAACCCAGTCGCACTCTGCGACCAGGTCCATCGGGTCCTTGGCTAGACCCTCGAGGCAGTGCTGCCACATCTCCAGGACCCTTTTCTCTTCATTGCTCAAATCACGATGTTCTGCGAATCTGAGCGCCCTCTCTAGGAACTCACTCTGTATGTCAAGGGCAGTTAGCTCACGACCGTTTGCCAGGCGTACTCGCCGTTGACACGTCGGATCGTGGCTGATCTCGCGGATGGCCCTAATCGGGTTCTCGAGGGTCAGATCACGCAAGACAACACCGGGATCTTCAAGCATACGTAGAAGAATTCCACACGCTCCAACCTTCAAGAAGGAGGCGTATTCGTTCATGTTGGAGTCGCCCACAATCACGTGGAGACGACGAAAGCGTTCAGCGTCGGCGTGTGGTTCATCCCTTGAGTTGATTATCGGTCTTGAACGAGTCGTAGCACTGGAGACACCTTCCCAAATGTGCTCGGCGCGTTGGCTGATGCAATACATGGCACCACGAGCAGTTTGAAGCACCTTTCCCGCCCCCGCGTAGATCTGGCGGCTGATAAGGAACGGGATGAGCGTTTCAGTGTATTCAGAGGCATCATCGCGTCTTGTAGTCAGATAGTTCTCATGGCACCCATAGGAGTTTCCAGCTGAGTCTGTGTTGTTCTTAAAGAGAAAAATCTCTCCGTTGATGCCTTCTTCCTTCAGACGTGTCTCAGCCGTGCTCACTAGTTGCTCAAGGATTCTCTCCCCCGCTTTCTCGTGGACAACAACGCTCTCAACTGAGTCGCACTCGGGAGTGGCGTATTCTGGATGGGAACCAACATCCAGGTAGAGGCGGGCTCCGTTTACTAGGAACACGTTCGAGCTTCTACCCCAGTCGACCACTTTGCGAAACAGGTATCGGGCAACCTCATCAGGACTCAGGCGGCGCTGGCCATCAAGCGTGCAGGTGACTCCAAACTCATTTTCGATCCCATAGATGCGCCGCTCCACGGGTAGCCTGCCGTCAGCTCAGGAGTGTGGCCAACGCCTCACCCTCAAGGCGCCGGAATGCGCGCCTGCCGTTGTCTCTTGCAAGGACTGCTACCTCTATGTCTTCGGGTGCGAGAGTCCTGTTAGATCCGGCCAGCGCGTCAACCGCATCGCGCAGAGCAGCACCCAGTTCTGCATCCGGCGACCACGATCCCTCCAAACGTTCCCTAATCGAGTCGGCTTCGCCACCAATCACGACATGGGTCGTAGTGTCCATAACCGTTCCGTCGTAGAGGAGGTGGAACAAGCGGTCATCTCCAGGCTCAGCACTAATTTCCGCAATCAACATCTCGACCTCGAGAGGCTTCATCTCATGCGTGAAGTACTGGCCCAGAATCTGTGCATACTGGTTGGCCAACCAACGTGCGTCCACATCGGCCCGGCTGTAGGAGTAACCCTTCAGATCAGCATGTCGCACACCAGCGATGCGGAGTTGGTCGAACTCGTTGTACTTGCCGACGCCCATGAAGCCGATGCGATCGTAGATCTCGCTCACCTTCCGAAGAGTGTTCGAAGGATTTTCCGCACACAGCAAGACCCCGTCAGTGTAAATGCTGGCCACGGCGGCTCGTCCTCGAGCAATCCCCTTACGGGCATAATCGGCCCGGTCCTTCATCACCTGTTCCGGCGATACGTACATGGGAACAGTCATTGGCCAGGTCCTCTCAACAGCAGCCGGGGCTGGTCATTGTCTTCTAGCAGTTAGCTGTTCGAGGAGGAGAGTGGTCCTCTCTGCCACGTCCTCTTCGGAAACTCTCTCAAAGCCATTTGCTGTGATAGTTGCCATGACAGGAAATATTCCACGGACCATGTCGGGACCACCAGTAGCACTGTCCTCATCAGCTGCCTGGAAAAGTGCTTCGATAGCAATATCAAGTGCGGCGGCAGCGTCGAGACCTTCGTCAAAGCGGAGTTTCATGACCGTCGTTGCGTGGATGCTCCCGGATCCAGTTGCTGCATGGTCCAGTTCCTCATAGCGGCCCCCGGTTATGTCGAACTGGAACAAACGTCCTCGACCCAGGTGCT
>PCAP01000019.1 GCA_002731215.1 Acidobacteriota bacterium | reverse complement strand
TCGTCGCCAACACGAAGCAGCATACTGTCGGCCATGCCACGGCCGATCAACGCTCCATCCAATTCATTCCCTAGCCGGAGATTACTGACGCTTCCCTCAACAACCCGATTTAAGAGATCAAGCGTTCCAGCTTCAGGATCAACACCTTTGAACGTGGCAAAGGAAAGGCCAAAGCCATTATTGATAACCGCTGGGCGGAGAATCGCAGGAGCTGCATTGATCACTCCCGGGACAGAACTGGCCACATCAACTACCTCGGGGTACTCAACCATCGGCACATCACCAAAACCCCATAGAACAATATGCGCGTTTGCGTCGATGATCTTCGTCTGAATGTCCTGCTGGAACCCCGTTAACAAAGCCAATGCAATGACCAATGCCGCCACACCAACCGAAATTCCAAGAACCGAGACGAACGAAACAATAGAAGTGAACGCTTGTTTACGGCGGGCTCTCAAGTAGCGAAGCGCTAGAAACAGCTCATATCGCATCATGGCAACACGTTACTTTATCCAGGGAATTGACCGACGGCTCTTTCGTTTTGAGCTGCTCAGTCCACTTCTTTTGGTCTCAGTAGCGGGAAGAGTATGACGTCACGGATCGACGCGGAATCAGTAAGCATCATCATCAAGCGGTCGATCCCGATGCCAAACCCAGCGGCCGGCGGCATTCCGTGTTCAAGGGCGAGGATGTAGTCCTCGTCTACGCGTTGTTCAGACAGCTCCTTAGTCCGCCCCGCAGCCATCGCTTCCATTCTCTTTCGTTGCTCACGGGGGTCGTTGAGTTCAGAATAACCATTACCTATCTCAAGGCCTCCCCAATAAATCTCGAAACGCTCCACAAGACCGTCATCTTCCTCAGTCGCTTTAGCAAAGGGAGATACATCTCGCGGGAAATGTGTGATGAAAGTAGGTGCGACCAACGAGGGTTGCACGAAACGACTTAAAGCCGCTTCCCACATATACCCAAGGGAAAGGTCCACGGCCGGAATTTCCCGTTCTTCTAGCCAAGCTCGAAAGGCCTCTTCATCCTCAACTATATCGCTGGGAACGCCACCGATTTCCATCAACGCGTTAGCAAATGTTATGCGCTTCCATGGTCGTTTCATTGACACCACATTCCCCTGATAACTGAAGTCTGAGACGCCCAGAACCGCTTCCACGCACACGGTAAGAAGTTCCTCGACAAACTCCATCATGCCCTGATAATCCCAATAGGCAGCGTAGAACTCCAGCATAGTGAATTCAGGGTTATGCTGAGTCGAGACACCTTCGTTCCGAAAGTTTCGATTAAGTTCATATACCCGCTCAAGGCCACCCACCAAGAGACGTTTGAGGTACAACTCTGGGGCAATTCGAAGGTACAAATCGATGTCGAGTGTGTTGTGGTGAGTTGTAAATGGGCGAGCAAGGGCCCCACCATATTGCGGTTGCATGATCGGTGTTTCCACTTCAATGAACCCATGAGCATCCATATGGGCACGTAGTGCCCGAAGGGTCTTGGCTCTACAACGGAATATTTCACGAACACCATCGTTAACAGCGAGATCAAGATAACGTTTTCTATAACGAATCTCTGTGTCCTTCAGCCCATGCCACTTTTCAGGCAGCGAGCGTAAAGATTTAGCAAGCAGCGCGTAGCTATCAATTCGCAACGTCAGCTCACCGCTACGGGTCCGCATCAGGCCACCCTCGACACCAACATAGTCGCCAATGTCGAGGGTTTGCCAGGCGTCGTAGACTTCATCGCCGAGGTCATCTTTGCGCACATAGAGTTGAATACTGGCGCTGCCGTCGCCAATGTCAGAAAAAGAGGTCTTTCCGTGTTCCCTTTTTGTCTGGATTCGGCCCGCCAACCGGAGACTTATCGCCGAAGCACTGAGTTCTTCCGCATCCTGGCTGGCGAAACGAGCAGCGACTGACCCCAAGGCCGCATCCACATCAAAACCGCGAGGGAACGCCACCCCACCGGAGCCCTCAAACGCTTCGAGCTTCTGTGCGCGAATCTCGAACAGATCTTCTTTGGGCACTGAGCGCCTAGTACCGTTTAAACAGAAGAGCGGCATTGGTCCCGCCGAACCCAAACGAGTTTGACAGGGCGTACTGGTGTTCAGCTTGGCGTGCCTCATTCGGCACGTAGTCAAGATCACACTCTGGATCTGGTGTCTCGTAATTAATCGTCGGAGGGATTACCTGGTCCCGAAGGCCCAATGCACAAAAGCCAGCTTCCACTCCGCCAGCTGCCCCAAGCAAGTGGCCAGTCATCGATTTCGTCGAGGATACAGCAAGTTTTGCAACGTGGTCGCGGAAGACGTCTTTGATTGCTGTTGTTTCAATACGATCACCCACTGGCGTCGAGGTTCCGTGGGCATTGACATAATCTACTTCGTCCGTGTTGACCTTGGCATTATCAAGAGTCCCAGCCATGACCCTCACGGCACCATCACCATCGGGTGGTGGCGAACTAATATGATAAGCATCTCCCGACATACCATAGCCAACAACCTCAGCCACAATCGGTGCCCCACGTTTCCGGGCTGTCTCCTCGGATTCAAGCACCAAAACCCCCGCCCCTTCGCCCAGGATAAAGCCATTACGGTCCGCATCGAAAGGCCTGCTCGCCCGTTCGGGTTCTTCGTTACGGGTAGACAGGGCCCGCATTGCCGCAAAACCGTCCACCGCAAGTGCACAAACCACGCCCTCGGTTCCACCAGCTACCATGACTTCAGCATCACCCCGGGCGACAATGCGACAGGCATCACCAATGGCGTGCGAGCCAGTTGTGCAGGCGGTACAGGTGGCTGAGTTCGGCCCTTTGAAACCAAATTTAATCGAAACCCACCCCGCGGCTTCATTGACAATTAGCCCTGGGATAAAAAATGGACTTACCTTGCCCGGCCCCTTATCCAACAGAGTGCGATGATGAACCTCCATCATGTTGAGCCCTCCAATGCCGGAGCCGATTAGAACGCCCATTCGATCCGCCGAATATGGCCGATCCTCCCCTTTCAGTCCCGCCCCGTCGAGTGCAAATTCAGCCGCCGCCAGAGCATACTGGATGTGGTAGTCCATCTTCTTGAGGTCTTTTCTTGATACGTAGTCAAGTGGGTCGAAGTCCTTGACCTCTCCTGCAATCTGGACCGCAAAGCCTTCACAATCGAACTTAGTAATTGGAGAAACACCGGAAGTGCCTGCGAGGCACTCCTTCCAGGATTCTTGGGTGCCGACACCCAACGGACTGACGATCCCGACACCGGTGACTACAACTCGTCGATCCATGAAATCTCTACTCGCATCAGGCTACCCAGCACCAAGTTCTTACAGCTGGCATGCTAACTTGAGTGCCCGTCAATGTAAGTTACGGCATCCTTTACTTTTGTAATTTTCTCGGCATCTTCGTCTGCAATTTCAAGGTTGAACTCCTCCTCGAATGCCATCACTAGCTCCACCGTGTCCAGTGAGTCGGCACCCAGGTCATCAACAAACGATGCCTCCGCCGTAACCTCGGCAGCATCCACACCAAGCTGCTCGACGATAATCAACTTTACTTGTTCCAACGTATCCATCCGCTACCTCCTACTAACGCGCTCTCCAATGCGCATTGAATCGACAAACCAATACAGGCTACAAGCTACATATACATACCGCCGTCAACGCTCAGGACTTGCCCCGTAATATAGGCTGCATCTTCCGACAAGAGAAACCTTACAGCCCCTGCGACATCTGCACCGACACCAAGCCGCCCCAGGGGAATCTTTTGCTGAAGATTCTCCGTGGCCCCTTCAGGTAATCCGGCAGTCATTTCTGTCGTAATATACCCTGGCGCTACCGCATTAACAGTAATGTTTCGCGATGCGATTTCTCTGGCCAACGACTTGGTGAATCCCAGCACCCCCGCCTTGGCTGCGCCGTAGGCAGTCTGGCCGGAATTACCGAGCAAACCAACAACTGAACTGATTGTCACGACCCTGCCGCTTCGCCTCCGGAGCATCGATCTTAGCACGGTCTTCGTGCAGTTATAGACACCCGTCAGGTCCGTCCGCAAGACGGCGTCCCAGTCCGCAGGGTCCATTCGCACAAGCAGATTATCGCGTGCGATCCCAGCATTGTTAACAAGAAAATCGATATGCCCAAAACGCTCTAATGCTTCGTCTACGGATGCCACAACTGAATCCAGGCTTCCAACATCCATCCCTACTGCAAGTGTTTCAATATCTTCCCCGGCCAACAGTGATCCGACCTCTTCGCATGCCTCTTGCCGCCGCGACGCCAGAATCAAGTTGCATCCCTCGCTCGCTAGTCGTTGGGCAATCGACTCGCCAATCCCCTGCGAGGCACCGGTAATCATGGCAACACGCTCTTCAAACACTCGGCTCATAGCCGAACTCCTCCTGCCTTGCCTCCCTCAACCGAGGGCAGCAAGGACAGCCTCGATTTCCTCGATCTCGTCAACGGCATAAATTCCCACACCCCGGCCAAGGGTACGCTTCACTAGCCCGCTCAGCACCCTGCCTGGTCCAACCTCAACAAAGACTTCCACCCCTTGTTCACTCAGGAACTCCAAGGTGTCACTCCATAGTACTGGCTGAGTAACTTGCTGTTCGAGCGCCAGACGAGCTGCCTCGCCCGTGGCAATCGATGTAGCAGTCACGTTGCAAACAACAGGAAACCGAGGATCCTCAAATTCTACTTCAACAAGATCTCGTGCGAGTCGTTCCGCTGCTGGTTGCATCAATGAGCAATGAAACGGTGCACTTACATTTAGCAAGATGGCACGCCGTGCCCCTGCCTCTTTAGACATGGCAATCAGTTGATGCACTGCTTCTGTATTTCCAGAGACGACCACCTGCCCAGGCGCATTCACGTTGGCAACCTCGACAATCAAGTCACTTCCACACCGCGCACACAAGTTATCAATCTCAGCGCGCTCGAGTCCAAGCACTGCCGCCATTGCCCCGGCGCCCTCTGGTACCGCCTGTTGCATATAGATTCCACGGTTATGTACCAGTCGCGCTGCCGTTGCAACATCAAGGGCTCCGGCCGCAACCAAAGCTGAATATTCTCCTAGCGAGTGGCCCGCAACCCAGTTTGGCACCAAACCGCGAGCTTCAAGAATACGGTGCAAGGCGACGCTAACCGTGAGGATCGCCGGTTGGGTGTTTTCGGTGAGCAGGAGCCTTTCATCACTAGCTTCGAAACACAGTTCGGTAATGGAGATTGGCAAATCACTATTAGCCTGTTCAAAGACCTCACGCGCTTCCGGAAAAGCATCGTGGACACCCTTACCCATACCCGGATACTGGGACCCTTGTCCTGGGAACAAGAAGGCTGTCTGTTGTAGGTCTGGTAATTCTGGCAAGGAAATTCTCCCCCTCCATTCCGGCTACAAGCGTTAGTTTTCGTCTAGCTCTGAGTTTTCACGTTGACTATTCGCGTCGAGAACCAAACCCCCGAGCATCTCCTCAATCCGATCATTAACATGATGACGGCCGTACTCCATCGTCACGCGAATCCCGTTCATGATGGCCCGAGCAGATGATCGTCCATGGCAGATAACGCTCAGCCCGCGCGCACCCAGTAATGGGGCCCCGCCAAACTCTGCGTAATGCACCCGTCCTCGGTAGCTTGTAAACGCGCTGCGCGCGATTCGGGCACCTAGCACATTAAGTCGGGACTTCGAAAACTCTTCACGCAGCAAGTGAAGCATCGTTTCCACAACAGCCTCGCTAGTCTTAAGGACGACATTGCCGGTGAATCCATCACTCACGACGACATCAGCGTCCCCACTGTAGATATCACGCGCTTCGACGTTGCCAAGGAAATTTAGTGGCGAGACTTCAAACGCCGAGTGAGCCGATCGGACCAGCTCAGTGCCCTTGCTGGCTTCGTCACCGATCGACAGCAGGCCAACCCTGGGGTTCGAAAGTCCGAGAATTGTTTGGGCAAAAAGGCTACCCATAACCCCAAATTCAACAAGTTGATGGCTTTTGGGATTAATGTTGGCACCAACATCAATTAGGATCGTACGACCTCGTCTGCTCGGAAGAATAACTGCCAACGCTGGGCGATCAACGCCATTTATGGTGCCAATATAGAGTTTAGCAATGACCATGATTGCGCCGGTATTGCCCGCCGACACAAAGCCCTCAACTTCTCCGTCCCGAAGCATCTTGGCGGCAATGTGGATGGAAGAATTTCGTTTGCGCCGTACTGAAGTCGCTGGCGACTCATCCATCTCTATAACTTCATCAGCGTGGACAATGCTGACGTCAGGGGCACTTGAATGACGCTTGAGAGCCTCTTGAATTCGGCTCTCTTGTCCCACAAGTACAACTTCTGCACCCAGCGTGTCGGCCGCTAGAATAGCCCCTGCAACTGGATGCTCCGGAGCATGATCGCCCCCCATCGCATCAACCGCTATTTTCATCGAATCCCACCGAGCAAGTCTTCCCCCTTTGGGGAGTCAGTCCTCGTCAGAGACAACGACGACACGTCCCTTGTAGTAACCACAATGCGGGCAAACACGGTGGGGCGTCTTGTCTCTATCACAGTTCGAGCATTTGGAGCGCCCCGGCACAGATAGCCCGTCGTTCGCTCTCCTACGATCACGGCGGGCGCGGGAATGTCTTTTTTTGGGTAGAGCCACAGTCTTGTCCTTCTGTTCTTCCTAACTTTCGAGTTGATCCCGCAGCGCCTTCAATGGCGCCCAAAGGGGATCAGCACCTGGTTCACAGTCACAATCGATTCGATTAAGATCGATGCCACACATCCCACACAAACCTTTGCAGTCTTCCTCGCATAAGGCCTTCATCGGAAGTCCCAAGATAATTTGTTCGCCCAAGAGCTGCAGTCCGTCAATACTGCCACCATCGTAATGAGCGATATCAAGGTCATCCTCACCGAGCTCGGCCTCAAAAGCCCCTTCTAGGGCATCGGCAGCAACGAAAAACACCGTGAACTGGCGTGCGAGAGCTATTGAAACGCGCTTAGTACAGCGGCTGCACGATACCTCAACGCCCGCTTTCACATTCCCCCTTACGCGGACACCGGAGTCTTTTTTCAGCACTTCAAATTTGTAGGCCACCGGTTTGTTGATAACCAGCCCGTCCCTACACTCGCCATCTCCCAAACCCAGCTCGACCCTTCCGGACAGGTCCCGTGGTTCTTTGGATAACTCGTCAACGATGATGAGCACAGGGCCCCGCTTTCAAGATCTATAAAGAGAATGCCTAGGCTGTCGCCTCGGTTACCGCCACCTTGTCGACCATCCGAATGATGTTCTCCTTCGAACTAGCTCCCACCATCTGTTCGTGCACCTCCCCGCCACTAAAAATTAAGATCGTGGGGATCCCTCGTATTTGGTACCGTGCAGCAATAGCTCCAAAATCATCAACGTTCAACTTCCCAACCTTTACCCGCCCGCTGTAATTCTCGGCAATCTCATCGATGGTAGGTGCCAACATGCGGCATGGCGCACACCATTCAGCCCAGAAATCTACCAAGACCGGCTGCTCGCTTTGTAAAACCTCGGCCTCGAAGTTTTCGGCATTTAGTTCGATGATGCTCTCGTTCAACTGACATCTCCTTTCAGGTAGCCACTTCACCCATTCGCTGGCGAATAAATTTAATGATCTCAGTTGTCGTTGTGCCGGGCGGAAAAATGGCGTCTACGCCCAAGCCTTGCAGGCGCTCGACATCCCGGTCCGGAATGATTCCACCGACAACCAAACCAATATCTTCGGCATCATGTTCCTTCAGCAATTCTGCGACTCGCTCCAAAATATAATTATGGGCTCCAGAATGAATCGACAGACCTATCACATCAACATCCTCTTGGACTGCTGCTTTCACCACCATCTCCGGTGTTTGGCGAAGTCCAGCGTAGATGACCTCCATTCCAGCATCGCGCAAAGCACGAGCGACAATCTTGGCTCCGCGGTCATGTCCATCTAGTCCAGGCTTCGCAACCAATACTCGGATATGTTTCTCAGGACCTTTTTCGCTCAATGGCAATACCGGTTTGGGCTCCCGTGCTGCGGAAACCATTCAGAAAATCGGTTGTTCGTGATATTCACCAAACACATCCCGCATAGCACCACAGATTTCACCTACAGTGGCATATGCATGCACCGCTTCAAGAATTGCGGGCATAAGATTAACGTCACTACCTGCAGCACATCTCACTGCCTCTAGTGTCCGTTCCACCTCAGCAGCATCACGGCGCCGCCGAAGTGCAGCAAGCCTCTCAACCTGCTTCTCTTCAACCGTGTCATCAATGTATAAATAATTGACAGGCTCACCCATCTCGCCCAGGAAATCATTCTGTCCCACGATGATTCGTTGATTTTGCTCGATTTCTTTTTGGTACTGATAAGCCGCTTCTTGGATCTCACGCTGGGGATAACCGTTGTCGATTGCCGAAACCATGCCACCCAACTCATCGATCTTGGTGAAAATTTCTTCAGCCTCCTCTTCTATATCAGCAGTCAAGGACTCGATGTAATACGAACCCCCGAGCGGGTCCACCGTGTTAGCAACACCACTCTCGTGAGCAATAACTTGCTGGGTCCGTAGGGCGATGAGGGCATTTTCCTCGGTGGGTAGTGCGATCGTCTCGTCTAAGGCGTTGGTATGCAGTGACTGAGTTCCACCCATGACCGCAGCCAGTGCCTGAAGTGTCACGCGCATGACGTTATTACGTGGCTGTCGATCAAGCAGTGTGGATCCAGCAGTTTGAGTGTGGAAACGGATCCACCACGATCGCGGCGACTTTGCGCCGTATCGATCACGCATGTACCGAGCCCACAGCTTACGGGCCGCCCTATATTTAGCGACCTCTTCGAATAGATCGTTATGGGCAATAAAAAAGAAAGAGAGCCTGGGTGCAAACGAATCTATATCGAGCCCCCGGTCTAAGCCTGCCTGGACATACTCCATGCCATCACGGAGTGTAAAAGCTAGTTCTTGCGCGGCCGTCGAACCTGCTTCACGTATGTGGTAACCCGAGACGCTTACCCAATTCCAGCGAGGCATTTCAGCCGTACACCACTCAATGACATCACCCATGATTCGCATAGCCGGAAGAGGTGGGAACACAAAGGTCTTCTGGGCAATGAACTCCTTCAGAACATCGTTCTGGATGGTCCCCGCTAAATCTCGTGGAGCGATCCCCTTCTTCTGTCCCGCTGCAACGTACATGCAAAGCAACACACAGGCTGGATGGTTAATCGTCATCGAAGTGGTGACCTGCTCGAGCGGGATCTGGTCGAACAAAGTCTCCATGTCGGCAAGCGAGTCGATCGCCACCCCTTGCTTTCCGACTTCCCCACGAGCAATAAGTTCGTCAGAGTCACGACCAACAAGCGTCGGGTGATGGAAAGCCACGGAGAGCCCGGTCTGGCCCATCTCCAGTAGTCTTAGATAACGCTCGTTCGAATCCTCGGCGGTTCCAAAACCAGCGAACTGCCGCATCGTCCAAAGTTTCCCTCGATAGCCGGATGGGTGGATACCCCGGGTGTACGGGAATTCACCTGGGTAGCCGATATCTGTATCATAAGAGAGATTCCGATCTGCGAGATCTTCTCGAGTGTAAAGCGGATCGACAGGGGTACTGGAACCCGTAATAAAAGCAGCGTCACGCTCTGGATGCTTGGCGACGGCGGGATCAAAGGTCTGCTTGTACCACCGCGTCTTGCCATTCGAAGGTCTGTGGTCAGCACCACCCTCCAGTTCGCTCACACCTTCACATTCGGTCACGGAAGATCGCGACAAAACTGGCTTTTCAGCCATCGAATTTGCTCCGCACAGGGCGTTCTGAGAAGGATTCGCAGTGGAGTCGGCCTCAGTCATCCAACTCGCATAATGTGGTAATTATCCCACACGTTAGGACCTTCGGCTACGTATACAAAAAGCCAAAAGACCACCCCAAATAAGACTCTGGATGCCGCGCTATTATCCCAACCCAGCGGTAACCTGCCGGGCAATCACTAAGCGCTGGATTTCTGAAGTTCCTTCATAAATCGTTGTCACACGGGCGTCTCGGTAGAGTCGCTCAACCGGGTAATCTGTTACATAACCATAGCCGCCATGCATTTGAACCGCTTGGTAGCTAACCCAATTAGCCATCTCCGATGCAAACAACTTTGCGCAGGAAGCCGCCATTGTGTCCGGCTCACCATTGTCTCGCAGCCATGCGGCGCGCAAATACAGAAGTCGGGCTGCGCGAATGTGGGCTGCCATCGTCGCAAGCTTCCCTTGGAGCCCTCCGAAACGACCGATCGGCCCCCCAAATGCTTCACGCTCTCTCACATAATCAAGTGTGAATACTAGGGCAGCGTGCCCAATTCCGACTGCCTGGGCCGCAATTCCAGCCCGACCACCGTCAAGACTATTAAGCGCGATTGCAAGACCTTTGCCCTCTTCACCCAACACCCATTCAGATGGTATCCGGCAATCATCCAAAGCCACCTGGTTCGTCCGTGACGACCGAATCCCAAGCTTGTCCTCCTCGCGAGCAATACTAACCCCCGGATGGTCGGCCGGTATCACGAAAGCGGTAACCCGGTTCCGCGACGATTCGGGGTCGGTGACAGCAAACACCAGCATAGCTCCACAAACCGCGCCGTTTGTAACCCATGCCTTAGAGCCATTCAGAAGAAAATCGTCACCCTCACGTCGCGCTATTGTTGACAGCGCTGCAGCATCTGAGCCGGCCCCTGGTTCAGAGAGACAGAAAGCTCCCAGCCACTCGCCATTGACGCACGGGCGAAGAAAGCGCTCCTTCTGCTCCGACGTACCGTAACGTTGCAGCGGTGCACAAAATAATGAATTAGTAACGCTGATAGCCACACAGGTCGATGCGTCACCCCTCGCAAGCTCCTCGAGCACAAGGCAATACCCAATGCGATCTAAACCCGCACCACCGTACTCTTCATCTACAACCATCCCAAACAGCCCAAGCTTGCCAAGCTCCTCAAAAACTTCGCCAGGAAAATATTTGTCACGATCCCAATCAGCGGCATTCGGGGCTACTTCGGCAACTACAAATTCACGCACCATGTCCCGGACCATTTTCTGGTCATCGGTCAGATTCCAGTTCATCTCTCCTGATTTAGAACCAAGCATTGTCAGGGGGGGTCCTTGACTAGGTCAGGAAGCAACTCGCCCGCAACAGCCAGTTGCTGCACTTCGACGGCGCCATGGTGGAGTTCCATAGCCTTAGCGTCGCGATACAAACGCTCAATACCCGACCCACGTTTATTTCCAGAAATACCGAAGATCTGCACCGCACTTCGACTGGCCCGGACAGCTCCGTCCGCTGCCAGTAACCGAGCCATCGCCGCTGCCTCGCGCATTTCGTCCGGCCCCGTCCGGGATGCTGCATACCAGGTCAATAACCGGGAGGCTTCAGTTTCCGTTGCCATGTCAGCCAACATCCATTGAACCGATTGCTCCCGACATAGCGCACCATCCGCTCTAGATAGGTAGGCAATGGATGTCTCAAGTGCAGCCCGCCCAATACCCACGCACAAGCCCGCATGCCCGATGCGAAACAGGTCATCTGCCATCCTCAAAGCTTCGACCACGTTCCCCCCGGACAGAATGGAACCAGATGGGACCTGCACGCCACTGAACTCAACGGACGCCTGCCCAGCCCCATTGAGTCCTAATTGGCTCTCTTCCACCCCAATGGTCACTCCATCCCTATCCGCTTCCACAATAGCAAGCAGCAAAGCATCCCCAACTTTGACGGGGACAATGAGACAGCCTGACAGTGTCAAACCAGTGACGGCCCGCGCTTTCCCGTCAAGATAGAGTCCCCCTGCCTCCTTTTTCCCACTCACCCCGCACCCCGGGGATTCTAAAAGTGAATCACCGCAGTCGAGTACTAAAGCAAAAAGGGTTGTGCCGTCCACAGCGACCGGGAACCAGTTCTGTTTCTGATCGGGGCTCCCAAGAGCATCGAGGAGAAAACTGGAGACCATGTGACCAACTGCCACAACTCCAACAGTTGCCGAGGTAGCCCCAATTTCTTCACTGACAAGCGCTAGCTCAACCGGCCCACCCCCACAACCACCGTGAGCCTCGGGGGTGTAAATACCAAGAAATTCTGCTGTAGCCAGGCAGGCAATCGCGTTAGCGGCTGTTGTTACACCTTGATCGATATCGTCCGCTGTCATACCAATGGACGATACTTCCGCCCGTACTATGTCGCGGAAGGCCTGCTCGGTCTCGCTTAGTCTGGGATCCATCCAGCCTACTCCCAGGTCTGCTGGAGGCGTCTATTGATTAACCAACTGGCGCAAGTCCTTACCGGGCTTGAAATATGGCACAACCTTAGCTGGAACTTCCACCCGGGCGCCTGTTCTCGGATTACGTCCGACGCGAGCTCTTCGTTGGCGATGCTTGAACGATCCGAATCCTCGCAACTCAACCTTTTCTTGCCGGCAAAGCGAGGCAACAACGCTCTCAAAAAAAGTATTGACCACTACGGCGGAGCTTTTCTTGCTAAGTTGGGAAACGACAGAAACCTCTTCGATCAAGTCAGCCTTGGTCATTCGTGGCTACTCCTCTTCCCCTTCGGGCCCTTCCTCCCCACCACCAGATAGTTCACCCAACCCAGACAGATCCACAACGTCGCCGAGTGAAACTTTTCCATCTTGCTGGTACTGGGTTAGAGGCTCCGATGGCGTCTCGGCTTCGGGCTCGACTTCATCACGCGAGGCCTCTAGTTCCTTTGCTGACAAGCTAATCTTTTTTGTCTCAGTGTCGATATTGAGGATTTTAACTTTCAAAGTGTCCCCAACCTCGAGCTCATCAGCAGGGTCCTTAATATGCCGATCAGAAATCTCAGAAACGTGAACAAGTCCTTCGACTCCGTCGGCCAGGTCCAGGAAGGCACCAAAGTTAGTTAGCTTTGTGATTTTGCCTTCTACTTCTTCACCTTGCTCATGTTCTTTCGCGTAATCGTCCCAAACGTTAGGACCCAGTTGTTTCAGGCCCAACGACAAGCGTTGCCTCTCAGCGTCGACGCTCAGGACAGCGACTTCGACTTCTTCGCCCTTCTCCAACACTTCAGAGGGATGCTCAACTCGCTCAGTCCAAGACATATCGGAAATATGGATGAGCCCGTCGATGCCTTCCCCAACCTCGACGAATGCCCCGAAATCGGTGAGGTTCCGAACACGTCCTGTGATGATATTGCCTTCTTCGTACTTATCGGCGATAAGACGCCATGGATTAGGCTCAGTCTGCTTCATGCCAAGTGAAATACGCCGACTATCTTCGTCGACATCAAGGATCACAACATCAGCCTCGTCACCAACATCAAGCACCTTTGAGGGATGCTGGATCCGCTTGCGCCAAGACATTTCGGAGATATGTACCAGGCCTTCGACGCCTGCTTCCAACTCAACAAACGCACCGTAATTCGTAAGACTAACTACCTTGCCCGGAATCCGAGCCCCGGCAGGGTATTTCTCGCTAACGCCGACCCATGGATCGGGCATACGTTGCTTATAACCCAACGAAACGCGCTCGCGCTCCGGATCAAAATTCAGAACAGCAACATCAATTTCGTCCCCAATCTCTAGTATTTCGGTCGGATGTGAGATGCGGCCCCATGACATGTCAGTGATATGCAAGAGGCCGTCTATACCACCAAGGTCGACGAAGGCTCCGTAGTCAGTAATATTCTTAACCACGCCCTTTAGGATGCTGCCTGCAACAAGTTTCTTAAGGGTGCCCTTTTTCTCCTCCGCACGCTCAGCTTCAAGGACCACCTTGCGCGACACAACGACATTCGCGCGTCGCTTGTTTAACTTAATGACCTTGACGAGAATCTCCTCGTTCACCATCGACTCAAGGTTTCGCATAGGACGAATGTCCACTTGCGAACCAGGCAGAAAAGCACGGACACCGATATTGACCGCCAGGCCGCCTTTCACTCGATCAACAACAAGCCCGGTAATAAGCTCGTCGCTGCGATAGGCCTCTTCTATTTTGCCCCAGACCTTCATCTTCTCGGCCTTTTCTCGCGATACGACGACATTGCCTTCTTTGTCCTCGCAGCGCTCGAGCAAGACCTCAACTTCGTCGCCCGGAACGATGCTGACTTTTCCATCTTTGTCAGCAAATTCGGCTAAACGCATGATGCCTTCAGATTTGTAACCTATATCGACGACGACCTCATCCCTACTAACTTCAAGGACGCGGCCTTTTACAACCTCCCCTTCAACAAGTTCCTGGAGGCTCTGGTCAATAAGTTGCAGGAGGGTCGCATCGTCGAGCGTTTCTTCATCGCTGAACGCAATAATGGCCTCGGGAACAGCTTGCTGTTCCGCGTCACCAGACTCAACCGCAGTCTTCCCCGACATGCCCTCTGCATCCTCCATGGGAAACCTCAGAATACGCCCGCACTTCGGGCGCAAATGGAAAGCGTAATGCTATGGCGCTATACAGCCACTGTCAACGCGCAAACCCATGCAAATAAAGGGCGTGCTGTCAGTCTGTGCCGGTTTCTTCTATCTATTGTCGGTTGATTTCCTCAAGCATCAAACCAAGGCTCTCGGCGACCGTCTGGGAGGAGGTGTCAATGTGCACTGCGTCCGTAGCCGGGCGCAACGGTGAGTGTTTTCGCGTGCTGTCAACACGGTCTCTTTCGTGCACGTCGCTGACCACTTCCGCTACCACCTCTTTATGCCCCATTTGCTCTGCCCGGCGAAGCATCCGGGTCGATTCATCAGAAGTGATATAGAACTTAAAGTCAGCATCAGGAAGCACCACCGTGCCGATGTCTCGGCCTTCCAGCACACCCCCGTCGATCGCCGCTGCCCTTTGCAGAGGCACCATCCAGGCACGTACCTCCTTAATGGTCGCAACCTTGGCCGCCATCCGCCCCACATCAGGTTGACGTAACCAGTCAGTAACGTCTATCTCATTGACCCATACCTGAAACCTTGCAGAATCAGGGCTGATTTTGAGCTGAAGATTCTGAACGTATGCCACGATCTGCTCAACATCGTCATTGAGACCAGCGTCGTCAACCGCCCAGCTAATCGCCCTATACATGGCCCCGGTGTCAACATACGGAATACATAGTCGTTGTGCCAGCGCCTTCCCGAGTGTTGACTTTCCTGAACCGCTAGGCCCGTCGATTGCGATCTTCAAGCCACTCATTAGGTACCTAACCCCGCCTTGAACTCTCGTAGTTCCTCGCCACAGACTTCACGAACGCCCCCAACGGGCAACCCCTTCAACGCCAGCGACCCAATTGAGTGACGAACCAGACGCTCGACACGGTGTCCAGTACCCTGAAACATTCGTCGGATCTGATTCTTCCTGCCTTGCTGAAGTGTAACTTGGAGACGAGTAAAGCCGCGGTGGGCAGCGCGCGGTCGGCGAACCTTGTCCACTTCGATGCGCTCAAGTACCTCAATATCGCATGAAAGTAATAGCTTCCCATCCAGTTCTCCCCCAGATCGCAATGCATCCAGATCCGCCTCTGCCGGCCTACCACCTACCACAACTTCATAGATTTTAAATACGCCACCGCCCGGTCGCGTAGCTCTCTGCATGAGATCCCCATCATTGGTAAGAAGAACTAGGCCTTCGCTATCCAGATCTAGCCGACCAGCAGGATAGAGCCGCTCATGAACCTCAGAAGGAAGAAGATCAACTACCAAAGGGCGATCTCGCTCATCTTTAACAGCGCAGAGCACCCCACGTGGTTTATTGACAATGAAATAGCGCAATGGCTCCTGTAACAAGGGAGTTCCATCCAGTGTTATTAGGTCCGCCGCCGGGTCTGCCGTCGCACCAAGCGTAGAAATAACTTCGCCGTTGACAGCCACACGCCCAGCAATGATGAATGCCTCAGCCTTGCGGCGCGAGGCAATTCCCGCCGCCGCTATAATCTTTTGGAGCCTCTGTTCTGCCACCGAACGGCTCAGGCTTCAAGTAGTTCTTCGAATTCTTCCGGGTCGGGAAGTTCATCGAGGTCGCGAAGTCCGAAGATTTCCAGAAACTGCCGCGTAGTACCGTACGTAAATGGCCGCCCTACAGCGCGTTTACGCCCGGTGATCCTGATCATCCCTTGCCCTCTCAAGGTTCGCAGGGACGTTGACGGGTCGACACCCCGGACACCAGCTATCTCAGCCGCCGTAACTGGTTGCCGATAGGCCACGACGGCAAGGGTTTCAAGTGCCGCAACGGACAGGCGCGACGGTTTTTCCACCTGCCGTAAAGCTCGAATCCATGGATCGAACGGTGGCCGTGTAGCAAGGCGCAATCCCCCTCCGACTTCCATTACATGGAGCGCGCTCCCAGTTTGCAAGTAGCGATCGGATAAGGCAATCGAAGCGCGCGTGACAAGTTCGGGGGAAACAGCGTTCGCCCAAGCCCGACCGTGTTCAGTCGCATTGCGGACAATCACCTCAACAATTTCCTCGATTGCCACTGACTCCTCGGCAGCGTACAACAGGGCTTCAAGAACGGGCACCACCTCATTTAAAACAACTTCTTGCTCAGCTTGCAGATTGCTTGCTGTGCCCGCAGCATCCTTGCCAACATCTATGCCGTCAATACTGCTAGCCAGTTCCTCGACCAACTCACTGTTCACTGAATTTGCTCCACGATCTCGACAGGGAAAATCATAATCTTCCCGCCCATGACCTCCTGAAACGCACGGGCTTCACCGGATCGAATCAATTCTAGTAGGGCCAGAAGGGTTGCAATCAGCTTACCGCGAGGATCCCCCTTAGCAAAAAGATTGCTGAATGGAATCGGGCTTCCATCATGGAGCTCGCTACGTAGAAACTCGACGCGCTCAGTCACCGGATACTCATCTGCGCTGATCGAGAATAGCGAAGGCGAATCAAGATCCTGTAAAAGACCTCGGAAGGCGGCAACAAGAGAGAATAAGTCTGCCTCGACGACTTCGGTTTGCTCCGCAGTAACTCCACTCGGTTCTGATTCGCCACGAAACCATACCGACGCAACCTTAGTTTCCCGGGCCCTTAAGTCCTGTGCCGCCATTCGTGTCACGTGATGTCCAACCAATTGCTCCAAAAGCGCTTCTGCCTCGGCTGCTAAGGCCTCAGCATCAGCAGCGGCTGAGGGGCTGGGCAATAATGCCTGTGCCTTCAATCTGACCAAACTCCCGGCAACTTCAAGAAATTCGCTCGCTAATTCGAGGTCGATTTCCTCAAGAAAACGAAGCATCTCCAAGTACTCACCCGTTATTTCAGCCAGCTCCAGGTCACGGATCTCAATTTCCCGTACTCGGACCAGATGCAGAAGAAGATCAAGCGGCCCCTCAAACGCACTGATTTTGACGCGGTAGCGATCGTCAATCACGGGACAATAGTTTCACGTGCAGGCTACGGCAGGAACATACTGGCAAAGCGCATGACCGGGTTAATGAACTCCCACAGCACTCCCGTATACATTAGAAATATCAGGATAAGGAATCCGTATGGACGGAGCGTCGCGTAAGCAGTTTCCATGTTTCCAGAGAGAAATCGCGACAGGATCCAGGAACCATCAAGTGGATGGATGGGAATCATATTGAACGTCGCCAAAACGAGGTTGATGCCCACGCACAAAAACAATACCTGCGCAATCATCCCAGCCCAATCTTGCCCCATCGCGTCCGCAATCTGCAGCGGACGCCAAACAATGTTCACTAAGACGATCGAAACTGTTGCCAGAATCACGTTGCTAGCCGGTCCGGCTGCGGCGATCCACATGTGATCACGCTTGGGGTTACGAAGGTTCCAAGTATTCACAGGCACAGGCTTGGCAGCCCCAAAAACTACCGGAGACCCAACTAGGATCAGAATCGCCGGGAACAGAACAGTCATTATCGGGTCAACGTGAACAATTGGGTTCATTGTCAGGCGACCTTCGTCTTTTGCCGTGGTATCCCCTAGCCTATAGGCGGCCCAGGCGTGTGCCATCTCGTGGAACGAAAGCGCGAACAGGAGGACTCCAACCTGGAGGACGATATCACCGTAGTTCATGCCGCGATGCTACACGCCGTCCGTACTCGCGTCATCCACATCAAATCTTCTGCCAACTAATGCCGGTGGACCGGTTAGCTATCAGCGAGATGGTCGTAGACTCTGCGAGCCGTTTTCGGACCAACAACGGCTTCCAATACTGACATGTCGGCTTCTTTGATTTTCTTTACCGAGCCGAATCTGCGCAGCAAGTCGAGCTTTCGCTTCTCCCCGATACCCGGAATATCGTCAAGCACTGACTCACGCATCCGCTTCTGATTTAGTTTGCGGTGATAAGTGATCGCGAAACGATGTGCCTCGTCACGAACCCGTTGCAACAGCCTCATCGCCTCCGGGTAGCGAACCAAAGGAATGGGCCTCCTCGCGCTAGCAAAGTGCAGGGCCTCCTGTTCTTTCGCGATTGCCCCGACGGGTTGGGCTGACACCCCAAGTTCGTCCAGTTCTTGCCGTGCGGCATTAAGCTGCCCTCGTCCACCGTCAATGAGTAAGAAATCTGGGGGTTGGTACTCTCCAGCAACCACACGTTTGAAATGCCGCCTTACAACCTGGGCGACCGCTCGGTAATCATCTGGGCCATTTATGTCGCGTAGCTTGAAGCGCTTGTAGCCGCTTTTGTCTGCCTCTCCCGCACACATACGAACCAATGCTGCAACCATCCCTGAGCCTTGCGCCTCAGAAATATCAACACAGTCGATTACCTTAGGTGGGCTACTCAAGTCCATTATTTCTTGAAGCATACGAGCGCCAGCTTCGTCCGAGCTACGACCGTATCGACCCTTAAAAGCCAGCTCGGCGTTGTTCGCAACTAGCTGGAGCAATCGCTTCTTTTCACCACGCTGCGGTACAGAAATTTTGACTGCACCACCCCGGCCCTGCCGAAGCCACGCTTCGATCGTCCTCTGCTCCTCAAGCTCAAACGGCACGCATACCTCAGGCGGGAAGTACTTTTCACCGTGGTAATACTGCTGCAAAAATGAGGCAAGAATCGCGCCATCATCGCTCTCGGCCACACCGTCCCAAAAGAACTCCTTCCGATCCACGACGATACCCCGGCGGACCAAAAAGACTTGCAAGGCGATTCGATCGCCGACTCGGTGGGTGGCAAAAAGGTCACGGTCATCGAGGCTGCTTGAAGCGATCTTCTGATCCCGTGCCGTGAGACGAACCGTGCTGAGAAGGTCACGATAATGAGCGGCGCTTTCATATTCCTGGTTTTCTGCAGCGGCATTCATCTTGGCCTCTAGATCATCATGCAGACGAGCTCCTCGTCCATCAAGAAATAGCAACGCCTCCTTAACATGCTCGCGATACTGGATTTCATCACACAGGTCTTTTACACATGGTCCGGAGCACTCCCCAATGTCGTAATACAAGCACGGCCGCTCCCAAGATCCATCAATATCGATATTACAGGGCCTTATGCCAAAGTATCGATAAGCAAGCAGCTGTGTCATATGCGCTGTGCTTGCAGGTATGTAGGGTCCGAAATATTTCTCAACATCGTTCTTGGCCCCGCGCACGAACTGAAGCCGCGGAAAGCGTTCCGACACCACCATTCGAAGATACGGATAATTCTTGTCGTCGCGAAGTAATACGTTGAATCGCGGCCTGTTCTGCTTAATAAGACTGTTTTCGAGTACCAGCGCCTCAAGGTCAGTGTCTGTGACGATGAAGTCGATAGTGAACGCTTCCTCAAGCATTGCTTCCTGTTTCGGGCCGAGTTTCGGAGCACCGGAAATGTGGGATCGGACCCGATCACGGATGCTCTTTGCCTTGCCAACGTAGATAGTCCGACCCTTTTCGTCTTTGAAAAGATAAACTCCGGCCGAGGCAGGCAGTGTGAGAGCAATCTTCCGAAGAGTCGCAATCGGCATTTTTCTATAAGGCCAATTCCTTAGCCTATGACACTCCTTGCACACGCTGTCGTTTGAGCTCCTGGATGCGGTCCCGAACTGTAGCGGCTCGCTCAAAATCAAGAGCGTCTGCAGCCACGTGCATCTCTTTGTCCAGTTCCTCGAGCTTCCTCACAAGCGCATCCTCGCTCATTAACAACGCCGGATCGACGTCCACCAAATCAACATAATCCTTCTCAAAGAACTCACCGAATGCGTCCGAGATACGTTTGACAATCGTCTCCGGCGTAATCCCATTTTTTTCGTTAAAAATTTCTTGCCGCCTACGCCGACGTTCTGTCTCTTCCATCGCTTCACGCATGGATCGGGTGATCTTGTCCGCATAAAGGATCACCCGGCCCTCAACATTGCGGGCAGCCCGGCCCGATGTTTGCACGAGTGACGTTGTCGACCTGAGAAATCCTTCCTTATCAGCGTCCAGCACAGCAACTAGTGTCACCTCGGGTAGGTCAAGTCCCTCACGTAAGAGATTTACCCCTACCAGGGCGTCGAAATCACCAGCCCGAAAGTCCCGGAGAAGCTTGACCCGATCAAGTGTGTCAACGTCCGCGTGCATGTACCGAACCCGCACGCCGAGCCCACGGTAGTAAGTGGTTAGTTCTTCTGCCATCTTCTTGGTGAGAGTTGTCACCAAAACCCGCTGGTTCTTTTCTGCGCGCCAGCGGACCTCTTCAAGGAGGTCATCGATTTGGCCATGCGCTGTCCTGACCTCGATTTCCGGATCGGTAAGTCCAGTGGGCCGGATCACCTGCTCGACAACCACACCTTCGGTACAATTCAACTCGTAGGGACCCGGCGTTGCCGAAACATAAATCGCTTGCTCCACAAGCCCCTCGAATTCATCAAACGTCAGTGGCCGATTGTCGAGCGCTGACGGTAACCGGAAACCGTGTTCGACGAGGTTGAGTTTTCGAGAACGATCCCCCGCGTGCATCCCTCGCAACTGCGGCACAGTCATGTGGCTCTCGTCGATGACAACCATGTAATTGGACGGCATGTATTCGATTAGAGTTGGTGGGGGCTCACCCGCCCCCCGACCGGTGATATGCCGGGAGTAATTTTCGATGCCATGGCAATAGCCAATGGTCTGCATCATCTCCAGATCAAAGCTAGTCCGCTGATGAATCCGCTGCGCCTCTAGAAGTTTGCCGTCTTCTTGCAGAACACCCAAATGATGATCAAGTTCCTCCTTGATAGACCCGATCGCTGCCTGTCGTTCTTCATTTGTCGATACATAGTGAGAACCCGGGTAAAGCGAAAAACTTTCGAAGCTGTCCTGAGCATCCCCGAACAGCGGATCTATGGAAACCAAGTTGGCAATTACATCGCCTTCAAAAACAACTCGCAGCGCATCCTGCCCATAGGCCGGGAATATCTCAATATCTGTGCCGCGAACCCGAAAACGACCACGCTCAAGATCGCCGGAGGTCCTCGTGTAGTGCACCTCTACAAGTCGCCGAAGAAACTCTTGCCGTGGATATTTGTCTCCCACGGACAAAGGAACCAGCATGCCGTAGTACGCCTCCGGCGACCCGAGTCCGTAGATACATGAAACTGAAGCGACGATGAGCACGTCGCGGCGCTCGAATAGAGCACGAGTAGCTGAATGCCGAAGTCGATCAATCTCCTCGTTAATCGCCGTTTCCTTTTCAATATATGTGTCGGTCGAAGGTATATATGCTTCCGGCTGGTAATAGTCGTAGTAGGAAACGAAGTACTCCACGGAATTTTTCGGGAAAAATCCTTTAAATTCCTGATAGAGCTGCGCCGCAAGCGTCTTATTATGGGCGATTACCAGGGTTGGCCGCTGTACTTCCTCGACTGCCTTAGCGATCGTAAAAGTTTTTCCCGAGCCCGTAACCCCAAGTAATACTTGGTGCGCGTGACCACGATTTAGGTTCCCGACCAGCTCGGCGATCGCTGTCGGCTGATCGCCCTGCGGATCGAACTCCGACTCAAGTGCGAAGCGACTCACACCACGATCGCACTTAAGGCCTCTGATATCCGGTGCAGGGCTTCCTGCAAACGGTTTATCTCCACGGCAAACGAAACACGCAGGAAACCATCACGGCCAAACGCACTTCCTGGGACGGTCACGACCTGCGCCTCGTCTATCAGATAGGTAGCCAGGTCATCCGAGGTTGTGATGCGATTGTTGAATGTACCCGAGACGTTGGGAAAGGCGTAGAAAGAGCCCATCGGCTGTCCACAGGTAACCCCTGGCATCGACCTAAGTTGTTTCAACACCACTTCACGGCGTTCAGAAAACGCAGCCAGCATGTCGGCAACAGCACTCTGGTCACCAGTCAAGGCTTCCACAGCTGCCCATTGGCTGATCGATGTAGGATTCGAGGTGAGATGGCTTTGCAAACGACTCATGGAGCCAATCAACTTACGCGGTCCAGTAGCCCAACCGATCCGCCACCCTGTCATGGCCCAAGTCTTTGAACATGAACCAATCGATAGAGTCACCGGCTTAGCCTCGGACCCTAGACCTAAGGGCGAGCTATGTGTCGCCCCCTCGTACAAAAACTGATCGTACGTCTCGTCAACGACGATGACCAGATCACGATCAATAGCAATACGCCCGATGTCTTTTAGTACCGAGGACGGGATAACAGCACCAGAGGGATTGCTCGGTGTATTGAGAATGATCGCCTTTGTTTTCTCGCTACAAGCATCGTCAATATCCTGGGCATTGACGATAAAGTCATCTTCTTCGCGCGTACCGACGAAAACAGGTTGGCCACCAGCGATACGAACCTGCGCCGGAAAGGACACCCAATATGGCGTTGGGATGATGACTTCGTCACCATCTTCGACCAGCGCCTGAAAGGCAGAGTACAGCGCGTGCTTACCACCACAGGTGATTATGGTCTCGGAGCGGTCATACTCAACACCATATAAAGTCCCATACCGCTCAGCGATTGCGTCGCGCAACTCCGGCAGACCTGAATTAGCGGTGTAACGAGTATGCCCCTCACTGATAGCGGTGATTCCTGCATTGCAAATATTCTTGGGCGTGGAAAAATCTGGTAGTCCTTGCCCTAGATCAATGACATCTAGGCCCTGGGCCACCAATCGAGCTGCCTTCTCGGCCGAGGCCAAGGTTGCAGACGGGCTGATTTGCGTCAATCGATCGACGATCTCCACGCTAGCAATTTCCTTCCTGGCGACCTTGGACTTTCTCAGCCATCAGTTCCTCCACGGACGGTGGCACCAGGCCGCTGATGGACCCCCCGAGTGTAAACACTTCTTTCACGAGGCTCGATGATACAAACGTAAACTCCTCGTGTGGAACCATGAACAAAGTCTCGACCCGATCCTGCAAACGGCGGTTCATCAATGCCATCTGAAGCTCATATTCAAAGTCTGTTGCCGCCCTTAAGCCTCGGATAATGGCATGGGCCCCAACACTGGCCGCAAAGTCTACGAGCAACCCTTCAAACGCCTGGACAGTAACCTCGGGCGTATCAACATAGATATCGTCGATCATCTCAATACGTTCTTCGACCGAAAACAAAGACTGTTTCTGCGGGTGACGCAGGATGCCAATATGCACTTCATCGAAGAGAGCTTTCGCCCGGCTAACAATCTCAATATGCCCGTTCGTCATCGGGTCGAACGAACCCGGATAAACGGCAATGTGATCCATTCTGTCCTCAGGGGTGGGGTGTGGATCAAGCGGCCTTCCGTTGGACCGGATGCCACTACTACGAATCGCGGATTATACCAGGGAAGAGTGAATCAATACCCGGCCACTTATCGCTTTGGGTCAAGTATCTAAGCTTTTCCTCGTAACGCAAACATGGAGAACGAAGTGTCGCCCACATTGACCCGACGTAACAGTTCCAGACCTTCGGCCAATTGTACGTCTCGCGTCGAGCGATGTTCCACAATTGCCACACCATTTACGCTGACCATTGCTTGGTCGAAGACTGCTGCTAAGCAGGTATGAGCATCAGCCCAATCGTACGGAGGGTCTAAAAAGACAATGTCGAAAGGGTTCTCAGTAGCCTTTACACGGGGCAAAGCATCATGCCAGGAGCCACGAACCACTCTTCCGAGAACAGAAAAACAACAGAGTTCAAGGTTAGTCTCTAGTTCTACCGCCACTCGCTCGTCTTGCTCGATAAACACGGTTGCCGCAGCACCCCTGCTCAAAGCCTCAATTCCAACCGCACCTGAACCGGCAAACATGTCGAGGAATCGTGCATTAGAAATCTGGGGTGCCAATATATTAAACAAAGTCTCGCGGGCCCGATCACTGGTCGGCCGTAAGCCATCTACTTGGCGCACCTTCAGCCGTCGCCCTTTCGCCTTTCCGGCAATGATTCGTAAACTCATCCTGTTTGCGTCATAGCAAATCTACGTCCCCAATAACGCCGAATCCGCTGGCAATACTCAACACTTTCATCGTCCTCGGCCACGACCAATCTTCGAGCTTCCTTACATGTCAATTCGAGCCATTCATGGTCACGGAACAGGTCACCAACTCTCAAGCCAGCCACACCCGCCTGACGGGTGCCGAGCAACTCCCCTGGGCCACGCAATGACAAATCCGTTTCAGCGAGTTCAAAACCGTCCGTCGTAGACTGGACAGCTTTTAGACGTGACTGGGCATTTTTCGAAAGCGGCTCATGGGCAAGGAAGACACAGGTTGCTTGGACGCTACCTCTTCCCACCCTCCCACGTAACTGATGTAGCTGCGCTAATCCGAAGCGCTCAGCATGGCCGATAACCATCAACGTGGCATTAGTGACATCCACACCGACCTCAACGACCGTAGTCGATACCAGGACGTCAATCTGGCCAGCCCTGAAACTTTCCATCGTCGAAGACCTTTCATCCTGAGCTTGTTTCCCGTGCAATAGCCCAATACGGACACCTGATAATTGGCGTTGCAGCTCGGCTTGCAGTTGGACAGCGGCGGACAACTCGTCATCTCCTTCCTTTATGCGAGGCGTAACAACATACGCCTGTTCGCCACGGTGGACGGTCTCAACAAGCATCTCTACGACTCGGCTCCAATTAGTTGCGGGAACCACTTGGGATATGACCGGTTGGCGCCCGGGAGGCATGTCATCGATCGTGCACACATCGAGATCCCCGTACACTGTAAGTTCCAAGGTCCGTGGTATCGGCGTCGCAGTCATCACCAGCAAATGGGGACATTGATGATGATTTGCCCCGCCCTTTTCGCGTAGTGATGCGCGCTGCCGAACACCGAACCGATGTTGTTCGTCGATCACTGCTAATCCCAGTTTAGAGAACAATACTTCGGGTTCCAATAAAGCATGGGTGCCAACCAGGATTTTGGTATCACCGTTGGCTAGCCCGCCCAGGATCTGCTCCTTTGATCCGGAGCTAGTAGTGCCAGTCAGGCACTCTATGCTTACGCCTTGGGAAGCTGCCCACGGCGCAAGCCAACGTGAATGTTGACGGGCAAGAAGTTCAGTGGGAACCATAATTGCTGCCTGGTAACCTGCGGTTGCTGCAGCCAATAGAGCACCGCCGGCCACGGCTGTCTTTCCGCACCCGACATCTCCTTGCAATAACCGATGCATCGGAACCCGGCTTTTCATGTCGGAAAGAATCGTCCAGAGAGCAGCGTCTTGCCCGGGAGTAAGCCTGAAGGGCAAAACCTCCAGAATTGCTGCGACACTAGTTTCATCAAATATCATCACCGGTCCCAAGAGTTCGTTCTTTTCCTGTGTGCGCTGTAATTGCAGCACTGTCTGTAACGACAGAAATTCTTCGCAAACCAGCCGCTGATGCGCCGTTGAGCGTGCTGCATTTAGAACACTTGGGTCTGCTGTGCTAGCCGGTCTATGAATGCCGACCAGAGCTTCGTGACGACCAGCAAGCTGTAAGCGGCGTCTCGTCAAATCTGGCAGCGATTCAGGAATTTCGCCAACAAGGTCAATGCAGGCGTCGATTAGTCGTCTAAGAACTCCGGGCGTTAACTTGCCGATTCGCCTATAGATCGGGACTAGCCTTCCCAAGTGGAGTCCGCCACCTCGTTCCAAAACCGGATTGACAAGCTGCGGATTTCCATCGTGTTCAACGACTTTCCCGAAAACCGAAACAGCGTCACCTTTAGCGATCGCATCAGCAACGTACGGCTGCCGGAACCACACAACCTTCAATTCACCAGTCTCGTCGCTCACCACGGCTTCGACACGGTTCCGGCGCCTATGCCCCAGTCGCTGAATCCGGTTAACTTTCACGTTAAAGGTGTAGCTTTCACCGACTATTAACTCGGAAATCGAAGAAACCTTGGACCGGTCTTCGTATCGAAATGGCAGCTGTAGCAACAAATCCTCGACAGTCTGAATTCCACGACGTCTTAGGGCAGCAGCTCTTACTATCCCGACGCCTGGAACTTTACTCACCGAATCGTGCAACTCAGCCATGACTCACCAAGGCTAGAATTAGATACATGTCGAATAATCGGAAGCGCACATCCAGCCCCAATATCCTTTTTGTCGCCGCTGTAGAGTTCGAGCTGCGGCCATTCGCTCGGTATCTGCGGATTGGCGGAACACCAGCTAATAAACTGACCCATGGGAGAGGAGAGAATGGCTCCGTAGCCTTGTTAGCTGCCGGAATGGGAAGAAGGGGAGACAAAACTTTTTCTGACGCGATACGCAATTTACAACCCGAGGCGGTAATAAACGTCGGAATAGCCGGGGCGCTCGACAAAAAGCATGCAGCGGGGTCAACTTGGGCGGTCCAAGAGTGGCGCGACCCGCTCCATCCCCATGCAACTGCAGCCCACTCAGATACGGCGCTCTTAGAAAAAGTCCTTCGCACCCTTAATGAAGCAAGTATTCCATGCAAAAGGGCCATCGCAGTAACCGTAGATGAACCACTATACGACGCTACCATTCGCGACCGTATCCGCTCGGGCAGCGATGCGCAGCTTGTCGAAATGGAAGGCTCAGTCTGGGCAAAAATAGCTGCTGAGAACAGCGTTCCGTTTACATCTGTCCGCGTTATTTCTGACCATGCCGATCGCCCCTTGCCTGGCCCTGACTCTAAGGCCGCACGGCGTGCCTGGATGTCACAAGACGGTATAACAACTCGCAAGATCCGATTGCCACTAGCTCTTATAGCTTCGGCTACCTGGCTGAGACCTCGCAAACAACTTCGCGAATTGAAGGAGGCCGGAGATGGGTTCAGCAAAGCCGTCGACGCACTCGACAATGTCGCCCACGCACTCCTTCCCTACCCCAAATCGGCAGATACTGCTCAGTGATAGCCAGGGTAAAGATAACCGTCGACCCACTCCGTCGGCCACATACCCGGCAGACCCCTCTCACTCCAGCGGTATAAATAGGAACCGAAGAACAAAGATTGCACCGAGTGCCCACATAACCCAGGAAATTTCCTGGAAGCGGCCCCCCAGAGCTTTAGAACCCAGGTAGACAGCAACGCCCATTGCCATCCCATCTG